>JAAFHX010000083.1 GCA_013297695.1 Rhodobacterales bacterium | reverse complement strand
CCATGTGCCACGCCGATATCGGAAGACAGCACCAGATAGGGTGAATAAGCCCCCTGCCCCACGCCCGGCAGGTCTGCCCCGAACATCACGTTGGCTTCGGCATAGGGCCCCAGCCAGTCGGTATCGTTCATCTTGTAGATATGCACGCAGGCCACATCGCCCAGGGTCCGCATCGGCGGCGGCAGCAGGAACTCCATCGCGGCCGGATCGGTCCGCCAGTAGAGCGTCAGGATTTCCGCATTGCGAAAGCGGAAGGGAAAGGGCGGGATCATCGGTGCATCCCAGGGGGTCGAGAAACCCCCGGCACGGATATCCGCCTCGGTTGGACGGGTGACCCCGAAACGGGTGGTCATGTTATGGTCAGCCGCTTCACGACCGCCTCCTGCACCTCGATTCCCAGACCGGGGCCGTGCAACGGATAGGCCCAGCCGTCGCGGTGCCAGATCTTCTCGGCCACAAGATCATCCTGCACCACGACCGGGAAAGGCTTGAACTCGAAGATCTCGGTGTTGGGCGAGGCGAGCGACAGATGCAGGCTGGCAGCAGTGGTGATGGCGGTGGACCAGGCATGGGCGTTCACGGTCTTGTCGTAGTGGCTCGCCAGTGCATCGACGCGGCGAAAGCCGGTGATGCCTTCGACCCGCGCCGGGTCCACGCCATAGACGTCGATTGCCTGCACGAATTCCATCTGCCGGCGATAGCCGGTTTCGGTGAACTCGCGTTCGCCGCTGGCCAGGCGGACGTCTGTATTGGCTCGCAGCTTGCGGTAGCCCGCATCGTCGGTGGCGTAGAGCGGCTCCTCATACCAGCCGATGCCAAGCGCATGCATCCGGTTGGCAACGGAGATCGCCGTGTCGGCATCCCACCGCACGCCGTTGCCGATATCGACAAGGATGCCCGCGTCATCACCCAACGCCTCGCGCAGGGCGGCGATGAAGGCCACGTCGGTATGCGGATCGCCGCCGATGTTGCTTTCGCCCTTCTTGCCGAAGCCCAGCTTGCAGGACCGGAAGCCCGCCTCGAAGAAACCCACCACCTCGGCCACGCAGGCGGCCTGCCCCTTCTTGTTCACATGGGACGAGGCATTTGCAGGCAGCCGGTCCTGCCGCAGCCCGCCCAGCAGCGCGTAAAGCGGCTTGCCCGCGATCTTGCCCGCGATGTCCCACAGCGCCATGTCGATGCCGCTGATCGCCAGCGAGGCGATGCCGCCCTCGCCATACCACCAGACATGGCGGCGCGCCTTTGTCCAGTTCGCCTCGATTTCCCCCGCCGGTTCGCCCAGCAGGACCGGGGCCAACCCCTGGCCGATGATCGTGACCACGGCACGGCAGGCTTCGGGCCACATGGCGATGCATTCGCCCCAGCCCGTCACGCCATGATCGGTTTCAACCCGCACCAGAACCGTACGGCGGATGGTGTTGAAATCGTTCGGGTCGGGATAGTGGATCGGGAATGCCTCGATCCGCGCGATCTTGTCCATCATCCCCTCCCCCCCGAGGTTTTGTTTGCCGTGGATGTCGCTAGTCTTTGACAGCCGTCGCGGCCTGCGCTAGCGATAAATTGGTCAGGCCAATTAACAACGCTCATCCCCACGGAGTCAACAGCCATGTTCAACCTAGCCCCCGTTCCGGTGCCCGACCTGTCGGGCCGCGTTGTTCTGGTCACCGGGGCCGGGCGCGGCATCGGGGCGGAACTGGTGCGGAGTCTGGTGGACCGGGGCGCGCAGGTCTATGCCGGCGTCTATGGCGAGACCGAGGCGCTGCCCAAGGCCGCGACGCAGCTTTCGCTGGACGTGACGCAGGACGCCGATGCGGCGGCGGCGGCGGCACGGATCACGGCCGACACCGGGCGGCTGGACGTGCTGGTGAACAACGCAGGCCTGATCACCCCCATCGGGCCGCTGGCCAGCCTGCCCACGGCGGCGCTGGCCCCCGCCTTTGCGGTCAACGTGATGGGCGTGCACCGGATGGTGCTGGCCTGCCTGCCGCTGCTGGTGGCCAGCCGGGGCACCATCGTCAACGCGGGCACGGGTGCCGCCACCACACCGATGGAGGGGTGGACGGCCTACTGCACCAGCAAGGCCGGGGTGCACATGCTGACGCGGATGCTGGCGCTGGAACTGGGTCCGCAGGGAATCGCCAGCCACTTCGTCGGCATCCCGCCCACCGACACCGCGATGCAGGCCGAAATCCGGGCGGCGGGCCTGAACCCGATCAGCCGGATTCCGAAGGAAAAACTGGTGCCGACCGCCGTTCCGGCATCCGTGCTGGCCTATATGTGTTCGGCGCAGGCGCGCAGCATCGGCGAGGTGCTGCTGGACGTCCGCAACGACCGCTTTACCGCGATGATGGACCTGGCCCCGGACCCTACGCCCTAACGCCTTGATCTGGCTTGCCCCCACCGGGGGTTCGGCGTTAGGGTCCCGCCATGTTCAGGCAAGGGAACCGATCATGAGACACTGGTATCTGCTGCTGATTGCCGGGGCCGTAGCCATCGTGGGCGGCATCGCGGCGCTGTTGAACCCGATGGCGGCGACGCTGACAGCGACGGTGCTGGCGGCGTGGATGTTCATCATCGTGGGCGTGGTGCTGATTTCGACCGTGTTCAGCGAGATGGGCTGGGGCCGCCGGGTCTGGACGATCCTGCTGGGCGCGCTGGCCGCCTGGCTGGGGCTGAACATCCTTGGCAATCCGCTGAACGGCGTTCTCGCGCTGACGCTGGTGGTGGGCATCAGCTTTCTGGCCGAAGGGCTGGTCAAGCTGATCCTCGCCTGGGGCACCCGGGGCACGCCGTATTTCTGGATGGTGCTGATTTCGGGCGCGATCTCGGTCTTGCTGGGCGGCATGATCCTGTCGAACTTTCCGCAATCGGCGGCCACGATCCTGGGCATCCTGCTGGCGGTGGACCTGATCTCGACCGGGGTGTCGATGGTGGCCCTGTCGCTGCACGCGCGCGACAACCCGGGCCGGGCCTGACGCACGGGGGGCGCGGCGGTGCGGGGCGCGCCCTTTCTGAACCTGGTGCTGTCGCTGGCGCTGGCGATCATGGTGATCTGGGGGCTGGCTGTCGCCCGGCCCATCCTGCTGCCCATCGTGATGGCGGTGATCTCGGTCTATGTGCTGGTCACGGCATCGGACGCGCTTGGCCGGCTGCCGCTGTTCGGGCGGATGTCGGGGCTGGCCCGGCACGCCCTGGTGCTGCTGGCTTTCACCCTTTCGATCGCGGCGCTGCTTCTGGTGATGTCGTCCACCATGAGCCAGCTTGTCCGGGTCATGCCGGTCTACCAGCAGAACATCGAGGCGCTGATCGCCCGCTTTGCCGATGTGATGAACTTTGACACGACGCCCACCTGGGCCGACCTGAAATCGACCACGCTGGACAAGATCAACCTTCAGTCGGTTCTGGTCACCCTGCTGGGGGGGGTGACAAGCGCCGGTCTGACGCTGTTTCTGGTGATCGTCTATTCCGGGTTCCTGCTGGGCGAGCGGCGCGGCTTTGCGGCCAAGCTGGCGGTGGCCTTTCCCGAGGGCGGGCAGGCCGAGCGCACGGCCCGCATCATCGCCGAGATCAACGGCAAGATCGGCGACTATCTGGCGGTCAAGACGCTGATCAACATCATCCTGGGGGTGATTTCCTTTGTGATCCTCTGGGTGATGGGGGTGGATTTCGCGCTGTTCTGGGCCGTGGTGATCGGGCTGACCAACTATATCCCCTATGTGGGCTCGATCATCGGCGTGGCGCTGCCGGTCGTGCTGTCGGTGGCGCAGTTCGGGTCGCTTGGCACCACGGCGCTGCTGGGCACGCTTTTGATCGGGGCGCAGACCTATGTCGGCAACATCCTGGAGCCGAAGATGATCGGGCGGCAGTTGAACCTCAGCCCCTTTGTCATCCTTGTGGCGCTGTCGGTCTGGTCGTCGGTCTGGGGGCTTGCGGGGGCGATCCTGGCCATTCCCATGACCTCGGTCGTGGCGATCATCTGCGGCAGCTTTGCATCGACGCGGTTCATCGCGGTCCTGCTGGCCGATACGGTCGAGGAGGCCCCCGCTTTCCCCCCGGCCGCGACGTCTGAAGGTGGGGAAAAAGGCCGACCGCAGCCCCGGACCTGATCCGGGGCCTCCCCGCCAGCCCGCGCAAGGGGTCGCCGGAGCAGGCCCCGGATCAAGTCCGGGGCTGCGTCGCATTCAGCTGCGGCGCACGCAGCGAAAGCTGACGTGGCTGGTCGAGGTATCGACCGGTTCGGGGTGGCGGGCGGCGGGGCGGTAACGGCGGCAATAGTTCGGCGCGCAAAGGTGCGAGCCGCCCTTCAGCACCTTGCGCGGGATGCGGATGCGCGGCGTCGCGGGGTCAAGGCTGTCTTCCTCGCGCGGCCCGCGCGGGTTCGCCGGGATGCAGCAGGCCTTGCCCGCGTCACCTTGATGGCGCGGCACATACCAGTCCTGCGTCCATTCCCAGGTATTGCCGATCATGTCATGCACACCATAGCCGTTGGCCGGAAAGGCGCGCACGGGCGACGTGCGGCCATAGCCATCCTCGGTCAGGTTTTCGCGCGGAAAAGCCCCCTGCCAGGTGTTGGCCATATGGCGGCCACCGGGTGTGAACGCGTCGCCCCAGGCATATTCGGCCCCCTCAAGGCCGCCACGCGCGGCAAACTCCCATTCGGCCTCGGTCGGCAGGTCCTTGCCGGCCCATTGCGCATAGGCCAGCGCATCGGCATGGGCCACATGCACGACCGGGTGGTCATCAAGGTCGCGGTTGCTGCTGCCCTTGCCATAGGGTCTGCGCCAGTTGGCAAAGAAGGTGAAATCCCACCACGACAGCGGCTGGCGCAGATCGACCGGACCCGGCGGCGGGCGGAAGGTCAGCGAACCGGGGCGCAGCATTTCGGGGCGGGCACCGGGATAATCCTCGGCCCGGGGGGCGATCTCGGCAAAGGTCACATGGCCGGTCGCCTGCACAAAGGCGCGGAACTGGGCGTTGGTCACCGGTGTTTCGTCGATCCAGAACGGATCGACCGTCACGCGGTGCGCGGGCGCTTCCTCGGGGTAGTGCCGGTCGGACCCCATCAGGAAGGTGCCGCCGGGTATGCGGATCATGCCTGCCATCGCGGGATCGTTCCGGGTTTCGGGTGCCGTTGTCATGCCGTGCTCCGTCGCTGGCCCGCAGTCTAGCGGCCCCGCACCGCAACCCCAAGAGGGATCGGGGATCTTACAGGCCAGGGTTCACGAAGGTCCGCAGCGCGACCTCGATCAGGCCCGCCCGGATCGGTCCGCCGATGTGGCGCATGCCGACGCCAAGGCAGACGGCCAGCGTGGCAAGGAACAGCAGCCCCGGCAAAGGCGCGCGCAGGCCGGACAGCCGACCGGTCCTGCACCCGATCAGCACAAGGAACACCATGACCGCCACATGCGCATTGATCCACCGGCCCCAATCAAGCGCAACCACCCACAGGGGCAGAAACGGCACCCCGGCCAGAAGGATCGCCGCAAGCCACCACCCGGCCCGGGGTCTGCCCCACAGGGCCACGGCAAAAGGCAGCAGCGCCGCCCCGTAGGTCAGCACAACCGTCCAGGCACGGGGATTGTCGGCCTGAACCAGCAGCCGTTCCTGTGCGAAATCCAGGTCGCGACTGACCCACGAGATCGCACCTTCGCAGATCGCCGGCGACAGGTGGCGCGCGACCAGCGGGTCGCAGACCAGGCCAAGGTCCGAAACGGTCGGATAGCGCAGCGCAAATCCCAGGGTCAAGAGGCCCAGCATCGCCACCGCCGCCACCGCCGCCCAGGACGCGGCATCGCGCGGGCGGCAGATCAGGATCGCCACCGCCAGCGCCGGCACGAAGAACACCGACATCTCATGCCCCGCCGCCGCCAGCGCGAACAGGGCCACGCAGGCCGCCAGCGCCCGACGCCCCCCCTGCCCTCGCCCCGCGACCAGGATCAGCGGCAGGAAGGCGGCATAGATCAGCACCTCCTTGCGCAGGATGCTTTCCGGGTCGGCCCCCCAGAACAGCACCAGGCCCGGCGACATCATCATCAGCAGCAGCCGGTCACCCGGCCCCTCGGCGGCGGCGAACAGCGCAAGGCTGCCAACGATCAGCCCCAGAAAGGCCATCGGCACCGCGAAGGCCAGCGTCAGCAGCCCGATCCCGGTGGCATCGGACAGCGCAATCAGGCCGGACCCCAGCACCCCCCGGCGGATCGCCACGCCTTCGCTGTTGATCAGCCATTCGCCCTGCCGCCAGTCGCTGCCCGAGGCGGCAAGGTCGATCCCGACCTGGTGCAGCATCAGCGCTACCGCCAGACCATAGGACAGGCACAGGATGACAAGGTTGCGCCGTGCGGGGGTCATGGGACTACAGCCGCATCCGCTTGAACAGCCGTTCGGGGATCAGCCGGATGACCAGCATGATGACCCGCCAGACCGGCCTGACATAGACCACATCGCGCCCGCGCGCGACGGCGCGGTCCACCGCTGCGGCGACCTCCTGCGGTGTGGCGGTCAGCCGGGGCGGCAGGGCGCGGCCTTCGACCATGCGCGTCTGCACAAAGCCCGGCAGAACGGTCACCACCTGCACCCCGCGCCGCGCCAGCCGGTTGCGCAGACCCGACAGAAAGGCCGTGAACCCGGCCTTCGCGGCTCCATAGACATAGTTGTCGGCCCGCCCCCGTTCCCCCGCGACCGACGATATGCCGACCAGCACACCGCTGCCCCGCGCTTCGAACCGGTTCGCAAGCCAGCCCATCGCCAGCGCCGGACCCTCGAAATTCGTGCGGATGACCAGCGCCGCCGCAGCGCCGTCATGCTCGGCCTGTGCCTGATCGCCCAGAAGGCCCACGGCACAGACCGCGATCCCCGGAAGCGGGTCGAGCGCGGCAATCATCGCCTCGGTCGCCACCGGGTCCAGCGCGTCCCAGTCCATGAGGCTGACGGCGACCGCGTGGCGCAGCCGCAGGTCGGCGGCATCGTCCGCCAAGCGCTCGGGCCTACGGGCGGCCAGAAGGATCGGGTGACCGGCGGCGGCAAACCGGTGCGCGATGGCAAGCCCGATGTCGGATCGCCCGCCCAGAACCAGAACCGCCGCCTTGCTCACAACTCCAGCCTTTCCGATTGCAGCGACCGGAAGGCCGCCCGCAGCCCCTGATCCTGCCGCATCGCCCGGAATGCCTCGGCCCGGGGATCGGACCGGGTCAGCGTCCCGGCCCGCAGGCGCGCATCCTTGGCCAGATAGAACCGCCCGCCATGGTCGATGGCAATCGCGTCCAGCCGATCCATCAGCGCCGGTGTTCCGTCGCGCATCGCAAGGTCCAGCGCAAGTGTCCACCCGGCCATCGGAAAGGAAAACGGACCCGCCTCTGGCCCCAGCTTCTTCAGGACCGCCAGAGACGACGGATGCCCCCCGGCAGCCGAGGCCCCGAGAAGCGCCGTCAGCCCCTTGACCGCAGCAGCCTCCGGCAGCACGCACTGGAACTGCACAAAGCCACGGCGGCCATACAGGCGGTTCCATTGCCCGATCCGGTCCAGCGGGTAAAAGTAGCTTTCCCAGTCTCGCAGGGCCGAAACGGGGGCGGCAAGGCCGCGCCGGTAGATCTGCCGGTTGAACGCCCGCACCAGCGGTCGGCCCAGGACCCAGGACGGGGCCATGACCGGCACCGACAGGCCCGTGCGCGCCCTGGGAAAGCGGTCCATCCCCGGGGCCAGATCGCGCAGACGCGCATGTGCGCCCAGATGCACCAGCCCGCGCCCCAGGTCGGCCCCTGCGGCCAGACTGTCGATCCAGGCCACGGAATAGGGCGCGTCATCGGTCTCCAGCGCCGCAATCACGGCATGCAGGTCGGGCGCGGCAACGGTGGTCTGGCGCATCCAGCCCGTCTCGACCGGGCGCAATCGCAGACCGGCGCGCAGGATCACACCGGTCAACCCCATCCCGCCGACCGTCCATTCGAACAGCGCCTCGCCGGGAGAGGTGCGCCGCACGGTGCCCTGTGCCCCCATCACGTCGATCCAGCGCAGGGTTTCGCGCATGCCGCCGTCGCGGTGGTGGTTCTTGCCATGCACATCGGCGGCGATCATGCCGCCAAGGGTGACGAACCGGGTGCCCGGCGTGACGGCTGGAAACCAGCCGCGCGGCAGCAGCGCCGCGATCAGGTCGCCCAGCATCACCCCGGCTTCGGCCTCGATCACGCCATTGCCCGCGTCGAATGCCAGCATCCGCCCAAGACCCGACATCTGCACCGTCCGATGCCGATTCAGCGCCGGGTCGCCATAGGACCGCCCGTTGCCCCGGGCGATCATGTCGCCCCGCCCCACCAGCCGGCGCAGGTCTTCGGCATCCCGGGGCGCCGCAACCGGGTACTCCGCAGCCTGCGGAACGCCGCCCCACCCCGACAGCCGGGCGCGCGCGTCGCGCAGGGGCGGCACTGTCACGGCAGGTCTCCCGCGACCAGAAAGGCCAGGATCAGCCACAGGCACTGAAGGCTCGTGCGGTCGCGCAGCGCAAAGACGATGGGATCATCCGGCATCTCGCCCCGGTGCGCGCGCAGCACGACCCGGCTGATCCAGTACAGCAGCACCGGGCAGATGCCCCACAGCATTTCGGCATGGTTGTACAGCGCCTGAACCTCGGGCGCATTGATGTACAGCGCCATCACCAGCACCGCCACATAGCCCGAGGCCAGCGCCATGCCCGCGACCAGCGGCAGATCCTCGACCCGGTAGCCGCGACCGGCGGCGAGGCGGCCACCAAGGCTTTGCAGTTCCGTCAGTTCCGCCAGCCGCTTCACGGCGGCCAGCGTGAAAAAGAAAAAGGTCGAAAAGGCAAGCAGCCAGACCGAAAGCCCGATGTCGGTCGCCACCCCGCCCGCGACGATCCGCAGCGTGTAAAGCCCGGCCAGCGTGCAGATGTCGATCACCGCCCGACGCTTGAGGACCAGCGAATAGACCGTGGTCGTCACCTGATACAGGATCAGGACGGCCACGAAGGCCGGTCCCAGCAGGCAGCCCACCGCCAGACCCGCCGCCGCCAGCGCCGAAAACAGCCACGTCCCCGCACGGATCGGCAGGTCTCCCGAGGCAAAGGGGCGGTCACGCTTGCGCGGATGGTCGCGGTCCGCGCGCAGGTCGAGAAGGTCGTTCAGCACATAGACCGCCGAGGCCGACAGGCAAAAGGCCACAAAGGCCGGCGTCGCCGCCGACAGGGGCGGCAGCGCCATCTCGTGCGCGGCAAGAACCGGAACGAACACCAGCAGGTTCTTCAGCCACTGATGCGGCCGCATGGCGCGCAGGGCCGGACGCAACCAGCCCTTCGGCGCGCCAAGGTGCACTGCGCCCGGCGCGACCCGGTCCACCTCGGCCTGCAACCGGGCCGGGGCGTGCAGGGTGATCGCCCGGTCTGCCTCGGCCCAGACCGGCAGGTCGGCCCGGGCATCACCGATATAGTCGAACCCCTTGTGCCCGAAAGCCGCCACCAGAAGCGCCGCCTTTTCCCGGCCCTTCAGGTTGGTCACGCCGTCCGACCCGGCAACCTCGTCGAACACGCCCAGATGGGCCGCCACACGTTCGGCCAGAACCTTGTCCGATGCCGTGACCAGCACGATCCGCGCCCCTTCGGCCTTGCGCGCAGCGATCAGGTCGATCACCACCGGATCATAGGGCAGCGTCGCGACATCGATCCGCGACCGACCCGCCAGCCAGCGTTTCAACGCGGCCTTGCCCCGCGACAGGTGCCGCAACACCAGGAAGGGCACCGACCACTGTCGCGTCAGCGCCGACCAGAAGCTTTCATGCAGCAGATCCGTCCGGATCAGCGTTCGGTCAAGATCAACCACCAGAACCGGCGGGGATGCCATGCTGCCCCCAGGGCTTGCGGGATCAGGTCCCGTCCTGCAGGGGGTGATAGCCGAAGCTTGCGAAATCCGCCACCCGGCCCTGACCGGAAAGGTCAAGGGCGATCATGCCCACGAAAGCCCCGGTAAAGCTGGCATGTTCCCCGCGCCCGCCTTCGTCCGAAATCACGCTGGCATCAAGATCGGGGCCAAGCGGCTGCCAGTCCCCGCCCGGCGCGGCCCAGAAAAACCGCTGTGTCGCCCCCGCGACGCGAACCCGAAGCCGGATCGGCCCGTCGGGCACCGGCTGCGGTGCCTCCAGCGCAAAGCTCAGCCGTTCACCCGGCCAATCGCCCGCGCAGGACATCAGGATCAGCGCGCGTCCCCCGGCCTCGTGCGTCAGCAGCGCCGCATGGAACTTGTGGCGGTTGTAATAGGTCACAAGCCCCGCCGCCTGCTGCCAGCTTTCGGGGTCTGCCGACACTTCGGTTTCGGCGCTGTAGTGGTGATGTTCCTGCCGCCGGGCCACCAGTGCCTGCTCGAACCAGCTTCCGGGGCTTTCGCGCCCGGTCAGCCGCAGCGCCCGGCCCGTCAATGTGAACAGCCGTTCGGGATGAGGGTGGCGCAGCCACTGGAACTCGGGCGGCAGCCGGTCGCCGTCGAACCGGCGCAGCACCGGGGCATCGGGCAATGGATCAGTCCCCGAAAGACCGGGCAGCGTCTGCGGCGGCACCAGCCCGCCGCCCTCCAGATACAGCCAGTCATCCGCCCCCCAGGTGCAGGCGGCAATCCCGGTCTCGCGGCCCAGGGGGCAGAACCGCCCCCCGGGCAGCGGTCGGCCGCAGAGATAGGTATGGAAGGCCTGCCCCTCCGGCGTTTCGACATACTGTCCGTGCCCCACCCGCTGCAACGGGCCGTCGGGGGCATGGCGCGTTGTCATCAGGTGGCGCTGCGGGTGCATCCGATAGGGCCCCGTGATGGCGCGCGACCGCGCCATGGTCACCGCGTGGTCATAGCCGGTTCCGCCCTCGGCCACCGTCAGATAGTACCAGCCATTGCGGCGGAACAGGTGCGGGGCTTCGGTCAGCCCCAGATCGCTGCCGGTGAAGATCCTGTGCACCGGCCCGGTCAGCCCCCGCTCCGGGTGCCATTCCTGCAGTTCGATCCCGTCAAAGCTGTCATGCGCCGGGTTCCGCCCGGTTCCCGGCCCGCGATGGTTCCAGCGCATGTTCAGGAACCACTTGCGCCCGTCCTCGTCATGGAACAGCGTCGGATCAAAGCCCGAAGAATTCACATGGACCCGCGGTGCCCAGTCCCCGTCGATGGTGGTGCAGTGGGTGACGTAGTTGTGCGCATCCTTGAAGGCCCCGTCCATCCGCTTCACATCGGTATAGACCAGCCAGAACCGGCCATCGGCATGGCTCAGGCAGGGCGCCCAGACGCCGCAACTGTCGGGCACCCCGCGCAGGTCCAGCAGGTCCGCCCGGTTCAGCGGCCGCGCCACCAGCCGCCAGGTCACCAGATCGGTCGAATGGTGAATCTGTACCCCCGGATACCATTCAAAGGTCGAGGTCGCGATGTAATAGTCCCCTCCGACCCGGCAGATCGACGGATCGGGGTTGAACCCGCGCAGCACCGGATTCCGGATCATCCCGCGCAGCATCGCAGGAAAGAGCCTGATTTTTCGCAGAAAAATCGTGGCTTCGTCATGCCAGCAGGGCCTGCGCGGCATCTGCCCCCAGGGCTTCGGGGCGGGTACAGGTGGTCTGCAGCGTCACGAACTGCCCGGTTTCGCCGGATTTCAGAACCGCTGTCATCACCTCGACCCCATGCAGCGTACGCTCCAGCGAGCAGCGGTGGTCGCGCCCCTCGGCCAGGGCCTGCGCCATGTCGGCCAGCCCGGCCGTGCGATAGTTGGCGATCGGCCCGCGCCCGTGATCCTGGTTCGGCACCCCGAACGGATGATCCCACTGCGGCACCGGTGCAATCACGCCATCCCGCCCTGCCAGTTCCAGCGCACCGCCGAAGAAGTTCGGGTCGGGCACGAACAGCGATCCTTCGGTGCCGTAAAGCTCCATGTTCACCCGCTTGCTGGCCCAGACATCCCAGCTGGTCGACAGGTTCACCGTGGCCCTATTGGCGAATTCCAGCAGGGCATGAATGTTCGTGGGCGTCTTGACGGGAATCTCCTGCCCCTGGCGCGGCCCCTCGGTCGTGATCGTGCGGGTCGGCGTGGCGCTTGTGGTCAGCGCGCCCACCCGTTTGACCGGGCCGATCAGGTTGATGAGGTTCGCGATGTAATAGGGCCCAAGGTCCAGCATCGGCCCGCCGCCCGGCAGGAAGAAGAAATCCGGGTTGGGGTGCCAATGCTCCATCCCGTGGCTCATCACGGCCGAACTTCCGGCGGTGATGGTGCCGATCCGGCCCTCGTCGATCAGCGCGCGCGCCTGCTGGTGCGCGCCGCCCAGGAAGGTGTCGGGCGCGCAGCCCACCCGCAGCCCCCGCGCCGCCGCCAGATCGCGCAGCGCCAGCCCGTCCTCCAGCCCCAGCACCAGAGGCTTTTCCGAATAGACATGCTTGCCCGCCTGAAGGATTGATTTCGACACTGCGAAATGCGCATCCGGAATGGTCAGGTTGATCACCACATCCACATCCGGGTTCGCCAGCAGGTCCTCCACCGACTGCGCCTTGACCCCGTATTCCGCCGCGCGCGCCTCGGCGGCCCCCATGTTCACGTCGGCCACCGCCCGCACCTGCAACCCGCGAAAGACCGGGGCCAGGCGCAGATAGGTGGTCGAGATGTTGCCGCAGCCGATGATGCCGATGCCAAGCGTTTCCATGCCTCAGTACCCCTTCACGGCAGCGATCGACCGGGCGGCAAAGCGCTGGTGGTCGGACGGGTTGTCATGTTCCATCACGAACAGGTCGCAGGGCGTGGCCCGAAGCGCGGCCATCAGCCCGGCCCAGTCCACCGTGCCCTGCCCCACATCGGCCCAGCCATCCTCGGCCGCATTTTCGCCCGGGGCCGCGATGTCCTTGACATGCGCCGCGGTGATCCGGGACCCGTGCCGCGCGATCCACGCCAGCGGATCGGCCCCGCCCCGGATGACCCAGGCCACGTCCATCTCCCATTCCAATTCGGGTCCGCCTGCAAAGATCAGGTCCTGCGGGTATTGCCCGTCGGGCAGGGCCGTCAGCTCGAAATCATGGTTGTGCCAGCCGAAACCCAGCCCTGCCGCACGATACGGCGCACCCGCCGCCTGCAGCCGCGCGCCAAAGGCCCGCCATCCGTCGGCATCGGTCGGCCGGTCTGCGGGCATCACGTAAGGGCAGTAGATGCGCGAAATCCCGAGCGCCCTTGCAATCGCAATCACCTTCTCCGGCTCCGCCTCAAGCTGCGCCAGCCCGAAATGGCCCGAGGGCATCTTCAGCCCGGACGCACCAAGCCGCGCCGTCAGATCGGCCACCTGCGCATCATCGGCATAAAGCGCGCCATAGCCTTCGACCGCGTCATAGCCCAGTCCTGCCACCATGGTCAGCGTGTCACCCAGGGGCGGGAAGTTGCGCGAAGAGTAAAGCTGATAGGAAATCATGGGGTCTCCGGGGGGTTGGCCGCAACACAGGTCGCGGAATGCAGGTCGCGAAGGGTCAGGCGCAGGGCCGCGCCGGGGCTTTCGGGCGTGAAGGTGACATGGCGCGGCTGGCCGGGGATCAGCGCAAAGGCGTTGTCGGAAAACCGGCCCGGAACATCCGCCTCCAGCGCAACGAACGGCGCCAGCGCCCGCGCCGTCAGGGTGATGTCGGTTGTCCCGCCCGATGGGGCCACGTTCATGGCAATGCCGGGCGGCTGCAGGTCAAAGGTCTTCCAGGCGCGCGGTGCGTGCAGGTCTTCGCCCACCAGCCCCTCGGGGCCAGTCCAGCGCCAGTACAGCACCTCGTCGGGCCGCAGGTCCGACAGGGGCACCGCCGCAAGCGGCACGGCGGCATCGGTCGGCACCTGCGCCGAAAGCCGCGCCAGCGCACGCATCTCTCCCGCCATCGACAGGGCAAAGGCATCGACCGTCAGCGCCACCGGAACACGGCTGTCATTCACCGCCCGCAATTCCAGCGCCGCACCCTGCGGGATCGCCACCACCGTCACCGGCGCAAAGAAGTGCCGCGCCATGTGGTGCAACAGCTTCCAGTTGCCGCCATGGTCCAGCGAGGCCCAGGAACAGACCGGCCAGGTATCGTTCAACTGCCAGTACAGTGCCCCCATGCAATGCGGCTTCAGGCTGCGCCACTGCGTGACGGCGGTCTTGATCGCCAGCCCCTGCTGCACCTGGGAAAGATAGACGAAATTCTCGAACCCCACCGGAAAGCGGAAATAGCGGAACATGGTTTCCGCAATCCGCGCATTGCCGCCCGCGTTCTTCTGGTGGCATTCGATCACCGGGGCGGCGATGTTGAAATCGGCAGGGTCGGCAAAGCGGCGGATGGCACTCATCGACGGATAGGACTGGAACCCGAATTCCGAACAGAAGCGGGGCTTTACGTCGCGGTAGTGGTCGAAGTCGCGCCCCTCGTGCCAGACCGACCAGAAATGCATGTCGCCGGACGAGTCATCGTGCCAGGCATCGCCGAAGGCCAGCGGCCCCGGCGAGGGGGACGACGGCCACCAGTTCGCCAGCGGCGCAACCGCCTTCAGCGCCGTCTCGATGGTGCGGTTCAGCCGGTCATAGCTGACCAGATAGCGGTCACGATCCTTGCGGCTTTCGTCAAACCAGGTCAGCGCACCGATGAGTTCATTGTCACCACACCACAGCGCAAGACAGGCGTGGTGATTCAGCCGCGCCACCACGTCACGCACTTCGGCATCCACCTCGGCGAGGAAATCGGGGGTCGAGGGGTAGAGGTTGCAGGAAAACATGAAATCCTGCCAGACCATCAGGCCCAGTTCGTCGCAGAGATCATAGAACCAGTCGGGTTCATACCGCCCGCCACCCCAGACGCGGATCATGTTCTGGTTGGCATCCACCGCCGATTGCAGCAGCGCGCGTGTCTTCTCGGGGGTGATCCGCCCGGCCAGCGCATCGGCGGGAATCCAGTTCGACCCGCGCGCAAAGACCGGATGGCCGTTCACCCGAAAGCCGAACGACCGCCCGGCGGCGTCGGGTTCCGACACAAGGTCAAGCCGACGCAGACCGATGCGGCGGGTCGCACTGGCAGTTCCGGCAGTCACCGAAAGCAGGTGCAGGTTCTGCGGACCCAGTCCGGCAGGCCACCAGAGATCGGGGTTGCAGATTTCGAATTCCAGCCGTGCCACGCCACTTTCTGTTTTGGCAGATGCCTTTTCTTCGCAAAGTGTTGCAACAACTTCCTGCGCCGTGGTGTGAACTTCAACCATCACCCGCGTCGTGTCGCCGTGGCGTTGCGTCACCAGGACATCCTCGATCCGGTCGCCCTTCGGCTCCAGCGCGATGCGCCCGTAAAGCCCGAAGGGGGCGACGGCAAGGTTCCAGTCCCAGCCGAAATCGCAGGCGACCTTGCGCAGCATGTTGCCGTTCGGGATCGGGCAGTTCTGCGCGGCATAGGGAATGGGGAACGGCATCGCGGCCTGCAGCGCATCGGCGGCGCGGGTGGCCGACCGGAAGGTTATCGTGATGGTGTTTTCCCCAGTCCGCAGCGCCCCGGCATCGACGCGCCAGCGGCGAAAGCTGTTGGCAGCCGACAGGACCGGAACCCCGTTGATCGCAACCTCGGCCACGGTATCCAGCCCGTCGATGACCAGATCGGCGGCACTGCCGTCATGGTCAAAGCGACGCTCTGCCTGCCAGTCGCGGTCAGCCACCCACCGTACCAGCAGTTCGTTGCGCCCCCAGTAGGGGTCGGGGATCACCCCGGCTGCCTGCAGTGCGGTGATGCTGTCGCCCGGCAGATCAAAGGGCACCACATGCGCGCCGGTTTCGTCACGGAGCGTCCAGCGCCCGGAAAGGTTGGTCATGGTCAGATCCGCAGCTCGGTTCCCGCATCGAACAGGGATGCTTTCGACAGGTCGAAGTGAATGTGCACCGGGGTGCCGGGCGCCATGCGCTGTTCCACCGGAATGCGCACCGACATCTGCTGGCCACCTGCCTGAAGCCAGACCAGACTGTCGGCCCCCATCGGCTCGTCGATCTCGACAACCGCAGGCAAGGACACGCCGGGACGCGCCTCTTCGCCGATGGTGATATGCTCGGGCCGCAGGCCAAGGATCGCCCGGGGCCGTTCCAGCACCGCCCCGCCATCATAGCCCGCAAGCGATATCCGGTTCTCGCCGAACTGGAAGACGCGGCCGTTGTCCACGGTGGAGCCGTGCAGGAAGTTCATCGCAGGGCTGCCAAGGAAGCCTGCCACAAACAGGTTCGCGGGCCGGTTGTAGATGGTCTGCGGCGCGTCAAGCTGCTGGATGATGCCGCCGCGCATGACGGCGATGCGGTCGGCCAGGGTCAGCGCCTCGATCTGGTCATGGGTCACATAGACCATCGTGTTGTTGAGGCGCGAATGCAGCCGCTTGATTTCCACCCTCAGCTCGCTGCGCAGCTTGGCGTCCAGGTTCGACAGCGGCTCGTCGAACAGGAACACGTCCACGTCCCGCACCAGCGCCCGTCCGATGGCGACCCGCTGCCGCTGCCCGCCCGAAAGCGCCCCCGGCTTGCGGTCCAGCAAAGGCCCGATCTGCAGGATTTCTGCCGCACGGGCCACACGCCTGTCGATTTCATCCTTGGGCATCCGCGCATTCTTCAGCCCGAAGGACAGGTTCCCGCGCACCGACATCTGCGGGTAAAGCGCATAGGACTGGAACACCATGCCGATGCCGCGATCCGACGGTTCGGCCCAGGTGACGTTCTTGCCGCCGATCCAGATCTGCCCGTCGGTGATGTCAAGCAGCCCCGCAAGGCAGTTCAGCAGCGTGGACTTGCCGCAGCCCGAAGGCCCCAGCAGCACGATGAATTCCCCCTGCGCCACATCCAGGTTCAGGTTCTTCAGCACCGACACTGCCCCGAAGTTCAGCGTCAGGTCCTTGACCGAGATCGAATGGTCCATGCGGTTCAGCCTTTCACGGCGCCGGCGGCGATGCCGCGAACGAACAGTTTGCCAGAGGCGAAGTAGATGACCAGCGGCACGAGGCCCGTCAGCAGCGTTGCCGCCATGTTGACGTTGTATTCCTTGACCCCCTGCACCGAGTTGACGATGTTGTTCAGCTGCACCGTCATCGGGTAGAGTTCGGGCTTGGTGTAGA
>JAAFHX010000082.1:9970-17283 GCA_013297695.1 Rhodobacterales bacterium | reverse complement strand
GATGCGCTTCTTTCCCTCCTTGGCCAGTTCGGCCACATGTTCCACGGTATAGGGCTTCAGCCATTCCTCGGGGCCAAAGACCGACTGGAACGTGGTGTCGATGCTGCCCCTGTCCCAGCCCAGCCGTTCGCGCAGCAGGCGCGTGGTCTTGGCGCATTGGCAATGGTAGGGGTCGCCCGACATCAGATACCGCTTGGGCATCCCGTGATAGCTGGCGACCAGAACATCCGGGCGATGGTCCAGCCCCGCATAGGCCCGTTCCACCGATTGCGCCAGCGCGTCGATGTACAGCGGATGGTCAAAGTATTCCGGCACGGTGCGCACGGCCGGCTGACGCTTTTCCGTCATCAGCGCGCGAAAGAACTGGTCGTTCGCGGTGGCGGACGTGGCACCGGCGTAGTGCGGGTACAGCGGGAAGAACAGCACCTTTTCGCAGCCGGCCTCGATCATCGCGCGCACCTTCGATGCGGTCGAGGGGTTGCCGTAGCGCATGCAGAAATCCACCATGACCCTGTCACCGTGTTCGGCCTTCATCGCGGCGGCAATGGCGGCGGTCTGGTCCCTGGTGATCGTCATCAGCGGGCTTTCGCCCTTGTCGTGGTTCCAGATCAGCTTGTAGTTCGCGCCCGAACTGAACGGTCGCTTGGTCAGGATGATCAGTTGCAGCAGCGGCTGCCATTTCCAGGCGGCATAGTCGATCACCCGCTTGTCCGAAAGGAACTCGTTCAGATAGCGCCGCATCGACCAATAGTCATAGTTGTCGGGCGTGCCGAGGTTTGCCAGCAACACGCCCACCTTCGCCCGCCGCACCGGCGGATGGTCGGCGGGCGCATGCGACAGCCGCTCCTGCCCCGGAGGAATCATCGCCGGAAGGGTTTCTGCCATGGCGTGGCCGGTCTTGGCGTCCAGCATTCGCGAAACATCCTGTCATAAAAAGGTCAAGCCGGGATGTAACCGCAAAACGGGCAGCGTCAACTGCCACCCTTGGTCGCGGGGGGCAGCGGTGTCTCGGTGGTGTTCAGCGCATCGGCCAGCCGCCGGGCCGCCGATCCGGGCCGCAGCGGTTTCTGCTGGCCGTCATGCGGGGCCCAGCCGGTCAGGGTGATGACCTCGAAACTGCTGCGGATGCCGCCGCCCCGTGCTGGAAAGGCGGCCGCATGGCGGGCTGCGGCCTGCACCAGAACCGCGCGGCGGGTGGGGTGGCGCAGGCGGCCCGCCAGCGCGTTGCCCTCGCCCATCGCGCGCAGGTCGGCCATCAGCCGGAACGCATCGGCATGGGTCACCTCCGTCAGTGTGCCGTCGGCCACCGGCAGGGCAAAGCCCGCGCGCTGCAACAGCCCGCCCAGATCGCGGATCTCGCCCATCGGCAGCACGCGCGGCGACAGCCCGCCGGTGACGGCCACCTCGGCCTCGGCCAGGGCAGCGCGAAGTTCCGTCAGCGTGCGCCCGCCGAACAACCCGCCCAGGAAAAGCCCGTCCGGCCTCAGCGCGCGGCGGCACTGCACCAGGTGGCCCACCGGATCATTGGCCCAGTGCAGGCAAAGTGCATGGATCACCAGATCATGCGCTCCCGCTTCCAGCGCCAGCACTTCGTCATCGGGAACGATGCGCGCGCCCGGCATCCGGGCCTGCCAGAAATCGGGAAAGGGCGTGACCACGGCAGGCGCCGTAAAGGTTCTGTTAACCTCGATGAGCCTTTCCTGAAGCTCGTCGGCCCAGGCCTCCAGCAGGAACAGCGCGGGGGCGCGGGCGGCGCGGGCGCGGTTGCGCGCCAGGGCAGGGCGGTCGGTCATCGGCGGAGGGGTCTGCATGGGCGGCAAACTGGGGGGGATGCGATGGGATTGCAAGGCGCACTGAAGCTGATCTATCCGCCACAATGCCTGACCTGCGACACGCTGGTGACGACGGATTTCGGCCTGTGCGGCACCTGCTGGCGCGACACCCCCTTCATCACCGGGCTGGTCTGCGACCGCTGCGGCGTGCCTTTGCCGGGGGAAGATCCGGGCCATGGCGTGCTGTGCGATGATTGCCTGACCACGGCCCGCCCCTGGGACCGGGGCCGCGCGGCGCTGCTGTATCGCGACAACGGGCGGCAGATCGTGCTTGCGCTGAAACACGGCGACCGGCTGGACCTCGCCCGCCCCGCCGCCACGTGGATGATGCGGGCGGCCGCTCCGATCCTGCAGCCCGGCATGATCGTGGCCCCGGTGCCGCTGCACTGGACGCGGCTGTTCCGCCGCCGCTACAATCAGGCAGCCCTGCTGTCCGCCGCGATTGCCCGTGCCGCCGGTCTGGCCCATGCGCCCGACCTGCTGCTGCGCCGCCGCAACACCCGCAGCCAGGAGGGGCGCGACCGTGACGGCCGCTTTGCCAACATGGCCCGGGCGCTGCGGCTCAATCCGCGTCAGGCGGCGCGGGTCGCAGGCAATCCGGTTCTGCTGGTCGATGACGTGATGACATCGGGTGCGACCCTCGCCGCCGCGGCAGAGATGTGCCGCGCCGGCGGGGCAACCACCGTTTCCGTGCTGGTGCTGGCGCGCGTTGCGAAGGATGCCTGATCGCCTGTAGAGTGGCGAAAACCTCAGGATGCCGCCATGAAGCCCATCGAGATCTATACCACGCCGTTGTGCGGCTATTGTCACGCCGCCAAACGCCTGCTGACCCAGAAGGGGGCGGCCTTTACCGAAATCGACGTAAGCCGCGATCCGTCCCTGCGCGCGGCCATGACCTTGCGGTCGAACGGCGGGCGCACGGTGCCGCAGATTTTCGTGGGTGAAACCCATGTCGGCGGCTGCGATGACCTTTATGCGCTGGACCAGGCAGGCAAGCTTGACCCCTTGCTGGCTGGATAGGTCATGCGCGCAGGGCTGGTGCAACTGACCGTCTCCGACGACCCCGCAGCCAACCTGGGTCCGACGCTGGACGCCATCGGCATGGCCGTGGCGGGTGGGGCGCAATTCGTGCTGACGCCGGAATGCACCAATGCGCTGTCGTCCAGCCGCGATCATCAGCGCGCGGTCTTTCACCGCGAGGAAACGGACCCGACGCTGGCCGCCCTGCGCGATGCGGCGGCCCGGACGGGGGTGTGGCTGCTGATCGGCTCGCTTGGCCTCGCGACGAAAGATGCCGACGGGCGGTTCGCCAACCGCAGCTTCCTGATCGCGCCGGATGGGTCCATCGCGGCGCGATACGACAAGATCCACATGTTCGACGTGAACGTGACGGAAACCGAGGTATACCGCGAGTCCGCAGGCTACCGTCCCGGTGACCGGGCGGTTCTTGCCGAAACGCCGTTTGGCCGTGTCGGCATGACGATCTGCTATGACCTGCGCTTTCCGCACCTGTTTCGCCGTCTGGCGCAGGCCGGGGCCGAAATCCTGACGGTTCCTGCAGCCTTCAACCACCTGACCGGGGCCGCGCATTGGGAAACCCTGCTGCGCGCCCGCGCGATCGAGACGGGCTGCTTTGTGCTGGCCCCTGCGCAGACCGGCTTTCACCCCGAAACGGCGGGCAAGGGGCGGCGCACGCACGGCCACTCGCTGGTCGTGGCCCCCTGGGGCGAGGTGCTGTCGGATGCCGGCACCGAACCCGGCGTCAGTTTCGCCGAGATCGACCTGGCTCTGGTCGCGCAGGCGCGGGGCCGGGTGCCCGCGCTGACCCACGACCGCAGCTTTTCCGGCCCGGCATGACGGAACGGGTCGAGGACATTGCCGTTGCCTTGTTTGCAGAGCTGTTCATCGCAGATCAGCTTGCCCGCAGCCGGATCACAAGGCTGCTGCCAAGGGGAATGGAATTGTCGCAGTTCAGCGTGCTCAACCACCTCGCCCGGCTGGGCGAGGAACGCACACCGGCACAGCTTGCCCGCGCCTTTCACGTCACGCGCGGGGCGATGACCAATACGCTGGCCAAGCTTGCCTGGGCCGGGCACATCCACATCCGCCCCGACTGGGACGACGCACGGCAGAAATTCGTGGCGATCAGCCCGGCAGGCCGGGCCGCGCGGGATGAGGCGGTGCTGTCGATTTCCCCGCTCATCTCGGATGTGGTTCAGGTGCTTGGTCCCGACCGCGTGCGGTCGGTGCTGCCGGTGCTGCGCGAATTGCGCGTCCGGCTGGAGGACGTGCCGTGACGGCCCGGAACAAGGCCGAACGGCGCGGCATCCTGCGCTGGCTCTGGTCCTATGTGGTTGATCTGGCAGCGGTAGCCGACCGCAGCCAATTGGGCATGATGGCGGCGGGCGTGGCCTTCTTTGGTTTTCTGGCCGTCTTTCCGGCGGCGGCGGCAGCCATTGCCATTCTGGGTTTTGTCTACAACCCCACCCTGGTCAGCGACCAGATGGTCGTTCTGGACGATTTCCTGCCGCCCGAGGCCTATCATCTGCTGGAGGATCAGGTGCATGCCCTGGTCAACGCCAACAGCAGCACCCTTGGCTGGACCACGGCGTTGTCCATCGTCTTTGCCCTGTGGTCCGCGCGCGCCGGGATCGGGGCGCTGATCCAGGGCCTGAACGCGGTGCACGGGCGGCCGCAGCGGGTGTTTCTGGAACATACGCTGCAGGCCGTGGTGATGACGCTGTTCCTGATCCTGATCGCGCTGTCGGTCGTGGTTGCGGGCTTTGTGGTGCCGGTGCTTCTGGCGGTCTTGCCGCTTGGCGAGACATCGGCCCGGACCTTGGAATACATCAACGCCTTTGTCGGCCTGTCGGTGGTGACCTTCGGCACCAGTCTGGTCTATCGCTATGGCCCGAACCATGGCGAGGCGCGGCCGCCGCTGATCACGCCGGGTCTGGTCATGGCCGTGGTGCTGTGGATCGCGGCGTCGCGCGGGCTGATGGTCTACCTGGCGAATTTCGGCAGCTACAACCAGATTTACGGGTCGATCGGGGCGGTTGTGGCGCTGATGATGTGGTTCTACCTGTCGGCCTATGCCGTGCTGCTGGGGGCCGCGCTGGATGCGGTGCGGGCCGCCCGCGATCAGTAGTCGCGGTCGACAAAGATGCCGATGCCCGTCTGCCCGTCCGAATCCGCCGTCGCGCGCGCGGTCACGCCGGGGCGGATATCCAGGTTCAGGTTCAACTGGGTGGTGCCGCCATTGCCGACGACAACCTCGGAATAGACCTTTTTCGAGATGTACTTGCCGACCCGCAGCGATGCAGCCCCATCCTGCCCGGCCACGACATCCAGATCGTCCAGCCCGATGCCCTTGCGCAGTTTCGCGATCACCCCGTCGCCACCGCGCCCGGCCAGCGTGGCGACCGCCCCCGCAAGCTGCGCGGCCTGAAAGGCCGAAAGCTGCGACAGGTCGCGCCCGAACAGCAGATGCGCGATCACCTCTTCGTCCGGCAGCGGAGGCGATGACGTAAAGCTGACCTGCGGATCGCTGATCTGGCCGGAAATAACCACGTTGCTGGTGATCCCCTCGCTGGTGGTCGAGGCGACGACGCGCAGCACCGGGTCCAGGCTGCCGCCGAGCGTGATCTGCGCCTCGGACAGGTCCAGCCTGCGGCCGAGGATGTCGAGCCGTCCGCGCAGCAGCCGGATCTCGCCACTGGGTGACGGCGCATCGGTCGTGCCGCGCACCCGCACCGCGCCGCCCAGTTCGGCATCAAGGCCGCGACCGCGCAGGAATATCTGGTTGGGGGCATTGACCGTCACGTCAAGGCCAAAGGGGCGGCGGGTGGCACCGGCCTGCCGGTCACGGTCGGCTGTCCGGATCAGCCCCGCCCGCTGACGCGTCAGGCGCACGGCGGCGGGTTCGTCCACATGGGCCATCTCGGGGATCGCCCCGGCACCGCTGATATCGGTTGTCGGCACGCGAATTTCGGCGCTTGGCAGCGTGATCTCGCCCGAGATCATCGCCCCTCCGGTCAGCGGGCCGTTGACGCGCAACCGGCCCACCGCGCGTACCTCGTACAGGTCCGGATTGCGCAGGACCACGTCGCGCAGGGCCACCGACAGATCGCCCGCGAACGGCGCCGTCAGCGCCAGCGGCCCGCGCACCTCGATGCTGCCGCCCGAACTGACCCCGGCGGTGACGGCAAGCTGCGCACGGCCCTGCGCCAGATCGGCCTGGGCCGAAACCCCGGTCAGCGAGAAGGGCAGCGCGGGGATCGCCACCCGCCCGCCGTTCAGCGCGACCTTGCCCGACACCGAGGTCAGCGCCAGAGGTCCGTTCAGCCGCAGATCGAAGCGCACCGGCCCCTCCACGCTTTGCGGCGCGATGAAGGCATTGGCCAGTGCTGCCTGCCCCGTGCCTGCAACTGTCAGGTCTGCCCGCGCCAGGTTTGAGGCGACACGGCCCGTCACCCGCGCGTCGATCTGCCCCGGTCCCTTGCCCTTCAGGTCGACGCGGTAGCCCGTGCCATCATCCACGGCGGACCCGGCAACGGTCAGCGCGCCCGGAAACTCGGGGACGATCAGGGCCAGATCGCGCAGGGTGGCCGTCAGGTCCAAGCGCCGCGTGGCCCCGTCGGTCCGTCCGGTGGCATCGACGGCAAGTTGCGGGTTGGCCAGCTTTGCCTTGTCTACCCGGATCGCCCCGCCTTCGGTGCGCAGGGCCAGCGACAGGGTGCTTTGCCCCGCCAGCAGCCGGTCGGCCTGCGGCTGGCCGACCGAAAGGCCCTTGGCCGTGGCATCGAGTGAAAGCGTGCCGGTCTGCGGCGTGCCGGTGGCCCGCATCCTTGCCGAAACACTGCCGGCAAAGCCGGGGCCGAGCGGGCGCAGGTCGGCCAGGGTAACCGTGCCGCCGATATCCGTGGCCGCCCCGTCGACGCGGCCGGTCAGATCGGCGGTCACCTGCGGGTTGGAAATGGTTGCGCGGTCCACCACAACCGCGCCCTTGTCGCTGCGCAGGGCCACCGACAGGCGGCTTTGCCCGCGCAGCAACCCGTCGGCCTGCGTCTGCCCGATGGCCAGGTTGCTGCCCTGCCCGTCCAGCGTCAGGCTGCCTGCCTCCGGCGTGCCGGTGACTTTCGCCCTGGCGGTCAGCCCGCCACGATAGCCGGGCCCCAGAACCGACAGGTCGGCGAAATTCAGATCGGCAGTCAGGTCGCTGCCCGCACTGGCCAGCCGCCCCGAAGCCACGACCGACAGCGTCGCCGCTGTCAGGTCCAGACGCCGCAGTTCGGTGCCAGTGCCGTCGCGGACAACCGAAAGGTCGATCACCGTGTTGCCGCGCAGCAGGTTGTCGGCCTCGGGCTGTCCGATACCCAGGCCCTTGCCCTGAATGGTCGCCGCGATGTCGAAGTCGCCGCCCAGCAGGCTGCCCTTCCCCTGACCCCGGGCCGAAGCCTGCCCCCCGAGCGGTTGCCCCGC
>JAAFHX010000082.1:0-9960 GCA_013297695.1 Rhodobacterales bacterium | reverse complement strand
CCCGAGAATCGCGCAAGATCGGCGGCCTCGACCGTCATCTGCCCGTCCAGCCGCACACCCGCCGCCAGATCGTCGATCTTGCCGCGTGCGGTCACGGTATAGTCGGCCCCGGCCAGCGCCACTTCTGACAGGCTCAGCGGCTGCCCCTCCTGCCAGGTGCCGCGCATCGTGGCGGTCACCCCGGACCCGAGCGCCTGCGCAAGGGCAGGGTCGGTCGGTGCCAGATCGGCGGCCAGCAGCCGCAGCGTGGCCCCCAGCAGGTTGCCCTGCGGGGTGCGCGAAATGCGCCCCGAGCCGGACAGCAGCACCTGACCCGCCTTCATCTGCGGATGGTCCAGCCCCGACAGCGCGACCCGCGCCGACCAGCCTTCATCCTGTGCCCCGTCAAAGCCCAGGGTCAGGTCGGCCCGGTCGATGAACAGCCGGTCTTCGCCGGTGGTCGGTAACAGCACCGGCGTGCCGTCCGGGCTGGCAATGCGCCCGGTCAGGGCCAGCACCTCGGGCAGCCCGTCCGCCGCCAGCCGCAGCGATCCGTCCAGCACCATCGCCTGCGTCCGCACCGACAGGCGCTGCAGGTCCAGCGCGCCCGACGGGGCGCGGCTGCCCGCAAGGTCAAGCTGCACGTCGGGGCCGAAGAATTCCGCATAATCGGGCAGGAACAGCGGGGCCACATTGCCGCCCAGACGGGCAGTAAAGGCGTTCGCCCCCCCGGCATCGGTCTTCAGGTCCACCCGCCCGGTCAGCCGGTCAACCCCGTCGGTCGCCAGCCGGATATCCGCGCCAAAATCGTCGATGATGCCCTGCCCTTTGACCGTCAATTCGGTGGCAGGCGTGCCGGGCAGGCCGATCAGCGTCGCCGCCACGCCGCCCGCCGCTTCGGTCGCCTCAAGGTCGATCACGAGGTTCCGTGTGGCATTGGCATAGCTGGCCGTCAGTGCGACGCGACCTGCCGGGCCGCCATCGGTGCGCGACATCAGCAGCGTCGTCTGCCCCTCGCCGCCCGCCAGCGTCAGCGCGGCCTGAACCGAGACTTCCAGCGCCTCGCCCAGAATCTCGGGACCAAGCTTGACCCGCGCGGCGGCCAGTTTGCCGATGTTGACCGAGATCGGCAGGTTCGGCAGGGCAAAACCCCGCGCCTCGGGCACCGGGGCCTGCGGGCTGGCCACCGGGCGACGGGCCACGATGATCTCGTCGGCGGTCAGGCTGTTGACTGAAAACCGCCCGGCCAGCACCGCCGCGCGGTTCCAGTCCAGCGCGATGCCGTTCAGCGTCAGCCAGATGCCTTCGTCATCGGCCACCGTGATCTGGTCGATCCGCGCCAGTGACGACAGCGCGCCGCGAAAGCCGGTCACGGTCACCTCGCGCCCGGCGGCGGAAAGGTTGTCCTGCAGGAACCGCGTCAGGATGCCCGGATCATCGGTCTGCGCCGCCGAAGGGCCGGGCAAAAGGGTCAGCACCAGGGCCAGAAGGATCAGGAACCGCCGCATCAGAAGGCCTGCCCGATACCGACATAGAACTGCACGCCGTCCCCCGTGTCGCCGCCGACCGGGGCCGCGATGTCGAACCTGATCGGACCGAACCCGGTGGCATAGCGCAGCCCAAGACCCGCGCCTGCCTGCCAGTCGTCGGTCGTGTAATTCGTCTCGGACCCCGCGCCCACATAGCCCGCATCGTAAAAGCCCACGACGCCGATGGTGTCGGTCACCATCGCCCGCACCTCGACCGAGGCTGCAAGGAACTCGGTCCCGCCGGTCAGCGTGTCGGGGCCAAGCACCAGCGCGCCAAGCGACTGGTAGGGTTGCCCCCGCACCGTGCCGCCGCCGCCCGAATAGAACAGATAGTCGCGCGGCGTCGCCACCAGCGATGACCCCAGGATCGACCCCGCCTGAATGCGCCCGGCAAGAACCACCGGCCGTTCCTGCCCGAAGCCACGATAGGCGCGGGCATCCAGGGTGACCTTGGCCCCCGATTCGGTATCGTCGAACCCGAAGAAAGGCGTCACCCCCGCATTCAGGAACCAGCCGCGCTGCGGGTCGAACTTGTTGTCGCGTTCGTCCAGGATGGCCCCGAGCGGAAGTGCGAGTTCGTTGTACTGATAGAGGCCGGTATTGTCGGTCACCTGCTGATACCGGTACTGCAGACCCGCCGACAGGGTCAGGCGGCTGGACCAGAACTGTGTGGCCAGCACCCCCACCTGCGCCAGGTCGATCTGCTGGTCGATGTCGTCGATATGTTCCACCTGCAGGCCCAGACCCAGGAGCGTATCGGGGGTAAAGGTCGCGGGCCGGTCCAGCGTGACGCCAAGGTTATAGTCGGTGCCGCTGTCGGTGGACCCGATATTGGTCGCCGTGCCCTCGACGCGCAGCCGCTCGGCCCCGCCGAACAGGTTGCGGTGCATCCAGTAGGCCGACAGGTCCAGCCCGTCCGAGCTGGCAATCTGCCCGCCATAGCCATAGCGGCGCGGCAGTTCCTCGATCAGTTGCGTGTCGATGTCCAGCGTGCCGCCCGGGCCGGGGGTGTCGGCTTCGGTCAGCGTCACCGACCGGAACACGCCTGCGCGGCGCAGGCGGTCGGCGCTGCGGGCCAGAAGGGCGGGGTCGAACACCTCGCCTTCGGGGAACCCCGCGATGGCGCGGATCCGATCCTCGCGCATGCGGTCCTGCCCCGAGACGGAAAACCGTCCGAAACGCAGCTTCGGGCCGGGGTCCATCCGGATCGCGGCCGAAAGCGCGGCCGTGTCGTGGTTGGCCGAAAGGTCCTGACTGCCGACCGCCGCCTTGGCATTGCCGACGCTGCGCCATCCGGTCACCGCCGCCGCCGCCGCATCGCGGATCACCCCCGTTTCGGCCACCTTGCCCACGGCATATCCCTTGGGAAGCGCCGTGCCGGGTGCCAGCGGCCCGATGTCGGCGCGGGAAAAGGCAAAGACCGGGCCGGGATCGACCGTGATCCGAATGGCATTGACCGTTCCGGGCGCATCCAGCGGCGGAATGTCGGCCGCCTCGCGCCCGTCCAGCGTGACACTGATGACGGCCGAGTAATGGCCGCGCGCATAAAGTGCCGCAAGCAGCCCCGCATATTCCGACCGTGCCGCCGCGAACAGGTCCAGGGGGTCCACCGTCCCGTCACGCTGTGCCGCCAGCGTCGGCGAGGCCGCACGCAGCGCCTTGGTCAGATCGGCGTTGCCGCCCGCCACGGTCAGATCGACGGTTTCGGCCAGCGCCAACGCACCGGGCAACCCGGCCAGGGCAAGCGCCAGGGCCATAGCACGCATCTGCCTTGTGCCGCCCTGCAGCGAACCCACCGGTGCCGACCCCCGTTTTCAGCACCAGACCATCGCATGCCGCATCGCCCCCGGCAATGTGGCAGACACCGCCTGCGCGTGTTCCCGCGTGCCCGGTCCGGGCAGCTATTGCGCCGCCAGTTCCCGGGGCGATGCAACAAGGCGCTCGGTCACGGCAGACAGCGCCAGCGCCGCCGCCCCCTGCGCCCAGAGCAGGTCGCCCCAGGCGTGAACCTCGATCGGCGGCAGGGGGCGACCGGAATTCAGCACCAGCGCATCCATCTCGGCCAGAGTGTCGGCGGCATAAAGGTAGTCGAACCGCAGCCGCTCGCCCGACAGGATGATCAGCGCGGGGTCGAACAGGTTCACCACATTCGCCAGCCCCACGGCCAGATAGCGCCCGGCGCGGCGAAAGATCGACCGCGCCGCCTGGTTGCCCGCCTTGGCATGGTCATACAGGCTTTCCAGCAGCACCAGCATCGACTGGCCGTCCTTGTAGGTCCAGTGCAGCGCCGTCGTCGCCTCGCGCGCCAGGGCATAATCGGCCACATAGGCCTCCAGACAGCCGCGCTGGCCGCAGCGGCACAGCGCGCCGTCCAGTTGCACCTTGGTGTGGCCCAGTTCCATCCCCAGCCCCAATGCGCCGCGATAGATGCGGTGGTTCAGCACCAGACCCATGCCCAGACCATGCTCGATGGTGACCACCGCGAAATCGCTGCGCCCGCGCCCCGCGCCGAACCACAATTCCGCCATGGCACAAAGGTTTGCGTCATTGTCGATCTGCACCGGCAGGCCCAGCCGGGCAGCCGCGAGTGCGGCCAGCGGTACCCGGCGTTCGGTCAGGATCGACGACCACAGCACCTGCCCCTCGACCATGTCGACATAGCCCGGAAGTCCCACCCCCACCCCCGAAAGGTCGGTCCGTGCCATGCCCGCCCGTTGGGCCACGGCATCGACCAGCCCGGCGATGATCGACAGCAATTCGTCCGGCGTCAGCGCCACAGGCCGCCGTTCCACCCGGTAATCCGCCATCAGGTTTCCGGCGAAATCCAGGATCACCGCCGACATGTCGCGGTCCGACACCTTCAGCCCTGCCACGAAATGCGACCCGGCCCGCACGCCCAGGGCCACCGCAGGGCGCCCGCGCCCCTCGCCCCCCTCGCGCGGGGCCGCAACCTCTTCGATCAGGCCGGCCTCGATCAGTTCCGAGGTTATGGTGGTCACCGAGGCCGGGCTGACGCCAAGCTCCTTGGCCACCTGCACGCGCGCGATCAGCCCCGCCGACCGAACCCGTTCGAACACCTGCTGGCGCATCGGGCGCAGCGTGTCGGACAGGGGCGGGATCATCGGTCCGCACCCTTCGGCTGCGCCCGGGCGCTGACCAGCCTTCGACGGGCTCATTTCTTCGGTCTCCGAACTAAAGACAGGAACGCTGACCCAACAGCACCCCGCAAGATGCTGCAATGCAGCGAAATCCTGCCGTGTTGCCGTGCATTCCTAGATTTGACCGTAATTTTTATTTTGACAACTGAATTTATTCTCGGCATTTTGCGCCCGTGCCGACGAATCCGTCGGACCGGCCATTCGCAGGCCGCATCCATTGGGAGGATAAACATGCACAAGTCCATTCTGGCGGCCGTCATTGCCGTGGTCGGCTTCAGCTCTGCTGCGCTCGCCGAAGGCAAGGTCATCGGCGTCAGCTGGTCGAACTTCCAGGAAGAGCGCTGGAAGACCGACGAAGCCGCAATGAAGGCCGCCATCGAGGCTGCCGGCGACACCTACATTTCGGCCGATGCCCAGTCGTCTGCCGCCAAGCAGCTCACCGACATCGAGGCGCTGATCGCCCAGGGCGCGAATGCGCTGGTCGTGCTGGCGCAGGACAAGGACGCCATCGGCCCGGCCGTGGACAAGGCCGCTGCCGAAGGCATCCCGGTCGTCGGCTATGACCGTCTGATCGAAGACAACCGCGCCTTCTACCTGACCTTCGACAACAAGGGCGTGGGCAAGCTGATCGCCGAAGCCGTGACCGCTGCCAAGCCGGCCGGCAACTATGCGGTCATCAAGGGCGACCCCGGTGACCCGAACGCGGGCTTCCTGCTGGAAGGCATGATGGAAGTCGTGCAGCCGCTGATCGACTCGGGCGCCATCAAGATCGTCGGCGAAGCCTCGACCGACGGCTGGAAGCCGGAGAATGCCCAGAAGAACATGGAGCAGATCCTGACCGCCAACAACAACGCCATCGACGCCGTTCTGGCCCAGAACGACGGCATGGCGGGTGGTGCGGTGGCCGCTCTGGCCGCTCAGGGCCTGAACGTTCCGATCGGTGGCCAGGACGGCGACCTTGCCGCGCTGAACCGCGTGGCGCGTGGCACCCAGACCGTTTCGGTCTGGAAAGACAGCCGCGCCCTGGGCAAGGCGGCGGGCGAGATCGCTGCGGCGCTGGCCGGCGGCACCGCGCTTGACGCGATCCCCGGTGCGGTCAAGTTCTCGGGCGGTGCCAAGGGCGTCGAGATGAACGCGATCCTGCTGACGCCGACCCCGATCACCCAGGCCAACCTGGATGTCGTGATCGACGCGGGCGTGATCTCGAAAGAGCAGGCCTGCGAAGGCGCTGCAGCCGGCGTCGCTGCCTGCCAGTAATCGGGTTTCACCACCCGGGCGCCGACCCATGACGCGGGTCGGCGCCACCCTGTTTCATTTTCCGGTTTCGCGCCCCGGCCGCTGGCCACTGCGCCACATTCGCCGCAGGCGACCGGCCTTCGTGCCGAACCTGTCGCCGCCTCCTCTGTATCCCCTTGCGCAACGCTGGACGAGGACATGACCCAGACACAGCAGAAGACGACACCTATGGCCTCACCGGATGACGGTCTTGGACCTGTCGCGCGGTTCCTGAAGGCGACCGAGATCGACACGCGCCTTCTTGGCATGGCCGGCGCGCTTTTGCTGATCTGGGGCGGGTTTCATGTTTACAGCATCTTCGTGAACGGCAACGCGGGCTTCATCACGCCGCGCAACCTGTGGAACCTGTCGGTCCAGACATCCTCCATCGGAATCATGGCAACCGGGATGGTGCTGGTCATCATCACCCGCAACATCGACCTGTCGGTGGGGTCGATCCTGGGTTTCTGCGCCATCATCATGGGGGTCGTGCAGGTCTATGTGCTGCCGGACTACCTTGGCCTTGGCAATCCGCTGATCTGGATCATCACCGCCATCGTCGGCATGACCGTCGGCGCGGTGATCGGGGCCTTTCAGGGCTGGCTGATCGCCTATCGCGGCATCCCGTCCTTCATCGTGACCCTTGGCGGCCTGCTGGTATGGCGCGGCTGCGCCTTCCTGGTGGTGCGGGGCGAGACGATTTCGCCGGTTGACAGCACCTTTGCCCTGCTGGGCGGCGGGCCCTATGGTGCGGTGGGGGCGACCGGAAGCTGGATCGTCGGCCTGCTTGCCTGCGCCGGGATCATCTGGATGCTGATCAGCGGGCGCGCACAGCGCAAGACCCACAACTTTGCGCTTCGCCCGGCCTGGGCCGATGTCTTCCTCGGCTGTCTCGGCTGCGGCATGGTGATCGGCGCGGTCCTTGTGGTGAACGCCTATCCCTGGCCCAAGGGCATCGTCGATGCCTATGCCAAGGCGAACAACATCACCGTTCCGCCGGAAGGCATGTTCATCAGCCACGGCTTTGCCATTCCGGTGCTGATCCTTGTCGCGGTGGGGATCATCATGACCTTCCTGCTCACCCGGACCCGGTTCGGCCGCTATGTCTTCGCCATCGGCGGCAACCCCGAGGCGGCGGCGCTGGCGGGGATCAACACCCGCTGGATGACGCTGAAGATATTCTCGCTGATGGGGCTTTTGGCGGGCCTGTCCTCGGTCGTGGCCTCGGCGCGCCTGAACTCGGCCACCGGCGCGCTTGGCACGCTGGACGAGCTGTATGTGATCGCTGCCGCGGTGATCGGCGGCACCTCGCTGGCCGGCGGCGTCGGCACGATTTACGGTGCGATCTTTGGCGCGCTGGTGATGCAGTCGCTGCAGACGGGCATGCCCTTCATCGGCTTTGATGCGGGTCTGCAGCAGGTCGTGGTCGGCACGGTGCTGGTGCTGGCCGTCTATCTGGACATTCTGTACCGCCGGAAGGCGAAGTGAGGGCGCGATGACCAAGCGAGGAACCCCCCTGGTCGAGATGCGCGACATCTCGATTTCCTTCGGCGGCATCAAGGCCGTCGATCATGTGACCATCGACCTGTATCCGGGCGAGGTGGTCGGCCTGCTGGGCCACAACGGCGCGGGCAAGTCCACGCTGATCAAGTGCCTGTCGGGCGCCTATCAGAAAGACGCGGGCCAGATCCTGATCAACGGTCAGGAGGTCGAGATCACCAACCCGCGCGACGCCCGCGCACAGAACATCGAGACGATCTACCAGACGCTCGCGCTGGCCGACAACCTCGACGCCGCCTCGAACCTGTTCCTGGGGCGCGAGATCATCGGCGGCCTGGGCTTTGTGAACGACAGCAAGCAAGAGGCCGAGACGCGCAAGATCATGGCGCGGCTGAACCCCAACTTCCGCAAGTTCAGCGTTCCGGTCAGCGCCCTGTCGGGCGGCCAGCGCCAGTCGGTCGCCATCGCGCGGGCGGTGTATTTCAACGCCCGCATCCTGATCATGGATGAACCCACCGCCGCGCTTGGTCCGCACGAGACACAGATGGTGTCGGAACTGATCGAGGAACTGAAGCGGCAGGGCCTTGGCATCTTCCTGATCGAACATGACATCCACAACGTCATGAAGCTGTGCGACCGGGCCAGCGTGATGAAGAACGGCCAGCTTGTGGGCACGGTGAACGTCAAGGACGTGACCGATGACGACATCCTCGGCATGATCATCCTGGGCAAGAAACCCGCGCATCTGGCCGCGTGATGTATGTCGGGCTGGATCTGGGGACATCAGGGCTGAAAGGCATCCTGATGGACGAGGGGCAGAAGGTGCTGGCCGAGGCCAGCGCCCCCCTGACCGTGCAGCGCCCCCATGCCGGATGGAGCGAGCAATCCGCCGCCGACTGGATCGCTGCTGCCGAAACGGTGCTGGACCAGTTGGCCCTTCAGGGCTTGTCGCGCGTGCGCGGGATCGGGCTGTCGGGGCAGATGCACGGGGCAACCCTGCTGGACGCCGCCGACGAGGTGTTGCGCCCCTGCATTCTGTGGAACGACACCCGCAGCGCCGAAGAAGCGGCGGAACTGGATGCCGACCCGATGTTCCGGCGGCTGACCGGCAACATCGTCTTTCCCGGCTTCACCGCGCCGAAACTGCTTTGGGTGCAGCGCTATGAACCGGCGATCTTTGCCCGTGTGGCCAAGGTGCTGCTGCCGAAGGACTACCTGCGGCTGTGGCTGGCGGGCGAACATGTGGCCGAGATGTCGGATGCCGCCGGGACAAGCTGGCTTGAGACCGGGGCCCGCGACTGGTCCGACGATCTGTTGGCCGCAACCGACCTTGACCGGGCGCAGATGCCGCGACTGGTCGAAGGGTCTGCCGTGTCGGGCACCCTGCGCCCGGCGCTGGCGGCGCGGTGGGGCCTGGCCCCGGGCGTGGTCGTGGCAGGCGGTGGCGGGGACAACGCGGCCTCAGGCGTGGGCGTCGGCGTGGTGCGGGCGGGCGAGGCGTTTGTCAGCCTTGGCACCTCGGGCGTGCTGTTCGCCGCAAACGACGGCTATCAGCCCGACCCGGCCACCGCAGTGCATACCTTCTGCCACGCCCTGCCCGGTACCTGGCACCAAATGGGCGTGATCCTTTCGGCGACCGATTCGCTTAACTGGTATGCCGGGCTGGTCGGGGAAAGCGCCGCCGACCTGACAGCCGGGCTGGGCGCGTTGCAGGCACCGGGAAAGGCGTTGTTCCTGCCCTATCTGGGCGGCGAGCGCACGCCGCTGAACGATGCCGCGATCCGGGGGGCCTTTGTCGGCCTGGACCATGCGACCGACCGCGCGTCGGGAACCCGCGCCGTGCTGGAGGGCGTGACCTTTGCCATCCGCGATTGCCGCGATGCGCTGGCGGCAACCGGCACGCGGCTGGATCACCTGATTGCCGTCGGCGGCGGGTCGCGGTCGGATTACTGGCTGCGGGCCATCGCCACCGCGCTTGACTGCCCGGTTCACCTGCCTGTCGCGGGCGATTTCGGCGGTGCCTTCGGGGCCGCCCGGCTTGCCCTCATGGCTGCCACCGGGGCCGGGGCCGAGATCGCGACCCTGCCGCCCGTCGCGCGCAGCATCGACCCCGACCGATCCCTGACCGCAGCCTTTGACGTGGGCCATGCCCGCTACCGCGCTGCCCAAACCGCCATCAAGGGCCTGACATGACCGATTTCTTCAAGGACATCCCCGCCGTCAGCTATGTGGGACCGGAATCGAACCTCGATTTCGGATTTCACCATTACAACAAGGACGAGATGATCCTGGGCAAGCGGATGGAGGATCATCTGCGCTTTGCCGTCGCCTGGTGGCACAGCTTTGCCTGGGAAGGCGGCGACCCCTTCGGCGGGCAGACCTTCCTGCGCCCCTGGCATCCGCAGACCGACATGGCACATGCCCGCATCAAGGCCGATGTGGCGTTCGAGATGTTCCGCATCCTCGGCGCGCCATTCTACTGCTGGCACGATGCCGACGTGCGCCCCGAACAGGGCAAC
>JAAFHX010000081.1 GCA_013297695.1 Rhodobacterales bacterium | reverse complement strand
GCGCGTGCGCGGCGACACCGGTGAAATGCTGATCGGCCTGCTGGAGCGTCGCCTCGATGCGGTCGTGTACCGCGCCAAGCTGGTGCCGACGATCTTTGCCGCCCGCCAGTTCGTGAACCACGGCCATGTGACCGTGAACGGGGCCCGCGTGAACATTGCCTCGTATCGCGTCAAGGAAGGCGACCTGATCGAGGTGCGCCAGAAGTCCAAGCAGATGGCCTCGATCCTGGAAGCGCAGCAACTGACCGAGCGGGACGTGCCCGACTATCTGGAAGTCGATTCGTCCAAGTTGGTGGTCAGGTTCGTGCGCACCCCCACCCTGGGCGACGTGCCCTATCCGGTGGTGATGGAACCGAACCTGGTCGTCGAATACTACGCCAAGAACTGATCGGCACCCATCGGTGCCGTGTCGGGCCGCCATGGGCAACCGTGGCGGCCTGTTGCATGTCGCGGCGTCACCCGTGCAAGGACGTATAGAGGAGCCCGCATGACCCCTGTCCGCCATACCCGCATCGACGGCCCGCTGGTCATGATCGGTTTCGGCTCCATCGGGCGGGGCACGCTGCCGCTGATCCAGCGGCATATCGACCATGACCCGGCGACCTTCACCGTGATCGAGCCCGACGGTACGCATGCCGGAATGCTGGCGGCGGCGGGCGTGCGGCATCTGCAGGTGGCGCTGACGCCGCAGAACCTGCGCGAGGTCATCGCGGCCCTGTTCCCCGACCGGCGTGGCATGATCGTCAACCTGTCGGTGGACGTGGGCAGTCTTGACCTGATGGCGCTGTGTCAGGAACTTGGAGTCCTGTATCTGGATACGGTGATCGAGCCCTGGCCGGGGTTCTATTTCGGCTCGACCGTGCCGAATGCCGAACGCACCAATTACCCGCTGCGCGAAGAAATGCTGGCGCTTGGGCGGCGCTATCCGGGCGGGGCCACGGCGATCAGTTGCTGCGGGGCCAATCCCGGCATGGTGTCGTGGCTTCTGAAGGAGGCGCTGCTGCGGCTGGCGGCGGATACGGGCCTTGCGACCGAAACGCCCCAGGACCGCGCGGGCTGGGCGCGGCTGATGCAGACGCTTGGGGTCAGGGGCGTGCATGTGGCGGAGCGGGACACGCAGGTTTCGGCGCGCGCACGGCCCGTGGGAACCTTTGTCAACACCTGGTCGGTGGATGGCCTTCTGTCCGAGGGCTATCAGCCTGCCGAACTGGGCTGGGGAAGCCACGAGCGGACCATGCCGCCGCAGGGCCACGGCTTTGACTTCGGCAGCCGCTGCGCGATCTGGATCGACAGGCCGGGCGTCGATACCCGCGTGCGAAGCTGGTGCCCGGGTGCCGGACCGCAGTCGGGGCTGGTGGTGACCCATAACGAGGCGCTGTCGATTTCCGACTATTATACGGTCGGTGCAGGTGCCGCCCCCGAATTCCGCCCGACCTGCCTTTACGCCTATCATCCCAGCCCCGACACCATCCTGTCGCTGCATGAGGTGAACGGCGCGGGCCTTCTTCCCGAACACAAACATATCCTGACCGAGGATGAAATCGTAGCCGGAGGCGATGATCTGGGCGTGCTGCTGTACGGGCATGCCAAGGGCGCGCTGTGGTACGGCTCGCGCCTGACCATCGACGAGGCGCGTGCGCTGGCCCCGCACCAGAACGCGACCGGGCTGCAGGTAACCTCGGCCGTGCTGGCGGCGATGGTCTGGGCGGCGGAAAACCCGCGCCGGGGCTTTGTCGAGGCCGACGAGATGGACCATGCCCGCTGCCTTCAGGTCCAGCGCCCCTATCTGGGCCGGATCGAGGCGCATTACACCGGCTGGACACCGCTTTCCCACCGCATCAACCGCTTTGCCGAACTGCGCGACGACAGCGACCCGTGGCAGTTCATCAATTTCCTGCTGCCCTGACCCCGCCCCGCCCCTTCGCTTTTTGCGCAAGCCGGATTATCTGCACGATCGCAGAGCCGTGACCAAGGAGCCCGCAATGACCAAACCCGGAATCGAACGCCGTTTCGAGACGTTCCTGTTCGCCTCGCGCTGGCTCATGGCACCGATGTATCTGGGGCTGGTGGTGACGCTTGGCATGATCGTGGTCGTGTTCCTGCGCCAGCTTTGGTACTATGCCGCCCAGGCCATGACGATGAGCGTGGAAACCGCGATCCTGGCCGCGCTGACGCTGATCGACCTGACGCTGGCGGCGAACCTTCTGCTGATCGTGCTGTTCGCCGGATACGAGAACTTCGTGTCCAAGTTCGACATCGACGATGGCGGCGACCGGCCGGGATGGATGGGCACGGTGGATTTCGCCGGGCTGAAGATGAAGCTGATCGCTTCGATCGTGGCAATCTCGGGGATTCACCTGCTGAAGATCTTCATGGAGATCGGCGACAGCGTCGAGGGCGCACGCTTCGGCCAGACCGAACTGTTCTGGTTCGTGGTGATCCATCTGACCTTTGTCGTCTCGGGCCTGCTGATGGCGGCGATGGATTATCTGACGGCGCGCGCAGACCACTGACCACCCCCGGGCCAAGTAACACTGGCCTAAGCGGTTCAGCGCCGCTACAGAGACGCGGCAACCCGGAGTGGCCCCATGAACGACGCGATCCGCCCGCAGCCCGGCATTCTCGACATTGCCCTGTATCAGGGCGGTCAGTCGCATCTGCCGGGCCAGTCGAACGTGGTCAAGCTGTCGTCGAACGAGAACCCCTTTGGCCCTGGCGAGCGGACGAAGGAGGTCTTCCTGCGCGCCGTGCATTCGCTGCACCGCTATCCCGGTACCGACCATGCCAGCCTGCGCCAGGCCATTGCCGAGGTGCACGGGCTTGACGCGGGCCGCATCATCTGCGGCGCGGGATCGGACGAGATCATCACCTTCCTGTGCCAGGCCTATGCCGGGCCGGGGGATGAGGTGATCCATACCGAACACGGGTTCCTGATGTATCGCATTTCGGCGCTGGCGGTGGGGGCGACCCCGGTCGTGGTGCCGGAACGCGAGCGGACAACCGATGTCGACGCGATCCTTGCCGCCTGCAGTCCCCGCACGAAACTTGTTTTCATCGCCAATCCGAACAACCCGACCGGCACCATGATCGGTGCCAAGGACATGGCACGGCTGGCCGAGAGGCTGCCCGCGCAGGCGATCCTGGTGCTGGACGGCGCCTACGCCGAGTATGTCGAGGCCTATGACGGCGGCAAGGCGCTGATCGAGGCGCGCGACAATGTGGTGATGACGCGGACCTTCTCGAAAATCTACGGGCTTGGCGGGCTGCGGATCGGCTGGGGCTATGGCCCGCAGCCGATCATCGACGTGCTGACCCGCATCCGGGGGCCCTTCAACCTCTCGACGGCGCAGTTGGATACCGCCGAGGCTGCGGTCCGCGATCAGGACCATGTTGCCCGCTGCCGGGCCGAGAATGCGCGCATGCGCGTCTGGCTGGCCGAGGCGCTGGCCGAGATGGGCGTGCCGTCGGATGTGTCGATGGCCAATTTCGTGCTGGCACGTTTTGCCGATGCCGCCGAGGCCGAAGGCTGCGATGCCTATCTGCGGTCGCAGGGGCTGATCGTGCGCCAGGTCGCTGGCTACAACCTGCCGCATTGCCTGCGCATCACAGTGGGCGACGAGTCGTCGTGCCGTCGGGTCGCCCATGCCGTTGCGCAGTTCAAGGGCCAGCGGTAGGGATCGGGGATGGCGGTCATCTACAAGCGGGTCGCCCTGATCGGCCTAGGGCTGATCGCCTCCTCGATGGCGCTGGCCATGCGGGCTGGCGGGCTGGCGGGCGAAATCACCGGCCACGCGAAATCCGCCGAGACGCGCGATGTGGCGCTGGAAATCGGGTTGTGCGACCGGGTCTTTGCGACGGCGGCCGAGGCGGTAGAGGGGGCCGATCTGGTCGTTCTGGCCGTGCCGGTGGGGGCGATGGGGGCCTTGGCCCGTGAAATCGGCCCGCATCTGGCCCCGGGGGCCACGGTGACGGATGTGGGCTCGGTCAAGCAGGCGGTGATCGACGCGGTCGCCCCGCATCTGCCGCCGGGCGTGGCTTTCGTGCCGGGTCATCCGCTGGCGGGCACCGAATACTCCGGGCCCCGGTCGGGCTTTGCCACGCTGTTCCGCAACCGCTGGTGCCTGCTGACCCCGACCGAAAGCTCGCCCCCCGACGCGGTCGCGCGCCTGCGTGCCCTGTGGGAGGCGATGGGATCGAACGTGGACGAGATGGACGCGGCCCACCATGATCTTGTGCTGGCCGTCGTGTCGCATACCCCGCATCTGATCGCCTATACGATGGTCGGCGTGGCCGACCATCTGGCGCAGGTCTCGAATTCCGAGGTCATCAAGTATTCCGCCAGCGGCTTTCGCGACTTTACCCGCATCGCGGCCAGCGATCCGACGATGTGGCGTGACGTGTTCCTGACCAACCGCGACGCCACGCTGGACGTGCTCGGCCGGTTTACCGAAGAGCTGTTCGCCCTGCAGCGGGCGATCCGCCTGGGCGATGGCGACCATCTGCACGCGTATTTTACCCGGACACGTGCCATCCGGCGCGGTATCATCGAAGCCGGACAGGATACGGCCGCCCCCGATTTCGGACGGGGTGCCGACGCAAAGGGGCCAGCGGCGGCCAGGGCAGGGTAACGGTCAATGCGTAGGGCATGGGGTCTTTCGCTGATCGTTCTTGCGCTGGCCGCCCCTGCCCTTGCCGAAGCTCCCGACGCCTCGCTGCGCCCGATGCCCCGGCCCGGGATCGGCATGCCCGGGGCCGCTGCCCCGCCGCAGGGCGCGCCGGTCGTGTCGGCCCTCGCACCGGACAGTACCTTGCGTCCGATGCCCCGCCCTGACGCCACACCGACCCCGTACCTGCCAACCGAGGTTGTGCAGGCCGCTTTCGTGGCCAGCCCGAAGCCGCCAGCCGGTCTTTTCGCCAAGCGTCGCCCGGCCCCACGCCCCGAAGCCGCGCCTGAAACCCAGGAACAGGCGCAACCCGCCGCCGCCGTTCGGGTATTGCCCGGCAAGGCTTCGGTGTTCGGCCGCAAGGGGTCTGTCTGCGGGGTGAACGGGATCAAGGGCACAACCCTGGCCCCCATCACCTCACGCGTGCGGGGCTGCGGCATCAAGGACCCGGTCAGCGTGACCTCGGTGGACGGGGTACGGCTGAGCGTGGCTGCAACGCTGGACTGCGATACGGCACGGGCGCTGAACACCTGGGTGCGCGGTGGGCTGAAACCGGCCTTCGGGCGCAGCGAGGTTGTGGAACTTCAGGTCGCCGCGCATTACGCCTGCCGCACGCGCAACAACGTCAAGGGCGCGCCGATCAGCGAGCACGGGCGCGGCAAGGCGATCGACATTTCAGCCATAGTGCTGGAGAACGGCACATCGGTATCGGTCCTGGATGACTGGCGCGACCCTGCGGGCAAGCCCATGCTGAAAGCCTATCGCGCGGCCTGCGGCACATTCGGCACCACGCTTGGCCCCGACTCGGACCGTTATCACCGCAACCACATGCATTTCGATACGGCCAGCCAGAAGAACGGACCTTATTGCCGCTAGGCCGCGCTCAACGCATCCGGGGGGCCGCGCCCAGGGGCAGCAGCCCCAGACTGACCCTGCCGTTCGAAAACCGCAGCGTCACGTCGATCACGGCAGGATCGCCGGATTGCGATGCCATGATCTCCAGCATCCGGGACCATGCGGGCACGACCTCGGGCTTGACCAGCCCGGCCGCCGACAAGGCCGGAAGCAGGCGCTGCCAGTTGGTCGCCCGCAGGGTCAGGCTGCCCACGGCCAGACCGGCAGCATCCGGGGCAAGATCGCCCTCGGCATGCAACGAAAGATCGCCCCAGACCAGCAAAGCCTCGTGCAGCGCAAGGCCGGTCAGGTCGGGCCGGACTACGGCCGCATTTCGGTCCAGCGGGGCGGAAAAGGTCAGATCGGCGTCCAGATGCAGACGGTCGAGGACCTCCGGTAGGCCGATACCGTCGGGCAGAAGGCCCGGTGCCGGAGCAAGGCCGGTCAGTTCAAGCCCGACCTCGTGGTGCAGGCCCGTGCCGTCCAGATCGCGCGTCGCAAGACGTAACTCCGGCGCCGAAAAACGGATGTCGCCGGGGGCGGTCAGGGTCAGGTCTGTACCGACCAGCGTCGTGCGATCCAGCGGCAGCAGCCGGGTGGGGCGCGACCGCAGGCTGGCCTGCAGCTTGCCTGCCGCCAGCGTGAAATCGCCTGCCGGGGTGATGATCTGCTGTTCGGGCGCAAAGGCCACGATGACATGCCAGGGCCGGTACATCAGCGCAAGGACCTGCACGAATGGCGCGGTCCAGCCGAAACCGCTCACCGGATCACGGAAATCGGGCGCGGTCACGGTCAGGTCAAGCCGGCTGGGAAACCCCGCCACCGACAGACCTTCAACCTCGGCATGAAGGCCCTGCGCCCGCGCATCGGCCAGCGCGGTTTCAACGCCAAGCCGCACATACCGCGCCCCGACGAACCAGGTCCCGCACCAGGCCATCGCCAGCACCAGAACCACTGTCAGGATCGCGCGCATGCGTTCATCTTTCCTTTGCTGCCGCCGTGCTGTCTACAGGGCACGAAACAGGAGGGCCAGCCGCATGCAGCCGCCGCTTTGGGTGTTCGGATACGGATCGCTGATCTGGGACCCCGGCTTTGCAGTGGCGGAACGGCAGATTGCCCGGCTGGACGGCTGGCGGCGCAGTTTCTGCATGTGGTCGATCCACCATCGCGGCAGCGTACAGGACCCGGGTCTTGTGCTGGCGCTGGACCGCGCGGCAGAGGCGCGCTGCGACGGTGTCGCCTTTCGCGTGGCCGAGGGTGCCGAAGCGGCAACGCTGGCCGCGCTGCGCGACCGCGAACTGATCTCGTCGGCCTATCTGGAGGAAACGCTGGAGGTGGCCCTGCGCGACGGGCGCAGCGTTATTGCGGTGACCTATGTCATCGACCCCGATCATGCGCAGTATTGCGGCGGGCTGTCGGCGGACCGGCAGGCCGAGATCATCGCGGCAGCGTCGGGCGGGCGGGGCCCGAACCGCGACTATCTGTTCAGCACCGCGCGCCATCTGGCCGAACTGGGCATCCGCGACACCGGACTGGAGGCACTTGCCGCCCGCGTGCGGGAAATCGGTGACAGGTCGGCCGCGCACCGGGCGTAACGCGGAAAGATGGTTGGCATCCCCGGGACCCGACCCTATCCTTGCCGCACAATCAAGGGGCCATGAGCCAGATGCAGCGACGTGAGGCCGAGCCTCTGTTTACCCAGCCCGTGCGGCAGATCGTGCTGATGCTGATCGTCACGATTGCCGTGGCAACGGGTCTGGTGCTGACCTTCCCGGCCCTGCGCGGCGTGTTTCTGGCCAAGCCGGTGCTGAACGCCTTTGTCGGGGCCGTCTTTCTGTTCGGTATCCTGACCTGTTTCTGGCAGGTGATCCAGCTTGCCCAGTCGGTCAGTTGGGTCCGCGACTTCGTCAAGAACCGGCCGGGACATGAATTCACCAAGGCTCCGAGCCTGCTGGCACCGCTGGCCGCACTGTTGCGGTCGCGCGGGGCCAGGATGCAGATATCGTCGTCTTCGGCGCGGTCCATCCTCGATTCCGTCGCCACCCGCATCGACGAACAGCGCGACATCACGCGCTACCTTGGCAACCTGCTGATCTTCCTTGGCCTTCTGGGCACCTTTTATGGGCTGGCCACGACCGTGCCGGAAATGGTCAACACGATCCGCGCGCTGGCCCCGCAGGAGGGCGAGACACGGGCGCAGGTGTTCGACAAGCTGATGCAGGGGCTGGAGGGGCAGCTTGGCGGCATGGGCACCGCATTTTCCTCGTCGCTGCTGGGGCTGGCGGGATCGCTGGTCGTGGGCCTGCTGGAGCTGTTCGTCAGCCATGGCACCAACCGCTTCTATCGCCAGCTTGAGGAATGGGTGTCCACCATCACGCGCGTCGGCTTTTCCTCGGGCGACGGGGAAACCGCCGGTCCGGGCGGGGATGTCGCAGCCATCGGCGGCGCGCTTGATACCCTGGTCGAGCAGATGGAGGCGTTGCAGGCCCTGTACCTGCAGGCCGACGCAAACCGGGCCGAGACCGATGCCCGGCTGGCTGACCTGACCGGGGCGCTGGACCGGCTGGCCGGGCAGATGGAGGGCGGGTTGGGGCAGGCGGCGGCGCTGCAACGGATCGCCGAGGGGCAGGACATGGTCGTCGCGGCACTGTCCGCGCCCGACAGCGGCCCGAATGCCGATGCCGAAAGCCGGATGCGCCTGCGGTCGATCGACGTGCAGCTTCTGCGCATTCTGGAAGAACTTTCCGCCGGGCGGCAGGAAAGCATCACCGACCTGCGCAGCGATCTGGCCGCGCTGACGGCGGCGATCCGGCAATTGTCGCGCGGACCGGGGCGCGGTTAGGCCATGGCCCACCTGCGCCGGGGCAGCCACCGCGAAAGCCCGATCTGGCCGGGCTTCGTCGATGCGATGACCTCGCTTCTGATGGTGCTGATGTTCGTGCTGACTGTCTTTGTGCTGGTGCAGTCGGTGCTGCGCGAAACCATCGACACGCAGGGCGGTCAACTGGATTCGCTGACGCAGCAGGTGGCCGATCTGGCGGATTCGCTCGGGCTGGAGCGGGCTAAGTCCGAGGGGCTGCAGGCCGAGATCGGGCGGCTGGACAGCACATTGGCGGCGGCAGAGACCAAAGCCGCGCAGCAGCAGGCGCTGATCGCCAGCCTGGGGTCGCAGTTGCAGGACCGCGAGGGACGGCTGGCCGATGCCACGGCCCGGATCACCGGGTTCGAGGCGCAGGTGGCCTCGCTGCTGGCCGAACGCGACGCGGCGCGCGGGCAGGCGGGGTCGCTGACGGCCGAGGTGGCCGACCTGAAGACCGCGCAGGCGCAGGCGATCAGCGATCAGGAGGCGCTGCAACTGGCGCTGGCCAGAACGCGTGAGGAGATCGACGCGCAGACCGAGGCCGCGCGGCTGGCCGCCGCCCGGCGCGAGGCGCTGGAAGCGATGATCGAGGGAATGAAGACCGAGGCCCTTGCCCGCGAAACGTCGCTGGCCGATGCTCTGGCGCGGCTGGAGGCGGCGACCGCACAGGGAACCGCGCTGACCTCGCGGGTGACTGCGCTGGAAAGCGACCTGAGTGCCGCAGAAAAGGCCCGTCTGGCCGAACTGGCGGCGGCTGAAACACTGAAGGCACGTCTGGCGGATGCCGATGCGCAACTGACCGAGGCCGAAAAGACCCGCCTTGCCGATTTGGCCGCCGCCGAGGCGCTGCGCGAAAAGCTGAAATCCTCGGACGCGGAACTGACGGCGATGACGCTGGCGCTGGAAGATCAGCGGCGGCGCGCGGAAGAGACGCTGACCCTGCTGGCCGCAGCGCAGACCGCGCAGACGGAAACCGCCCGCAAGCTGACCGAGGCCGAAGCGCAGGCGGCCCTGCTGTCGGTCGCGCAGGCCGAACTGGACAAGCAGACCGATGCCTCGGCGGAAAGCCAGCGGCGTGTCGCGCTGCTGAACCAGCAGGTCGCGCAACTGACCGCGCAACTGGGCACGCTGCAAGGGCTGCTGGACGCGTCCGAGGCCAAGGACAAGGCGTCGCAGGTGCAGATGGATGCGCTTGGCAACCGCCTGAACGCCGCCCTGGCACAGGCGGCTTCGGACCAGCGCCGCCGCGCCGAACTGGAAGAGGCCGAGCGCAAGCGGCTGGAGGCCGAGGCCAGGGCGCTGCAGGAGCAGACCAAGCAACTGGCGCAGTACCGGTCGGAATTCTTCGGCAGGCTGCGCGAGGTGCTGGGCGATAGGCCGGGCGTGCGCATCGTGGGCGACCGGTTCGTGTTCTCGTCCGAGGTGCTGTTCCAGCCCGGCTCGGCCGACCTTGCCCCCGAAGGCATGGCGCAGATCGCCGGTGTCGCGGCGACTCTGGCCGAGGTGGCCGCCGAAATCCCGCCCGAAATCGACTGGATCGTGCGGGTGGACGGGCACACCGACAATGTGCCCCTGACCGGCGACGGGCGGTTCCGCGACAACTGGGAACTGAGCCAGGCCCGTGCCCTTTCGGTCGTGCGCTACATGCAGGACAGCCTGGGCTTTCCGCCCGAACGCATGGCGGCCACGGGGTTCGGCGAATACCAGCCTGTCGCCGCGGGCGACACACCCGAGGCACGGGCGCAGAACCGGCGTATCGAATTGAAGCTGACCGAGCGGTAGCTTGGCATTGCCGCCGGATCTCTGCATGATCGCAGCAACGGGAACGGGACATCACAACCGGACGGAGGCAGGATGAGCGCAGACCCCTATGCGACGCTTGGCCTGAAGAAGGACGCAACCGCCGACGACATCCGCAAGGCCTATCGCAAGATCGCCCGCACCAGCCACCCCGACCTCAACCCCGACGATCCGGTGGCCGAGGCCCGGTTCAAGGCGGCGTCCGCCGCGCATGATCTTCTGAAGGACCCTGACCGGCGTGCACGCTTTGACCGGGGCGAGATCGACGCATCGGGTGCCGAACGTCCACAGCCGCAGCAACGCACCTACCGTGATTTCGCCGATGATCCCGGCAACCCCTATCGTGGCGGCGGCGCGCGGTTCGGCGATTTCGACGACTCGGTGGACCTCTTCGCCGAAATGCTGCGGGGGCAGCGCGGGGCGCAGGGCAGCACCGGGTTTTCGGCCCGCGGGCGGGACATTCAGTACAGCCTGACGGTTCCGTTCCTGGACGCCATGCGCGGAGGCGAGGCAAGGGTCACGCTGGTCGAGGGCGGGCCGGTCGAGGTGAAAATCCCCGAAGGTGCCGAGGATGGCACGACCCTGCGTCTGCGCGGGCGCGGACAGCCGGGTATGGGCGACGGCCCGCCGGGGGACGCGCTCATCACCCTGACCCTGCAGCCCCATCCGGTGTTTTCCCGTGAAGGCGACGATATCGTGATGATCCTGCCGATCACGCTGGACGAGGCCGTGCTGGGCGCCAAGGTCGAGGTTCCGACCATCGACGGACCGGTCAGCCTGACCATCCCGAAAGGTGTCAGCAGCGGCCGCACCCTCAGGCTGCGCGGGCGCGGGGTAAAGCCGATGGGCGGAACGGAAAAGGGCGATCAGCGGGTGGAACTGCGGATCGTGCTGCCGCCGAAGATCGATGAGGCGCTGGCCGAGTTCATGACCGGGTGGAAGCGGGATCATCCCTATGATCCGCGCGCGGGGGTAAAGGCATGACCCTGTACTACAGCGAGGAAGAAGTGGTGGTGACGGTGTCCGGCCTGACCCGGGCCCGGCTGACCGCCTATGTCGAGGCCGAGATTGTCCTGCCGGTGCAGGGCGCGGAAGGCCCGGTCTACCGTCAGGTCGATGTGGCCCGGCTGCGGCTGCTGGCCGACCTGTCCGAACAGTTCGACCTTTCAGACGACGGGCTGGGCGTGGTGATGCAACTGGTCGATCAGGTGCACGCGCTGCGGTCCGACCTGCGCTGCCTGCTGGCAGCGATCGCAGAGGAACCCGAAGAAGTTCGGGCGCGGCTGGCCCGCGCCTTGCGCGCGACCAGGGGTTAGCAGCCCCTTCCCCTGCGCCGCGGTCGGCAATGCTGCCGCGTCTCAGAGAAGCCCGCGCGGACCCAGAATGCGCGCAATCTCGCCGCGCCGGGTCATGCCCTGTGCCTGCAGGACGTCGTCACCCGTGCCGCAAAGACGCTCCAGCGCCGCCATGGTCGGGGATGTTCCGAAAAGCCGCAGCGCGAGGCGATCCTCTGTCCCCCGCCCCTTGCTGAGGGAATCAGGGAACCGCGCGGCACGCGACGGGTGCGAAGAACGAAGAATGGTGTCCACCGGAAACTCCATGAGTGGTCAAGGATGGTTTCCCCCTGACCACGACATAGGGGCCGGCACCTGAGGCGGCAATCATCGCGGCAACAACGCCGCCCTGCGTGCCACGCAGGGCTGGCCCCATGGGAAAGGCCCCGGTGCCGATGCACCGGGGCCTTTCTGGTGTTCAGACGCCCCTGCCCGCGTGAATGCGTGCGGGGGGCAGAGATCATTCGGCGGTCAGGAGCGGCGGCTTGGAGCCTGCGATGCGGGCCTTCTGCGGTTCCTCGATCTTCAGGTCGATGGCGTCGTCCTTGAGACCCACGCGCACGATCCCGCCTTTCATCAGCTTGCCGAACAGAAGTTCTTCGGCAAGCGGCTTCTTGATGTGTTCCTGGATCACGCGGCCAAGCGGGCGCGCGCCCATCTTGTCGTCATAGCCCTTGTCGCCCAGCCATGCGGCGGCCTCGGGGGTCAGTTCGATGTGTACGTTGCGGTCCAGAAGCTGGGCCTCAAGCTGCAGCACGAACTTTTCCACCACCTGCAGGATGATTTCCTTGCCCAAAGGCGCAAAGGAAATCACGGCATCCAGCCGGTTGCGGAATTCCGGTGTGAAGGTCCGCTCGATCGCGGCCGTATCCTCGCCCGTGCGCCGGTCGCGGCCGAAGCCGATGGCGGTCTTGGCCTGTTCCGACGCACCCGCGTTCGAGGTCATGATGAGCACGACGTTGCGGAAGTCGATCTGCCGGCCGTTGTGGTCGGTCAACTTGCCGTGGTCCATGACCTGAAGAAGGATGTTGTAGACATCCGGGTGGGCCTTTTCCATCTCGTCCAGCAAGAGCACGCAATGCGGGTGCTGGTCCACACCATCGGTCAGCATGCCGCCCTGATCAAAGCCGACATAGCCGGGAGGGGCACCGATCAGGCGGGAAACCGCGTGCTTCTCCATGTATTCCGACATGTCGAAGCGCAGCAGTTCCACGCCCAGGATGTTGGCAAGCTGCTTGGCCACCTCGGTCTTGCCGACGCCGGTCGGGCCTGCGAAGAGGTAGTTGCCGATGGGCTTTTCCGGCTCGCGCAGGCCCGCGCGGGCCAGCTTGATCGCCGAAGACAGCGCCTCGATGGCCTTGTCCTGCCCGAAGACCACGCGCTTGAGCGACTTTTCAAGATCGCGCAGCACCTCGGCATCGTCTTTCGAGACGCTTTTCGGGGGGATGCGGGCAATCTTGGCGACGACCGCCTCGATCTCTTTCGGCGTGATGGTCTTGCGCCGCTTGCTGTCCGACAGCAGGTGCTGCGCCGCCCCGGCCTCGTCGATCACGTCGATGGCCTTGTCGGGAAGCTTGCGGTCATGGATGTAGCGCGCCGCCAGCTCCACCGCCGAGCGGATCGCGTCGGCGGTATAGCGCAGGTCGTGATGTTCCTCGAAATAGGGTTTCAGGCCCATGAGGATCTTCACGGTATCTTCGACCGAGGGTTCGTTCACGTCGATCTTCTGGAACCGGCGGCTCAGCGCGCGGTCCTTCTCGAAGTGCTGGCGGAATTCCTTGTAGGTGGTGGACCCCATGCAGCGCAGCTTGCCGCCCTGAAGCGCAGGCTTCAGCAGGTTCGACGCATCCATCGCGCCGCCGCTCGTGGCACCGGCCCCGATCACCGTATGGATTTCGTCGATGAACAGGATCGCGTCGGGGTGATCCTCCATCTCCTTGACCACCGCCTTCAGCCGTTCCTCGAAATCGCCGCGATAGCGGGTTCCGGCCAGCAGCGCGCCCATGTCGAGCGAGAAGATGGTGGCATGGGCCAGAATCTCCGGCGTCTCGCCCTTGACGATCTTCCAGGCCAGCCCCTCGGCGATGGCGGTCTTGCCCACGCCGGGGTCGCCCACCAGCAGCGGGTTGTTCTTGCGACGGCGGCACAGCACCTGGATGCAGCGTTCCACCTCGGCATCGCGACCGATCAGCGGATCGACATCGCCCTTGCGCGCCTTGACGTTCAGATCGACGCAATATTTCGACAGCGCGGATTCCTTGGCCTCGCCCGCTTCGGCCTTGGGCGTCTCCTGCGGCTCGTCGGCACCGGTCACCGGGCGCGCCTCGCCATAGGACGGGTCCTTGGCCACGCCGTGGGCGATGAAGTTCACCGCATCATAGCGCGTCATGTCCTGTTCCTGCAGGAAATAGGCGGCGTTCGACTCGCGTTCGGCAAAGATCGCGACCAGCACATTGGCCCCGGTCACCTCGGTACGGCCCGAAGACTGCACATGGATCGCCGCGCGCTGGATCACCCGCTGGAACGCCGCTGTCGGCACGGCTTCCGACCCTTCGACATCGGTGACCAGTGTTGACAGGTCGTCGTCGATGAAATCGACCAGCGTCTTGCGCAGCTCGTCCAGATTGACCGAGCACGCCTTCATCACCCGCGCCGCGTCGGGTTCGTCCAGCAGCGACAACAGAAGATGCTCCAGCGTCGCGAGTTCATGGCGGCGGGCATTCGCAAGCGCCAGGGCGCCGTGGATGGCCTGTTCGAGGGTTGTCGAAAACGATGGCACTGCCTCATGCTCCTGTCCTGCGTGTCCGAAGGGGTGGTGCCCCATTCGGACCGTGGCCTCATACGCTTAAAGTTCGGTTTTCTTCGCCGCGCTTCAAGTTCTTTCTGTGCCCGGATGCCGTTTATGTCGGCATCCCCACAAAATGTGACCGGCTTTGGGCAAAGTCGGATAATCGTTGTGCCGCTCTTGTCAGAAACGGTCCTTGCGCGCCCGGATCTCGCCGAAAACGTCGGCTTCGGCTGCATCGGGCAAGTTCACGGCCGCACGCAGCGCCGGGGTTCCGGCGCGAAGAAACGGGTTTGTGGCCAGTTCCTCGGCCACGCTGGCGGGCACGGTCGGGCGACCGTTCCGCCGCGCCTCTGCAACCGCCTCATCCCGGGAAATAAGCGCCGCATTCTGCGGATCAAGGGACAGCGCGAAACGCAGGTTCGACGCCGTGTATTCATGCCCGGAAAAGACCATCGTTTCCGGCGGCAAGGCTGCAAGCCGCGACAGGCTGTCCCACATCTGCGCCGTCGTGCCTTCAAATATCCGGCCGCAGCCGCCGGCCATCAGGCTGTCTGCCGTAAACACCGCCCGGGCTTCGGGAAAATGATAGGCAACATGGCCAAGGGTGTGGCCCGGCACCGCGATCACCTCGATCCGCCCTGCCCCGTCGCCAAACCCGTCACCACCCGACAGGCGCTGATCCAGCGGCGGCAGTTTCGCCTCTTCGGCGGCAGGGCCGCAGACGGCACAGCCGAACCGCTCGCGCAGCCGGGCCACGCCCGCCACATGGTCATTGTGGTGATGCGTTATCAGGATCAGCCGCAGCGACCAGCCGCGTTCGTCCAGCACAGCCTCGACCGGTGCAGCTTCGGGCGCGTCGATGAGGATCGCGGCGTCCTGACCCGGCAAGTGCACAAGATAGGCATAGTTGTCGGAAAGGCAGGGGATCGTCACGATCTCGACCCCCGAGGCGGCATGCAGCATGGCGTTTTCCGTGCGCTGATCTATGGTCTGCCCCAGTCTTGACCGGGCGGGGATCGCTGCGCAATGCATCTTGATGTGGTCGATCTGCGGAACTTCTACTACCGCACGCAGCTTGGTCGCGTGGCACAGCGGGCGATCCGCGACCAGATCGTGGAGGCATGGCCCGAAGCCAAGGGCCAGACGGTGGCCGGTTTCGGCTTTGCGGTGCCGGTGCTGCGGCCCTACCTGCAACAGGCGCGGCGCGTGGTGGCGCTGATGCCCGGGCAGCAGGGGGTGATGGCCTGGCCTGCGGGAATGGACAATGTCTCGGTCCTGACCGGCGAGACGGGCTGGCCGCTGCCGACGGGAATGGTCGACAAGCTTGTGGTGATGCACGGGCTGGAAACGTCGGACCATCCGGCGGCACTGCTTGAAGAATGCGCGCGCGTGCTTGGGCCGGGCGGGCGGGCGCTGTTCGTGGTGCCAAACCGGTCGGGCCTTTGGGCGCGGACCGACGGCACGCCCTTTGGGGTGGGCCGCCCCTATTCGTCAAGCCAGCTTGAGGCGCAGTTGCGCAAGCACGCCTTCACCCCGGAACGCACCTATTCCGCGCTGTTCGCGGCCCCGTCCGGACGGCGGTTCTGGCTGCGCACCGCCGAGTTCTGGGAAACCACCGGGCGCCGCGTGCTGCCCTGGCGGGCGGGCGGGGTGCTGATCGTGGAGGTGTCGAAACTCACCCATGCACCGACCCGCCCCGGTCTTGGCGCGGTGGTGCGCCGTCCGCTGCGGGCGCTGGATGCCATGCCGGCCCCCGCTCCCGCAGGTCGGCTGTCGGCCCCGGGGGGTGACCCGGGCTGACCCTGCGCGGCCTGCCGGGCGGGCATTTCGCCGCAGTGCCGCGAAACCGGATCGTCACGGTTCCGCCATGTGCCCGTCACATACCGCAACCCCCCGGTTTTTCAGGCCTCTGCCCGCTCTCGTCGGCGTGAGGAACGTGGTTGCGGGGTGGCATCCCGTCTGCTACACCCCCGCAAAATTCAGACGCACATGCCTTGTGTGCGCCAACGGCGGTTGCTGACCTGACCCGTTCGGAATGGTCCGGCAACCAAGACATCGAAAGGGTTGACGTGTCGGAACCAGCTTCGATTTCCACCGGAATTGCCGCACGTTACGCTGCTGCGGTCTTTGATCTGGCCCGCGATGGCGATGCGATCGCCGCATTGGAGGCAGATGTCGACTCACTCGATACCGCCGTCAGGGAAAGCGCCGATTTCCGGACGCTGATCGCCTCTCCCGTCATCTCGCGCGAAGACCAGGCCAAGGCGATTGCTGCGCTTGCAGCGGGCATGGGCCTGTCGGCGCTTTCGGCCAACACGCTGGCGCTGATGTCGCAGAAGCGCCGTCTTTTCGTGGTGCCGCAACTGGTGGCCGAACTGCGGGCGCGCATCGCCGTGGCGAAGGGCGAAATGACTGCCGAGGTGACCTCTGCCGCCCCGCTGAGCGCCGAACAGGCCGAAAAGCTGGCCGCGACGCTGAAGGCACGGGTCGGCAAGGACGTCAAACTCAAGACCGCCGTCGATGAAGGCCTGATCGGCGGGCTTGTCGTCAAACTGGGCTCGACGATGATCGATACATCGGTCCGCGCAAAGCTCGCCGCATTGCAGAATTCCATGAAAGAGGTCGGATAATGGGTATCCAAGCTGCTGAAATCTCTGCCATCCTCAAGGAGCAGATCAAGAACTTCGGGCAGGATGCCGAGGTCGCCGAAGTTGGCCGCGTGCTGTCGGTCGGCGACGGGATCGCCCGCGTCTATGGTCTGGACAACGTCCAGGCCGGCGAGATGGTCGAGTTTCCCGGCGGCATCCGCGGGATGGCGCTGAACCTGGAAGTGGACAACGTCGGGATCGTGATCTTCGGCGAGGACCGCACGATCAAGGAAGGCGACGTCGTCAAGCGCACACGGTCCATCGTGGACGTGCCCGCCGGTGATGCCCTGCTGGGCCGTGTCGTTGACGGCCTTGGCAACCCGATCGACGGCAAGGGCCCGATCATCACGACCGAACGCCGCGTGGCCGACGTGAAGGCCCCCGGCATCATCCCGCGCAAATCGGTGCACGAGCCGATGGCGACCGGCCTGAAAGCGATCGACGCGATGATCCCGGTGGG
>JAAFHX010000080.1 GCA_013297695.1 Rhodobacterales bacterium | reverse complement strand
CCCGCGACGGTCTGGAAAAGCTGTTCCGGGAAGTCGTGGCGGCGGGGGCCGACGAGGTGATCGTCGTCGGCCATTCGATGGGCTGTCTGCTGCTAATGGAAACCCTGCGGCAGATGGATATCCGCGATGCCGCGTTCCTGGACCGGCACCTGAAGGGTGTGGTGATGCTGTCGCCCGATATCGATGTTGACGTCTTTACCTCGCAGGCTGCCACGTTCGAGCGTTTCCCCGAGCCGTTCATCATCTTTTCGTCGCAGAACGACAAGGCGCTGCGGCTTTCGGCCTTCATCACAGGCGAACCGAGCCGTCTTGGCAACCTGACCGACCTGAACAGGGTGGCCGATTTCCCGGTACGGGTGGTGGATGTCGGTGCCTTTTCGACCGGTGTCGGGCATTTCGATGTGGGTGATTCGCCGGAACTCATTGCGCTTCTGAACCGGATAGGATCGGTCCAGGCGGCCTTTGACAGCGACAACTCCGGTCGTGTCGGGCTGCTGCCCGGCATCGTGCTGACCGCGCGCGGTGCGACAGCCATCGTGGTCAAGCCGCTGGAAGTCATCAGCGACGAGCTGACCAAGTAGCCTTAGCGCGGGCGGCGCAGATAGACGTAATAGGCACCCGCCCCGCCATGCCGCAGATGTGCCTCGGCGACCTGAAGCACCACGGCGCCAAGCGGCGGCTGGTGCAGCCAGGTCGGAACCTGATGCTTCAGCGCCCCGGTGCGTTGCGGAACGGGATCGTCGTCACGGCCCTTGCGGCCCTTGCCGGTGATGACCAGCACCAGCCGGTGGCCTTGCGCATGGGCATTCAGCACAAAGCCTGTCAGTTCGGGATGTGCCTCGGCCAGCGTCAGGCCGTGCAGGTCGATCCGCGCCTCTGGCAACAGCTTGCCTCGCGACATGCGGGCAAAGGCCTTGGCGTCCATCCGGAGCGGTGCTGTGGCAAGCCGGTCAGACAGGGCGGGGGCAAGATCATGCCGCGCCTGCGTCGTGGCCTTCTCGCCGATCCGGAATGTCGGTACGGGCTGGGACGCGGGCTTCGGTGCGGCTGGCTGGATGACGGCATCCTGCATCGGTGCGCTGCGGGGCAGGGGCGGGTGCAAAGGGTTGGCCGTTCGGGCAACGGCCTGCCACAGGTCTTCTTCGTCGGGGCGAAGCGGGCGGCGGCGGGGCACGTCGCGTCATCCTTTCGCACAGGGCGCGCGGCAGGGTCCGGCCCTGGCCATTCCGCGCCCGGCTGCCGTCACTCGCCGGTGGCGACAAGTTGCCAGTTCGGATCGTCGGCACCCATCTTTCGGGCAAAGGTCCACACGTCCCGCTGCCGCTTGGCCTCGGTGGGGCTGCCTTCGACAACCTCGCCGGCCTGATTGCGCACGACCGACGTCAGTTCGCCCACAAAGCGCACTGTCACCTCGCCTTCGCGGGTGGCGCTGTCAAAGGTTGCGTCCTGCAGGGCCAATTCGCGCAGGCCGACAAAATGCGACTCGATGGTCAGCCCCTGGGACTGCCGCGCCTCGATCACATCGGAAAAGCTGGCAGCCACATCGGGCGACAGGAATGGACGGATCGACGCGATGTCGCCTTTTTCAAAGGCCATCAGGATCATCTCGTAGGCACCCCGGGCCCCCTTGAGGAAATCATTGACCGAAAACGACGGCTCGACCGATTTCATCGCCGCAAGCGCGCGCGCCGCCGGGCTGCCTTCGGGCACATGATCCACGATGTCGCGGTCCGGACCGCCCTCGATCACCTCAAAGTCGCGCCGCGCGCGGGGTGTCGCGGTTTCGACGGGGACGGCCGGCTTTTCAAAGCCTTCGCGCGTACCCAGCACGTTGCGCAGCTTCAGGATCAGGAAAACCGCAATCCCGGCCAGGACGAGCAACTCGATGATGGACGAATTCAAAGGGAACCTCAGGCGGTATGTGCTTTGGGGTTGGTAGGACGCCCCTTGCGCACTTATGTATGTCACAGGGGCGGTCAAGTCCACCTGTCGCCCGGCGAAAGGACATGCGGCCATGTGGTTCCCGGTGCTTCTTCTGGTCTGGCCTCTGGTCGAGATCGCCTTGTTCGTGACGGTCGGGTCCTGGCTTGGCCTGTGGACCACGCTGGCCATCGTGATCGGAACGGGGGTGCTGGGCGTCTGGCTGATCCGTCGGCAGGGCCTGCGGGCGGGTGACGCCCTTCGGCGCGCCATGGCGGCCCGGCGCGATCCGGGGGCGGGGCTGGCGGAAACGGTCCTGGGCCTTGGCTCGGGCATCCTGCTGATCCTGCCGGGGTTTCTGACCGATGCGGCGGGGGCGCTGCTGCTGGTGCCGGCGGTGCGCAGGTGGGTCGCAGAGCGGCTGATCCGGCAGGCGGGATCGGTTCGCGTGGTGCGGACGGGCGGCCCGGGACCGCGCGGCGGACCCGAGGTGATCGACGGCACCTGGGAAGAGTTGCCGTCCGACGAGACCCGGCTGCCACCTTCCGGCTGGACCAGGCCCTGACCTTCGGGCGGGTCCCTTGGGCCGGACCCTTGGGCCGGACCCTTGGGATTGAGCGCGGATGAACGACCTGATAGAAGCGCCGGGAAGAGTCCGTCACGAGGAGAGACAGATGACCGAGGCCAATGGCAACGCCACCCCTGCCCCGGATGTTCAGATCAGGATGCAGGTTCTGGCGCAGTTCGTCCGTGACATGTCTTTCGAGAATGTCGTGGCCCAGAAGGGGCTGCAGGGCGGCGAGGTTCAGCCCGACGTGCAGGTGCAGGTCAGCCTGGATGCCCGCAAACGCCCGGTCGATCATCAGTTCGAGGTGATTACCAAGTTCAAGGTCACGTCCAAGAACAAGGCGAGCGGCGATACACTGTTCCTGCTGGAACTGGATTACGGCGGCGTCTTCCACATCGAGGGTGTGGCCGATGAACAGCTTCACCCGTTCCTGCTGATCGAATGCCCGCGGCTGCTGTTCCCGTTCGTGCGGCGGATCATCTCGGACGTGACGCGGGACGGCGGTTTTCCCCCGCTCAATGTCGATACGGTCGATTTCCTTGCGCTGTACCGCCAGGAGCTTGCCCGCCGTGCCCAGGCCCCGAAACCGGCACAGCAACTGTCTTCGTGACAGACTAGCGGCGTCGCGACCAGATCGCGGCGTCGCCCATCGCGGCAACAAAGGCGTCATGCGCTGCGGCCTCGGCCAAGGTCAGCCGGTCCGGCAATCTGTCCGGGCGCGGGGTGGGTCGCCATTCGGCGGGGCCGGTCGCCATCGTCCTGCCCTGACCAGTTGCTGCCAGGACAAGGGCCGGTTGCCGTCCACCGATCAGTTCCAGATAGACCTCGGCCAGAAGTTCGCTGTCCAGCAGGGCACCGTGTTTTTCACGGCCCGAATTGTCGATACCGAAGCGGCGGCACAATGCATCCAGCGACGCCGGAGAGCCCGGATATTTCTGCCGGGCAATCTGGACGGTATCCACCGCCCTGTCACCCGCAAGGCGGGGAAGACCGGACTGGGAAAGTTCCGCGTTCAGGAACTTCATGTCGAAGGCCGCATTGTGAATGATCAGTCGGCTATCGCCCACAAAGTCAAGAAAGGCCTGCCCGACCTCACGGAACCGCGGCTTGTCACGCAGAAAGTCATCGCCGAGGCCATGTACCTCGAAGGCTTCCTTCGGCATCGGCCGCTCGGGGTTGATGTAGTTGTGGAATGTGCGGCCGGTTGGCATGTGGTTGAACAACTCGACGGCGCCGATTTCCACGATCCTGTGACCCTCGGCCGGATCAAGGCCGGTAGTCTCGGTATCCAGAACGATCTCACGCATCGCGGCTTCTCCGGATATAGGCTATCAAGGCCCGCACGGCTTCTTGAACGGCTTGCAGACCAAGCGTTTCAATGACGTGCGTGCCGCGTGCGCGCTTTTCGGAATCGGGCATCTGGCGTGACAGGATCAGGCGAAAGCCGTCTTCCGTCATTCCCGGACGGGCCATCACGCGCGCACGTTGCAGCGCAGGCGGGGCGGTGACCACCAGCGTCGCGTTGAACCGCGACTCGGCCCCTGTCTCGAACAGCAGCGGGATGTCGCAGACCACAAGATCGCCCTGACTCCTGGCGATGAACGCCGCGCGGTCGGCGGCGACCAGAGGGTGAACGATTGTTTCGATATGGGTCAGAGCCTGTGGTTCCGCCGCGATCCAGTCCTTCAGCGCAGACCGGTCGATCCCCCCGTCTCGCAGCGCGGCGGGCCGCAGCGCCGCCAGCGGGGTCACAGCGGCCCCGCCCGGCGCGTACAGCCGGTGCACCGCCGCGTCGGCATCCCAGACCTCGATGCCTTCGTCCCGGAAGAAGCCGGCTGTCGTGGATTTGCCCATGCCGATGGACCCGGTCAGGCCCAGCCGAAAGGCGGTCATGCCGAAAGCACGGCTGCCCGGGTGGCCCCGTCAACTTCGGGGCGCAAGCCGAACCACCGTTCGAATCCGGGAGCGGCCTGGTGCAGCAGCATGCCCAACCCGTCGACCACTGTGCAGCCCGCGGCCTGCGCCTCTTCCAGAAAGGCCGTGCGCAACGGGGTATAGACCAGATCGGTGACCAGCGCCCGAGGGTCCAGCGCGTCCAGCGGAAGATGAAACTCCGGCTTGCCGGTCATGCCCAACGCGGTCGTATTCACGACGGTCACCGCGCCGTCCAGCATGTTCGCGGCCTGCACCCATTCATGCACCATCACCTTTGCACCGAAATCCGACCGCAGCGCCTCGGCCCGCGCGCGGGTGCGGTTGGCCACGCGGATTTCGGGCACACCGACCTCGATCAGCGCGGCGATCACCGCCCGCGCGGCGCCGCCTGCCCCGAACAGCGCGGCAGGGCCACGGGTCGGCTGCCATTGCGGTGCCTCTTGCCGAAGATTGGCGATGAACCCCGAGCCATCCGTGTTGTCGGCAAAAATCTTGCCGTCCTTGCGGAAGATCAGCGTGTTCGCCGCCCCGATCAGCGCCGCACGGTCGGTCACGATGTCGGCCAGGCCCAGAACGGTTTCCTTGTGCGGAATCGTGACGTTCAGACCGACGAAACCGACCCGGGGCAGAAACTGCAGGGCATCCCGCAGGTCGGCCTGTGCGATTTCCATCGGGATGTAATGACCTTTGATTCCATAGCGCCGCAGCCAGTAGCCATGCAGTGCTGGCGACCGGCTGTGCGCGATGGGTGCCCCGATCACGCCCGCCAGCGGGATGCGCGGAAGGTCACCCGTCATGACGCGATGAAGCCCCGGTCGGACAGATAGGAAAGAAGCGGAAGCAGCGGCACGCCGAGCGCCGCAAAATGGTCACCCTCGATTGCAGAAAACAGCCGCAGGCCTTCGCCTTCGATCTTGTAGCCCCCGACGCTGTCCTGCACCCCGGGCCAGTTCCGGGTGAGATAGTCGTCAAGATACGCTTCGGAAAATGCCCGCATCGTCAATCGCACCTCCGCCGCATGCCGCCAGACCGGTTCCGCATTGTGATATAGCACGACGGCAGAATGAAGCGCGTGACGCTGCCCACAAAGCGTGGTCAACTGTGCCCGTGCTGCATCACTGCTTTCCGGTTTGCCCCAGACACGGCCCCGGAAATCAAGCACCTGATCACAGCCGATGACAACGGCATCGGGATGCGATCCGGCGACCTTGCGGGCCTTTGCCTCGGCGAGGGCATCCGCCACGTCGCGTGGCGCAAGACCCTCGGCCTCGAAGGACATCCGCAGGGCTGCCTCATCGATCCGAGCGGGTCGCAGCATGACGGAAACGCCCGCAGCGGAAAGCAGGTTGGCCCGGATGGCCGAAGCCGATGCCAGGATCAGGGGTGGCAAGGTTGGCAAGATGCGGTGACCGGGTCTGTGGACAATCTCGATATGTTCCTTGGGCCTGCGGTTGCCGAAAGCGGGGGCGAAGCGCGGATGCCGAAGTTCAGCTTGGAGTCTAGGCGTGGCGCGGGAAGTTGTCCACGAGGGGATGGCGGAAGGGTTCTTCTGTTGACGACTGAGGCACCACCAGGTTTTCGAAAGATACCCACAGGCGTCTGTGGGTGTGTACCCTGTGCAAGCTGCTGATTTCACGGAGTTCAGGGACGAATGGGCAGAGAAGGGGCAAGGTTATCCAAGGATTCTCCACAAGGGCCGCCCTGTGGATGAAATGCGGGAGAAACGTGCCAATCCCAATATCCACAGGTCCAACTACATCATTTCCTTAAGATCCTTTTTTCCTTAGAAGAAAGGCACCTGATGCGGAGAAGCAGTGTGCAAGACGTCCTGTCGCAAGCGTACCCCTGGATCAAGTCGCTGCATGTGATGGCTGTGATCGCCTGGATGGCGGGTCTGTTCTACCTGCCGAGGCTGTTCGTCTATCATGCCGAACGAGGGCCTGCAGGGTCGGAGGCTGATGCCTTGCTGCAGACGATGGAGCAGAAACTGCTGCGGCTGATCATGAATCCCTCGATGATTGCCACCTGGGTGTTCGGGCTTGCCCTTGTGATGACACCGGGGATCGTGGACTGGTCGGCGGTCTGGCCGTGGTCCAAGGCAGGTGCCGTGCTGGCGATGACGTGGTTCCATCATTGGCTGGGCCTGCGTCGCAAGGACTTTGCCGCAGGTCGGAACCAGCTTGCCGGGCAGCGCTACCGGATCATGAACGAAGTCCCGACGCTGCTTTTGATTGTGATCGTTCTGTCGGTGATCGTGAAGTTCTGAGGCCGTTGACTTCTGCAGCCCCCGGGCGTAAGCGACCTTTGCAGGGCCGTCCGGCCCAAGGCATTTCCCCTTCAGACCGGTGGCGGACCCCAGGGCGGGTCGGACCCTTACTTGTATAGAGCCCCCCATGAACAAAGACCGTCTCAACCTTTCCGATCTCAAGGCGAAGACGCCGGCCGACCTTCTGGCCATGGCCGAGGAATGGGAGATCGAGAACGCACCGCTGATGCGCAAGGGCGAGATGATGTTCTCGATCCTGAAGGAGCATGCCGAGGAAGGCTGGGAAATCGGCGGCGACGGCGTGCTTGAAGTGCTGCAGGACGGTTTCGGGTTTCTGCGGTCGCCGTCAGCCAATTATCTGCCGGGGCCGGATGACATCTATGTGTCACCTGACATCCTGCGGCAGTTCTCGTTGCGGACCGGCGATACCATCGAAGGTGTGATCCAGGCACCGCGCGACAATGAGCGGTATTTCTGCATGACCAAAGTCACGCGGATCAACTTTGATGACCCGGAAAAGGCCCGCCACAAGGTCAACTTCGACAACCTGACGCCCCTTTACCCCGACGAGCGCTTGAAGATGGAGGTGGAAGACCCGACGATCAAGGACCGGTCTGCCCGGATCATCGATCTGGTGGCCCCCATCGGGAAGGGCCAGCGCGGTCTGATCGTGGCCCCGCCCCGCACCGGCAAGACGGTGCTTTTGCAGAATATCGCCCATTCGATCGCGACGAACCACCCGGAATGCTATCTGATCGTGCTGCTGATCGACGAGCGTCCGGAGGAGGTTACCGACATGCAGCGGTCGGTGAAGGGTGAGGTTGTATCCTCGACATTCGACGAACCGGCAACGCGGCATGTGGCGGTCGCCGAAATGGTGATCGAGAAGGCCAAGCGGTTGGTCGAGCACAAGCGCGACGTGGTAATCCTGCTGGATTCGATCACCCGCCTGGGCCGCGCCTTCAACACGGTGGTGCCGTCCTCGGGGAAAGTGCTGACGGGGGGTGTCGATGCGAATGCGCTGCAGCGCCCGAAGCGGTTCTTCGGTGCGGCGCGGAACATCGAGGAAGGCGGGTCGCTGACGATCATCGCCACGGCGCTTATCGACACCGGAAGCCGGATGGACGAAGTGATCTTTGAAGAGTTCAAGGGCACCGGAAACTCGGAAATCGTGCTGGACCGAAAGGTAGCCGACAAGCGCGTCTTCCCGGCGATGGATATCCTGAAGTCGGGCACGCGGAAGGAAGACCTGTTGATCGAAAAATCCGATCTGCAGAAGACCTATGTGCTGCGCCGAATCCTGAACCCGATGGGCACGACGGACGCGATCGAATTCCTGATATCGAAGTTGCGGCAGACAAAGACGAATTCCGAATTCTTTGATTCTATGAATACCTGAGAAGGACCGACGCGGCCGTGGACACGATCTTTGCCCTGGCAAGCGCAAGGGGCAAGGCAGGGGTGGCTGTTGTTCGCCTCTCCGGGCCGCTGGCGCACAAGGTGGTCGGAGAACTTGCCGGTTGCTTGCCAAAGCCGCGCCAGGCGTCGCTGCGAAAGCTGCGATGGCAGGGCGAGGTGCTGGATGAAGCCATTGTGGTTGTCTTTGCCGAGGGGGCCAGCTTTACCGGCGAGGCCGTCTGCGAACTGCATCTTCACGGGGGCGCGGCGACGGTGTCCTGCGTCACCCGGGCGCTGTCAGAGCAACCGGGCATGAGGCTGGCCGAGCCGGGGGAATTCACGCGCCGGGCGCTGGCCAATGGCAATCTTGATCTGGCGCAGGTCGAGGGTCTGGCTGATGTGATCGACGCCGAGACCGAGGCGCAACGACGCCAGGCGATGCGGGTGCTTTCGGGTGCGGTCAGAACGCGGGTCGAGGGGTGGCGAAGGGATCTGGTTCGCGCCGCAGCCCTGATTGCTGCGACGATAGACTTTGCAGACGAGGACGTTCCGGTCGATGTAGGCCCGGAGGTTACGGCGCTGTTGCAGAACCTGGCCGACGAACTTGCGATAGAAGTTGCAGGTGGCAAAATGGCCGAGCGCATTCGCGACGGTTTCGAAGTTGCCATCCTTGGCGCGCCAAACTCTGGAAAGTCAACTCTTCTCAATAGGTTAGCGGGAAGAGAGGCGGCAATTGTTTCCGAGTATGCGGGCACCACACGCGACGTGATCGAAGTGCGCATGGATTTGCAGGGGTTGCCGGTGACGCTGCTGGATACGGCAGGACTTCGTGAAACGGCAGACCCGGTTGAAGAGATCGGAATCAACCGGGGCCTTGCCCGAGCGCGGGATGCCGATCTGAGGGTCTTTCTTCTTGACGGCGATGGTACGCCGGATCTTGTGGAGCCTGGTGAGGATGACATCCGGATTCGGGGAAAATCCGATCTTTCCGGCGGAATGTCCGGCGGTGTTTCCGGACTGACCGGAGACGGTTTGGATGGCCTGATTGCCGGTATTACCGAACGTCTGGCGAGGAAGGCCGCGTCGGCAGGCGTTCTGACGCGTGAGCGTCATCGAGCGGCCGTGCTGCGCGCCATCAGGGCTGTTGAAACTGCGCTGGTTGAGGTAAGGCATGGGGCCTCAAGAGCGGAGATCGCGGCGGAAGAGATTCGGGTGGCGACCCGTGCGCTTGAATCGCTTGTGGGGTGGGTCGACGTCGAAGAACTTCTGGATGAGGTTTTCGCGAGCTTCTGCATTGGAAAGTGAAGGGTGTTTCACGTGAAACATTTCGATGTTCTTATCATCGGTGGCGGTCACGCAGGAACCGAGGCTGCACATGCTGCGGCCCGGATGGGCGCAGAGACTGCCTTGGTAACCTTTTCCCGCCACGCCATCGGAGTCATGTCCTGCAATCCCGCGATTGGAGGATTGGGCAAGGGCCATCTGGTGCGCGAGATTGATGCGCTGGACGGCGTGATGGGCCGGGTGGCAGATGAAGCCGGCATCCAGTTCCGGTTGCTGAACCGACGCAAAGGGCCGGCAGTTCAAGGGCCGCGCACGCAGGCTGACAGATCGATCTATCAACGGACCATGCAGCGAGAGATTGCAGCGCGGACAGGCCTTACGGTCATCGAGGGTGAAGTTGTCGATCTGACTATTGGGAATCGCACGCCATCGCAGGTCATATTGGCCGATGGCACGGAAATTCAGTGTCGCACCATAGTTCTGACGGCAGGCACTTTTCTGCGCGGCGTCATCCACATCGGCGACCGGCGGAGCGCGGGTGGTCGGATCGGTGACCGGCCGTCGATCAGACTGGCAGAGAGGCTGGCCGATTTTGGCCTGAAAACCGGTCGTCTGAAGACCGGGACGCCGCCACGCCTTGATGGAAACACCATCGACTGGTCGAAGATCGAGATGCAACCTGGCGATGAGACGCCGGAATTGTTCTCTTTCCTGCACAAGGGGACCTTCGCGCGGCAGATTTCCTGCGGCATCACGCATACCAACGAGCGGACGCACAGCATTGTGCGGGACAATCTTGGGAGGTCTGCCATGTATGGCGGGCACATCGAAGGGGTGGGCCCTCGTTACTGCCCGTCGATCGAGGACAAGATCGTGCGATTTTCTGACAAATCCTCGCATCAGGTCTTTCTGGAGCCGGAAGGGCTGGATACAGCAACGATCTATCCGAACGGAATTTCGACCAGCCTGCCGTCCGACGTACAGATGGACTATGTCCGCACGATCTTGGGACTCGAAAATGTGCGCATCCTGCAGCCCGGATATGCGATCGAATATGACTACTTTGATCCGCGAGGGCTGCTGCCGACCTTGGAAAGCAAGTCCATCCCCGGTCTGTATATGGCGGGTCAGATCAACGGCACGACCGGTTACGAAGAAGCGGCGGCTCAGGGGCTTGTTGCGGGATTGAACGCCGCAGCCGCATCCATGGAGCGGGATCGGATCGAGTTCAGTCGGACGACAAGCTATATCGGGGTGATGGTGGACGATCTGGTGACCCGCGGTGTTAACGAGCCCTATCGGATGTTCACGTCCCGTGCAGAATTCCGCCTGTCGCTGCGGGCAGACAATGCTGATCAGCGGTTGACACCCCTCGGAATCGCCATCGGCTGTGTTGGTTCCGGTCGCGCCTTCATGTTTCGGGCAAAGACTGCGGAACTTGAGAAGGGTCGTACCGCACTTCAACAGGTGCGGCTGACGCCACAGGACATCGGGACCCTCGGCCTGAAAGTCAGTCTTGACGGGGTGCGCCGGTCGGCGTTCACGTTGTTGTCGTTTCCGGATGTGACAGCCGAGATGATTGCCGGCATTGTTCCGGAATTCGCGCTGCTTGAGGCTGACATACAGCAGCAGCTTGCCCGGGACGCCCTCTATGCGCAGTATGAAGACCGGCAGAAGGACGATGCCGAGGCGCTGAAGCGGGATGAACAGCGCAGTATCCCAAATGATTTCGACTATGAGTCGATTTCTGGGCTGTCAACGGAACTGAAGGGCAAGTTGCAGCGGCTTGCTCCTGCGAATATGGCACAGGCCGCAAAGATCGATGGGATGACCCCTGCGGCGTTGTTGCTTGTGTTGGCGCGGCTGTCGCATGTCGACCGACGTCGGTCTGTACGATGACGGTACCAGCCTCGGCGCAATCGCATGGGATGGGCCAGTATCCGGTGTCGGTGATGTCGCGGCTGGATCGTCTGGTCGGGCTGTTGCGGAAATGGAATACAGCCATCAACCTGGTTGCTCCGTCTAGCCTGGACGAGGCTTGGTCACGCCATGTGGTTGACAGTGCTCAGATTTTCGAACTCGCGGGGGAACGTTGTCGGCACTGGGCCGATCTTGGCTCGGGAGCCGGGTTTCCCGGTCTGGTGGTGGCACTTGTTGCAAAAGACCTTGCACCCGATATGCGCGTGACGCTTGTAGAATCCGACCAGCGCAAGGCAGAGTTCCTGCGGACTGTTTCACGTGAAACAAATGTTCATGTTACCGTCCATGCGGAGCGGATCGAAGCGGTTCTTCCGCTTCAGGCTGACGTGGTCTCGGCGCGGGCACTTGCACCCCTTCCTGTTTTGTGCGGGTACGCCGAACGGCATTTGGCCAAAGGCGGTCGGGCAGTCTTTCTGAAGGGCGCCCGGGCCGGAGAAGAAGTGCAGACCGCACGCCGGGACTGGCGGTTTTCTCTGTCATCCGTGCCGAGCAGAACCGATCCGCACGCGTCGGTCCTTGTCCTGGAGGAGCTTTGCCGTGTCTGAACCTGTTGCACGCATTCTGGCCGTGGCCAATCAGAAGGGCGGAGTCGGAAAGACGACGACAGCGATCAATCTTGCCGCCGGCCTTGCGGAAAGGGGCGCAAAGGTCCTGCTGGTCGATCTGGATCCGCAGGGGAATGCCTCTACCGGCCTTGGCGTCGAGCCGTCGAGCCGAGAGGTATCGACCTATGATCTTCTTCTCGAAGCGGTCCCGCTGGAGCGGGCGCTTCGGGAAACGGCGTTTCCGAATATCTGGATGTGCCCGGCAAACTCGGATCTTGCGTCGGCGGATATGGAACTGGTGTCGAACGAACGGCGAAGCTTCCTGCTGCGCGATGCCCTTCGTCAGCCCGCGATGGATCGCTATGCCTTTGATTACATTGTTGTAGATTGTCCGCCGTCGCTCAGCCTCCTTACTGTCAATGCCCTCGTGGCCTGTCACTCGGTCCTGGTACCGCTGCAAAGCGAATTCTTCGCGCTTGAAGGCCTGTCGCAACTCATGCTGACGATCCGCGAAGTCCGGCAGACCGCCAACCCCGAGCTTCGGATCGAAGGCGTTCTTCTCACGATGTATGACGGTCGGAACAATCTTTCCCAGCAGGTCGAAAGCGACGCCCGGCAGACCTTGGGTGATCTGGTGTTCCGCGTCGTCATTCCGCGTAATGTGCGGGTCAGCGAAGCCCCCTCGTTCGCGCTGCCGGTCCTCAATTACGATCCCGCTTCCAAGGGCAGTGAAGCGTATCGCGCGCTTGCGCAGGAACTGTTGCTGCGTCATGGATTCGCGAAGGGCTCAAGCAGGTTGGCAGGTTGATGGACAAGAAGCAGGAACGGCGCGGTCTTGGCCGCGGTCTTTCGGCGCTCATGGCGGATGTCAACCTGACGGCCGCCCCTGACGGATCGCCCGGCCCGCGTCGGGCCGAGGCGACAGTTGCCGTGGAGCTTCTGTTTCCGAACCCGGATCAGCCGCGGCGCGATTTCTCACCGGAAAGTCTTGCCGATCTGGCCGCCTCCCTGCGTCAGAAGGGTGTCATCCAGCCGCTGATCGTCCGCCCCCGTGCAGGCGGCGACGGGTACGAGATTGTTGCGGGCGAACGCCGCTGGCGCGCGGCGCAGATCGCTCAGTTGCACGAACTCCCGGTTCTTGTCCGCGACCTGACGGATGCCGAAGTGCTCGAAGTCGCCATCATCGAGAACATCCAGCGCGCCGATCTGAATCCGATCGAAGAGGCGCTGGCCTTTCGCCAGTTGATGGATCGTTTCGGTCATACGCAGGAACGCCTTGCCGAGGCCCTGTCGAAAAGCCGCAGTCACATTGCCAACCTCCTGCGGCTGCTGCATCTGCCGGACGAGGTTCAGGCGCACCTGCGCAGCGGGGCGCTCAGCGCCGGGCATGCGCGCGCGCTCATCACAACGCCCAACCCTGCCGATCTTGCCCGCAGAGTTATCGCAGGCGGGCTTTCCGTGCGCGAGACAGAAAAGCTCGCGCAGTCTGCCATCGGCCCGACAAACCGGCGCAGAACGTCCCGGTCCGAGGGAAAAGATGCCGACACGCGTGCGTTGGAGGCTGATCTGTCCGCGAACCTTCAGATGGCGGTAACGATTTCACACGATCCGGGGAATGGCGGCGGCTCCATCTCCGTGCGCTATCGCACGCTGGATGATCTCGATTTGCTATGCCGTGCGCTGTCGCTCATTCCAACCGACCTGGCCCGCTAATCGGAAAGCAGGCGCCGAAGCACCGCGTTCAGGACCAGCCGTCCCTGTGGCGTGGCCATGATCTGTCCGCCGCGAAGCTCGATCATCCCCATCCCGCTCAGGCTCTCTACCTCCGCAGCATCCAGAGGCCGTCCGTTCAACAAAGAAAACCTTGCAAGATCAGTACCTTCCGACAATCGCATGCTCATCAGCAGATATTCCACCGCCCGCTCCGCTCCGGTCATCGCCACCCGCGGATCCTCGCCCTGTCCCTCCCGTTCGACCATGTCCAGCCAGACGTCGGGCATCCGGGGTGCCTCTGTTGCCCACCGAACTCCGTTCAGCGTCAGCCGCCCATGCGCGCCCGGTCCGATCCCGGCGTAATCTCCACTGCGCCAGTAGATCAGGTTATGGCGTGACTCCGATCCGGCTCTGGCATGGTTCGACACTTCATAGGCCGGCATCCCCTGGGCCGCGCATCGGTCCTGCGTGATCTCGTACAGCGCGACCGCCCGCCCCTCATCCGGCAGGCCGCGCAATCCGCCCGCCGCATGGCGCGCGCCAAAGGCCGTGCCGTCCTCGATGGTCAACTGATACAGCGACAGGTGATCCACCGCGAGGGCAAGGGCCTGGTCCAGTTCCCTGCCCCAGTCTTCTGGCGTCTGGTCCTGGCGGGCATAGATCAGATCGAAACTCACCCGGTCAAAACTGTCCCGGGCGATGTCAAAGGCGCGCAGGGCGTCGTCCAGACTGTGCAGCCGGCCAAGCCGCCGCAGATCGGTGTCGTTCAACGCCTGAACGCCCATCGACAGCCGGTTCACTCCCGCCTCGCGATAGGCGCGGAACCGTCCCGCCTCGACCGACCCCGGGTTCGCTTCCAGCGTCACTTCCCAGTCATTCGCCAGCGTCCAGGTCGCCCGTACGCGGTCCAGCAGCGCAGCCACAAGGCCCGGGTCCATCAGCGACGGCGTGCCGCCGCCGAAGAAGACCGTGTTCAGCACCCGGCCTTGCGTTTGGGCCCCGATCCGGTCGATTTCGGCCAGAAACGCGCGTTGCCAACGGGTCTGGTCGATCCCGGCGGCAACATGGCTGTTGAAATCGCAATACGGGCATTTCGACTGGCAGAACGGCCAGTGAAGATACAGACCAAAACCGCCGGCCTTCCAGTCTTCCATCCTGCGGATCAGCCCATGAACGCGGTGACTTCGATTTCCACCAGCATTTCGGGGCTGATCAGGCCGGCCACGACCATCGTCGCCGCAGGCCGAACCTCGGCAAAGGCGGCGCCCAGTACCGGAGCGAGGTCGGCCACCAGCGCCGCATCGGTCAACGTGTATTGAACCCGCACGATATCGGCCATGGTGAAACCCGCCTCGTCCAGCACCCGGCCGATGGTTGCCAGACAATTGCGGGCCTGTGCGGCAATCCCCTCGGGCATCGCCATCGTCGCATAGTCATACCCCGTGACGCCCGAAACAAAGCACCATCCGCCCTTCACGACGGCGCGCGAATAGCCCATCTGCGCCTCGAAGGGCGATCCCGTCGAAATCCGTTTCATGCAAAGCACCCCGCCACCAGTTTCCGGAACGCATCGGCGCGGTGGCTGATCTGGTTCTTCTGCCAGCGGTCCATCTCGCCAAAGGTCATGTCATGCCCGTCGGGCTGAAAGATCGGGTCATACCCATGCCCCTGGTCGCCCCGCATCGGCCACACGATCCGGCCCGGCATCACGCCCGCAAAGACCTCGTCATGCCCGTCGGGCCAGGCCAGCACCAGCGTGCAGCAGAACCGGGCGCGGCGCGGCTCGGGGGCCGAGACCGCCTCGAGCGCGTCCCATGTCCGGGTCATCGCCAGAACGAAATCCCGCCCCGACGGAGTTTCCGCCCAGTCGGCGGTATAGACACCGGGCGCGCCCCCCAGGGCCTCGACCTCGATCCCGCTGTCATCCGACAGGGCGGGCAGACCTGTCGCCTGTGCGGCGGCATGCGCCTTGATCCGGGCATTCTCGACAAAACTCGTTCCCGTCTCCGCCGGCTCCGGCAGGCCCGCATCGGCCGCGCCGGTCACCGCCACGCCATAGGGGGCCAGCAGCGCCGCAATCTCTTCCAGCTTGCCCGCATTATGCGTGGCCACCAGCAGCCGGTCGCCCTGGAACCTGCGCATCACCCCCGCCCCCGTCAGGCCAGCGCCGCCTGCTGCGCCGCCACAAGTTGCGCCGCACCCGCCTCGGCCAGGTCCATCAACTGCCCCATCTCGGCGCGCGAAAACGTCGCGCCCTCGGCAGACATCTGCACCTCGATCAGCCGGCCGCGACCCGTGAGCACGAAATTCCCGTCCGTGCCCGCCTCGCTGTCCTCGGCATAGTCAAGGTCCAGCACGGCCTGTCCGGCATAGATGCCGCAGGACAGGGCAGCCACATGATCCACGATGGGATCGCTGATGATCGCCCCGGTCTTCAAGAGCCGGTTCACCGCCAGCCGCAGCGCCACCCAACCCCCGGTGATCGACGCACAGCGCGTGCCGCCATCGGCCTGGATCACGTCGCAATCCACCACGATCTGGCGTTCGCCCAAGGCCTGCCGGTCCACGCCGGCTCGCAGCGCCCTGCCGATAAGCCTTTGGATTTCCTGCGTTCTACCCGTCTGCTTGCCCGCCGCGGCCTCGCGCCGATTGCGCGTGTTGGTGGCACGCGGCAGCATCCCGTATTCTGCCGTCACCCAGCCAAGGCCGGTGTTCTTCAGGAACGGCGGTGCCTTGTCCTCGATGGTGGCCGAACACAGCACATGCGTTTCGCCAACCCTGATGAGGCAGGATCCCTCGGCGTGTTTCATCACCCCGGTTTCGATGGAAATCGGGCGCATGTCGCTGAGGTTTCTGCCGGAAGGGCGCATTGCATGGTTCCTTGTCTGCTGCTGCGGCCAGATACCCGCCGGGTGGCCCCCGATGCAACCCTGATTGACGGAAAGCGCCCAGCTTCCTACAGTTCCCAGTCCGACCGGATTGCGCGTGATGACAGACGGATCAAGGCTGCTGGCCGAAATGAACGACCGCTCGCGCGAGGTTTTCCGGCGCGTCGTCGAAGGATATCTTGCCTCGGGCGATCCGGTCGGCTCGCGCACCCTGACCCGCAGCATGAACGAAAAGGTCAGCGCCGCCACGATCCGCAACGTCATGCAAGACCTGGAATACCTCGGCCTGCTTGACAGCCCGCATGTCTCGGCCGGGCGCATCCCGACCCAGATGGGGCTGCGCATGTTCGTCGATGGCCTTCTGGAGGTCGGCACGCTGGATCAGGCGGACCGCGAAAAGATCGACGCCAATGCCGGATCGAACGAACAGGATGTATCGACCCTGCTTGACCAGATCGGCGCGACCCTGTCCGGCATCACCCGCAGTGCCAGCCTTGTGCTGGCCCCCCGGCACGAGGCCCCGATCCGGCATATCGAGTTTGTCAGCCTCGGCCCCGACCGGGCGCTGGTGGTGCTGGTCTTTGCCGACGGCCATGTCGAAAACCGCGTCTTTACGCCGCCGCCGGGCCAGACCCCGTCGTCGATGCGCGAGGCGGCGAATTTCCTGAACGCCCTGGCCGAAGGTCGCACCCTGGCTGACCTGCGCCGCACGGTCGGCCAGGAAATCGCGCGCCGCAGGCAAGAGATCGACAGCCTCGCCGGAAGTCTGGTCGAAAGCGGCCTTGCCCAGTGGGAGGATGAGGGCCAGCCCTATGAACGCCTGATCGTGCGCGGACAGGCGAATCTGATCGACGAAGCGGCAGGTCTGGGCGATGTGGACCGCATCCGCAGCCTGTTCGACGATCTGGAACGCAAGCGCGACATCGCGGAATTCCTTGATCTGACCGAGGCCGGTCAAGGTGTCCGCATCTTTATCGGGTCGGAGAACAAGCTT
>JAAFHX010000008.1 GCA_013297695.1 Rhodobacterales bacterium | reverse complement strand
CGACCTCGGCGTGCCCCCCCTGCCCGACAGGACGCGGCCGGTCTGGCCCTGGCCTGCGACCGCGACCTTTTCCGGCACAGGCAACCCCGCCGACGCCACAAACTGGGTGCGCGGCCCGGATGCCGAGATCGTCGCCCTGCGCGACTGGGCGGGTGCCGATTTCTTCGCCCCCTTCACGCCGGAGAACTGACCGTGTCAGGCGGCGGGATCCCCTGCCTGTGGATGCGCGGCGGCACCTCGAAAGGGGCCTATCTGCTGGCATCTGATCTGCCCGCCGATCCGGGCCTGCGGGATGCACTGCTGCTGGCAATCATGGGCAGCCCGGACCCGCGCCAGATCGACGGCATCGGCGGGGCAGACCCGCTGACCTCCAAGGTCGCGGTGCTGTCGCCCTCCAGCCGGGCGGATGCCGATGTCGATTACCTGTTCCTGCAGGTCTTCGTCGATCAGCCGCTGGTCAGCACTGCGCAGGGCTGCGGCAATATCCTCGCCGCTGTCGGCCCGGCCGCGATCGAGCGCGGGCTGGTCGTGGCGCGCGACGGGGTGACCCCGGTACGAATCCACATGGTCAATACCGGCGAGGTGGCGCGGGCCGAGGTGGAAACCCCCGGCGGGCAGGTGACCTATGCAGGTGCCATGGCCATCGACGGGGTTCCCGGCACCGCCGCCCCGGTGCGGCTGATGTTCGACGGCATTGCCGGGTCGATGTGCGGCGCGCTGCTGCCCACGGGCCGGTCCGTCGATGTGATCGACGGGGTGGCCTGCACGCTGATCGACAACGGCATGCCGGTCGTTGTCCTGCGCGCCGCCGATTTCGGCCTGACCGGGGCCGAGACCCGCGACGAGATCGAGGCGATGGAGCCGCTCCGCACGCGAATCGAGGCGATCCGGCTGCTGGCCGGCCCGATGATGAACCTTGGCGATGTGACAGCGGCCTCGGTGCCCAAGATGACGCTGCTGTCAGCCCCGCGCGCGGGCGGTGCCATCGGCACGCGCAGCTTCATTCCGCACCGTGTCCATGCCTCGGTCGGCGTTTTCGCCGCCGTCAGCGTGGCCACCGCCTGCCTGCTGCCGGGCAGCCCGGCGGCGGGGCTGGCGGTGATCCCGCCCGATGGCCGCTTTGCCGTCGAACATCCGACCGGGGCCGCCGAGGTCTACCTCGACGTCGGCCCCGACGGCCAGGTTCGCGGGGCCGGAACGATCCGTACCGCCCGCAAGCTGATGGATGGGCGGGTCTTTCCGCGCTGATCCGGACAGCCGGTCGGTCGTGTCCCCCGCCGGGCATGACCGGGCCAACCGCCCCCTCGGGTCTGCCCGGCTGCCTGTCCGGATTGCCGTGCCCTTCCCCGCTTTCGATCCGCCCGGCAGGTGAACCTGCCCGCAGGGTCGCGCGCGGGGCCATCTTGCGGTCCCGCGTCCGGGCGGTGCCGGAAATCGCCTGTGCGGGTCAGGACGGATCATTTCGGGGCCTCCCCGACTGATCCTTGCCGTCCGGTGAACCGGGTGCAGCCCGGCCCAAGGTCGGATCGCAATGATGGGCATAGCAAGAACTTATGAGTGTCGGTGTCGTTCCGAATAGCCGGAACCGCAGGTTTCGGGGCACCTACAGGGGGGGCCGAACCCGGGTATGGGGCTACGGCCAAAGGGGGGCAGGCAGCATGACACGGCAGTTCATCCCGGAACGGGACAGCGGGCGAGGAGCCCGATGATGCGCAGCTTTTCGGATGTCGCCTATGCGACCGGGTCGCCGCGCAACGTGCTGGACCTGCTGGTGCCCGAAGCCGTCAGCCCGCCGCCTCTGGTCGTGTTCATCCACGGCGGCGCGTTCCGCATGGGGGACAAGACCGATTGCCTGCGCGAACGTCTGGCGCTGGTCGATGCCGGTTTCGCGGTGGCCAGCGTCCAGTACCGCTTTTCAACCGAAGCTATCTGGCCTGCCCAACTGGATGATCTGTGCACGGCCTTTGCCTATCTGCGCGCGCAAGCGGCCCGGTTTGGTTTCGACGGTGACAGGCTGGCAAGTTTCGGCCCGTCGGCCGGGGGGCATCTGTCGGCAGCGGTGGGCATCGCGCTGTCGGCCAGCCCGGCAACCCGGCTGGCGGCCAGCATCGTCTGGTTCCCGCCCGTCGATTTCCCGACGATGGACAGTGACATCATCGCCACCGGCATCACCCGGGCGACCGGGCGCAACGATGCGCCCGACAGCCCCGAAAGCGTGCTGATCGGGGCCACCGTCGCCGATCATCCCGACCTTGCACGCCGGGCAAGCCCGGTGGCCCAACTGGACCACCTGCCGCCCGGCGCGGCGCTGCCTGCGTTTCTCATCATGCACGGCGCGCTCGACCCCTATATCGCCCCCGAACAGGCCCGGCGGCTGCATCGCGCCTTGGCCGCGTTCGGCACCGCGCCCCGGCTCGAGATCGACATTCTTCCCGGCGGCACCCATGGCGGCGGCGAGTTTGAGCAGCCGCAGACCATGGCCCGCGTCGCAGATTTCCTGAGCGCCGCCTTTGCGCGCCACGGCACCGAGGTTTCAGCATGACAGACCAACGCACCGACGCCCTGCGCGCCCCCATGGCCGCGTCCGAAACCTGGTCGATCCGTCGGCTGGTCACCGCCGACTGGACAAGTGCCGTGCTGGCGCTGGTCTTCGTGCTGGCGGTCGTGGGCGTGTTCCATCCGAACTTCCTTGCGCCCGGCCAGTTGATCAACGTGGTGCAAAGCGCGGTCTATGCCGCGCTGATCGCGGCGGGTCTGGTGTTCCTGATCCCGCAGAACGAGATCGACCTGTCGGTGGGCGGCAACTATGTCCTGACCGGGATCATCGCCGCGCTGATGATGCGGTCCGGGTTCAACCCGATGCTGGCCATCGGTGCCGCGCTGGCGGTTTCGATGGGCGTGGGCCTGCTGAATGCGCTGGCCGCCGTGGTCATCGGCATTCCGTCGCTGATCGGCACGCTGGCGATGAGCTGGATGCTGCGCGGGCTGGCGCTGGCGCTTGCCGGGGGCACGCAGGTGACCGGCGTGCCGCTGAGCGATCCCGTGATCGCCTTTCTGGGCGGCGGGCGGGTGCTGGGCCTGCCGGCGTCGGTCTGGCTGCTGGTGCTGGCGGGGGTCGTGTTGGCGCTGGTGATGCACCGCACTCCGTTCGGCTACCGCGTGCGGCAGATCGGGTCGAACCCCGATGCCGCCGCCTTTTCCGGCATCCCGATCCGCCAGACCAAGACCATCGGCTTTGTGCTGGCGGGGCTGATGGCGGGCATTTCGGGGATTGTCGCGCTGGCATTCTTTACCGTCGGCGACCCGCAAAGCGGCGGCGGGATCGAGCTGTTCGCCGTGGCCGGGGCGGTCATCGGCGGCACGCCGCTGGCGGGCGGCAAGGCGACCGTCTTCGGGGCCATCGTCGGGGCTGTCCTGCTGACGGCCGTGTCGGTCGGCCTTGTCTATTTCCAGATTCCCGCCACCTGGGCGCAGTTCGCGACCGGTGCGGTGATCCTGGGTGCCGTGTCGGTTGACGGGCTGGTCCAGCGCCAGCGGCGCGGCGGCACCCGGCACTGAAGCACAACCCATCAGAGATCAAGAGGGAGGATCAGACCATGCAACAGGACCACGACAGGGCAGGCGCGCTGCGCATCGGCCGCCGGGCCCTTCTGGCCGGCGCAGGGGCGGCGGCGCTTCTGGGGGCCACGCGCGGTGTCGCGCTGGCGCAGGACAAGCCGATCGAGCTTGGCTTCGTCTATTGGGAAACCAAGACCGATGCCTTCGTGCAGATGGCCAATGGCGGCCTTGCCGTCGCGGCGCTGGACCCGCGCGTGCACCTGCAGACGGCGGCCCCCGACAGCGGCGACCCGCAGCAGCAGGCGGCCCTGTTCGGCCCCATTGCCCAGACCCAGACCGACGGCATCGTGCTGCAAAGCCTTGCCGCCGGTCCGATGACCCGCCCGGTGATGGACGCCGTGGCCGCAGGCATTCCCGTGGTTGCCATCGACGCCCCGCCGCCCGAGGGAAGCGGCGTCGGCCTGTTCATCACCGCCGACAACGTGGGCCTGGGTGCGCAGATCGCCGAAAAGGTGCTGGCGCTGGTGCCCGCCGATGCCAAGGGGTCGGTGATCATCGGCAGCACCGGGATCGGGGTTCCGCCGCTTGACATGCGCATCAAGGGCATGCTGGCCAAGATCGCCGAACTGCGCCCCGACCTGAAGATCGTGGGGCCCGTATCCACCGCCGGTGTCGGCAAATCTTCGCCCGAAATCTTTGCGTCCTGGGACGGGCTGCTGACCGCCAACCCCGATGCCGTCGCCGTGCTGGCCCCCAGTGCCGCCGATGCGACGGCCTGGGGCCTTCTGGGCCAGCGCAAGGGGTTCAAGCTGCCCTCGGGCGGATTCGACCTTGAAGCGGGCAACCTGCAGGCGGTCAAGGACGGCACGGTCAGCTACATCATGTCGCCGGGCCACTGGCTGGCCGGCTACATCGCTACCCGGGCGCTGGCCAATGCCAAGCTGAACGGCACGCCGCTGATCCAGGGCCTGCTGCTGGTGCCGGGCGAACTGGTCAGCGCGGACAATGTCGATGCCATCATCGACCGCCAGCAAACGGCCGAAAAGGTCGCGGCGGCGCTGGCCCCGGTGGGCGACGACGTTCTGGCCAACCCCGACAAGCACATCGTCGGCCCCTGGCCGCCGGTCTGAGCCAGGGTCGCGGGGGTCGCATGTACGCGCTGCAAGCACAGGGTATCGCCAAGGCCTATGGCGGGGTAAGGGCGCTGAAGGGGGTGGACTTTGCCGTCCGCCCCGGCAGCGTGCATGCCCTGCTGGGCGAGAACGGGGCAGGAAAATCGACGCTGGTCAAGATCATGACCGGCGCCGTGCGCCCCGATACCGGGTCCCTGCGCCTGATGGGGGCTGAAACCAGCTTTCGCAGCACCGCGCAGGCGCTGAGCAAGGGGGTCGCGGTGGTGGCGCAGGAACTCAGCCTGTTTCCGCACCTCGACATCCTCGACAACCTCTTTCCGATGCGCGAACCGCGCCTTGGGCCGCTGATCGACCGCCGCCGGATGCGCGACCTTGCGCTGCCGGTGCTGGAGGAACTGGGGATCGAGCGCCGCCTGACCACGCCGGTCTCGGCGCTGACGCTGGCCGAGCGGCAGTTGCTGGAAATCGCCAAGGCGCTGATCTCGCAGCCCTCGGTGCTGCTCTTGGACGAACCCACCTCGGCGCTGGAGGCGGGCGAAAGCGAACGGCTGCTGAAGATCCTGCGCATCCTGCGGACACGAAAGGTGGGCGTCGTGTTCGTGTCGCACATCCTGGAAGAGGTGATGAGCCTGTGCGACGAGGTGACCATCCTGCAGGATGGCAAGGTGGTCCTGGCGCAGGCCGACCTCAAGACCCTGACGATGCCCGATATCGTGGCGGCGATGCTGGGCACCACGGGCGAGGCACGGCGCGCCGAACGGGCAGCGGTCCCGCGTGCGGTCCCGGCACGCCCTGCCGTGTCGGGCAATGGCCTGAAAGTGACCGGTGTCAGCACCGCCGACGGCCTTTCCGGGGTCAGCTTTGCTGCCGAACCGGGCGAGATCGTGGGCCTGTCCGGTCTTGCCGGTTCCGGCCCTGCGGCCATCATCGCGGCGATTGCCGGGCTGACGCCGCTGACGGGCGGGCGGATCAGCCTGCCGGGCGGGCGGGACCGGTCGCCCTCTTTCCGCGAAGCGGTGCGGAACGGGGTGGCCTTTGTCTCGGGCGACCGGCGCAAGCTGGGCCTGATGCTGGACAAGCCGATCTGGGAAAACATCGTCCAGGTCCGGTCGGTCGGGCTGGCGCGCGACGGGGGCCTTCTGGCCACGGGGACCTTGCGCCAGCGTGCGGCGCGGCTGGCCGAACAGGTGGGCGTGAAATCCCCGTCGGTCCTTCTGGCAGCGGGGTCGCTGTCGGGGGGCAACCAGCAAAAGGTCGTGCTGGCCAAATGGCTGGATTGCGGCCCGACGCTTCTGCTGCTCGACGATCCGACCCGCGGCGTCGATATCGGCGCCAGGGCCGAGATCAACCAGCTTTTGCAGCAGACCGCAACCAAGGGGGCAGTCATCCTTTACCTGTCAACCGATCTGGAGGAACTCGTGACCAGTTGCGACCGGGTTCTGGTCTTTCACCGCGGACGCATCTGCGGCGAACTGTCCGGGCCCCGCCTGACAGCCCCGGCCCTGTCCCACCTGATGAATACCGGCGAGATGACCGAGCCGGTCTGACCCCGGATCACCCCGAACATCGGGCAGGCAGGCTGCCGTGCACAAGCAGGCGTGCGGTCTGGCTTGACCGGTCAGGCATTGCCTTGCCGGCCCCCGCAGACAGTCCGGCCTGACGAAAGGGCAGGGGGCGGGTCCCTGTCTGCGGTGCGGGGGCCGCCGCACCTGTCGCAGGGCGCGTGCCATCCGGATCGCCCTGCGATGCCCCCCTTTCGGGCATGGACGCCGCTGTGCCCCGGGGCGACATCGGCACCCATCCCGTGCCGCCGAGACTCGGGCGGGGTCACCAACGGGGGAAGGAACGGGACGGAAAAGCATCCCCTGATCCGGCGCTCGACCTTCCGGGCAACCCTGCGCGCCTTCAGAAAGCCGACACAGGATGCCCGGTTTCGGGCGTTGCCCCGGCGACCGGGGGCGCGGGAAGGCGGCCCATCCCGGTCGTCTTGGCCAGATGCAAAAGGATGACGGCAGGGTTCGTCATGGCCGCCTGCGCACAGTCACGGGCCATGGCCACCAGGCGCGTGTGCAGCACTCGTCCCTCTGTGCGGGCCACGTTCGCGGCGATGGTGACAGGCTGGTCCGGGTCAACGCCTGCCGTCAGCAACTGCTCTGTCAGGCCCGCCAGTTGCTGCATGGCCATGTAGAAGACCAGGGTCGTACCCGGTCGGGCCATGTCGTTCAGGTCGGAAGGAAGGTCGCCCGGCCGGCAGGTGGCGGTGGCCAGCACCACACGGTCGGTCACGCCGCGTTCCGTCAGAGGCTGGCACAGGCTGGCAGCGGCGGCGCTTGCGGCGGTCACGCCGGGGATGATGTCGATCTTGATCCCCTGCGCGCGGGCGGCGGCGATTTCCTCGGATGCGCGGCCAAAGATCGACGGATCACCGGATTTCAGCCGGACCACATGCTGCCCCTGCAGAGCGGCGGCGACGATTGCGGCGTTGATGCGGTGCTGTGGCCAACTGTGGTCGCCCACTTCCTTGCCGACAAACACCTTGCGGACACCGGGGCGGACGAACGTCAGCGCTTCGGGATCGACCAGCCGGTCGTAGAACACCACGTCCGCCACCCCAAGGCAGCGGATCGCCCGCAGGGTCATCAGATCGACCGCCCCCGGCCCCGCACCGACAAGGCTGATGCGGCCCTTTGCACAGGACCGAAGGTCGGGCACGAGGTGGGACGGGTTTTCGTGAATGCTCATTCGGCGGCCTCGCGGTGCTGGTGACGTGCGATCAGGGCGGCAAGTTCGGGGCGGCATGACCCGCAGTTCGTGCCGGCCCCCAGGGCGGTGCCGATGGCCTCGACCGACAGCAGGGCGGTGTCGGAAAGGGCGCGCAGGATGGTGTTCAGCCCGACGTTCAGGCAGGCGCAGACGGTGGGGCCGGGGTCGGGCCGGTCGGCGCCGGGGTGACCGGCAAGCGCGCCCTGGCCGTCGCCTCCCAGAAGGCCCGCAACATGGCCCCGCGACAGACGGACCGGATCGCGCGAGACGAACAGCGCAGCCTCAAGCCGCCCTTCGCTGACAAAGGCCAGGCGGGCCAGTCCGCGCGCGGGGTCGGCCAGCATGGCCGAAGGTGCTGTCAGATTGAACAGCGTTGCCGCCCAGGTCGCCCAGTCGTCCGGCACAGCCTCTCCGGCCAGTTCCGCCTGCACACCGCCCGCAACCGGGGACTTGGCCCAGTAGGCGCAATCGGGCCACAGGTCGCCGCGCGTGACGGCGAAACCGTGCCAGCGGGCGGCAAAGGGCCGGATCGCCACGGCGGCGGATTTGCTGGCGGGCTGGCCCGACAGCGGGTCGGTCAGCCCCGGAACAAGCACGTCGATCCGGCCCGACGGCGCAGTCTCGCCCGTCCAGTGGATCGGCGCAAAGGGATGGCCGGGGGCCACACGGTCGCTGACAAGAACCCTCAGGATCGCGCGGCCCTGCGCGTTGGACACCTCGGCCAGAGTGGCGGGCACAAGGCCCAGACGTGTGGCGTCGGCCGGGTTGATCTCCAGATAGGGTTCGCCCAGATGCTGCGACAGGCGCGGGGCAAGGCCGGTGCGGGTCATCGTGTGCCACTGGTCGCGGATGCGGCCGGTGTTCAGTCGGAACGGGGTATCGGGCGCTGCCGCTGTTGGCAGGCAGGCGGTGACCGCCACCATCCGGGCGCGCCCGTCGGGCGTGTGGAACCGCCCGTCGGCAAAGAACCGCCCGCCCTTCTTGACGGCTTGCGGCCAGACGACCGGGGTCAGGTCGGGAAAGTCGGCTTCTGTCAGGCCCGAGATGTCGAAGTCGCTGCCCAAAACCCCCGCCACGGCGGACAGCGCCGCGTGTTCGGCAAAAATCGCGGCAGGGCCATCCCAGTCGAACCCGGCAAAGCCCATGCGCTGCGCCACCTGCGCCAGGTGCCACCAGTCGGGCCGCGCCTGACCGGGGGGCGGGGCAAAGGCGCGCTGGCGGCTGATCATGCGTTCCGAGTTGGTGACGGTGCCGTCCTTTTCGCCCCATCCGGTCGCGGGCAGCAGCACATCGGCCAGCCGGGCGGTGTCGGTTTCGGCGCGGATGTCGCTGACCGCGACAAAGTCGCAGGCGGCGATGGCACGGGCGACGCGGCCCGCGTCGGGCAGGGTCACCGCCGGGTTGGTGTGCAGAATCCACAGGGCCTTGATCCGGCCCTCTTCGACGGCGCGGAACATGTCCACCGCCTTGAGCCCCGGCCGGTCGGCCATGCGCGGGCTGGCCCAGAAACCCTGCACGGCGGCGCGGTGGGCGGGGTTCTCGATCTCCAGATGGCAGGCGAGGGTGTTGGCCATGCCCCCCACCTCGCGTCCGCCCATGGCGTTCGGCTGGCCGGTGACGGAAAACGGCCCCATGCCGGGGCGGCCGATGCGGCCGGTGGCAAGGTGGCAGTTCAGGATCGCGTTCACCTTGTCGGTGCCCGTGTCGGACTGGTTGATGCCTTGGGAATAGACGGTGACGACCTTTTCCGTGCCGGCCCACAGGGTCAGGAACCGCGCCAGATCGGCCGGGGCAAGGCCGGTCTCGGCGGGCGTGCTGGCGCGGGCGGCGGCAAGGGCAGCCTCCAGCCCGGTGACATTGCGCAGGTAGTCGTGGTTCAGACGGCCCGCGTCGGCCAGATGGCACAGAAGCAGGTTGAACAGATGCCCGTCCGCGCCGGGGGCCAATGCCAGATGCAGGTCGGCCCCTTCGCAGGCCGCCGTGCGGCGCGGGTCGATCACCACGATCCGCAGCGCCGGGCGCGCGGCCCGGGCCGCGATCAGCCGCTGATGCAGGACCGGGTGGCACCAGGCGAGGTTGCTGCCGACCAGCACCACCAGATCGGCCAGTTCAAGGTCTTCATACTGCCCCGGCACGGTATCTGTCCCGAAGGCGCGGCGGTGGCCTGCCACCGAACTGGCCATGCACAGCCGCGAATTGGTGTCGATGTTGGCGCTGCCGATGAAGCCCTTCATCAGCTTGTTGGCCACATAGTAATCCTCGGTCAGCAACTGCCCCGAGACATACAGCGCCACCGAATCCGGCCCGTGGGCCGCGATGGTATCGGAAAACCGGCCCGCGATCAGGTCCAGCGCCGTTTCCCACGTCGCCTCGGCCCCGCCGATGCGCGGGGCAAGAAGGCGACCTGCCGCGGTCATGGTTTCCCCCAGGGCCGCCCCCTTGACGCAGAGCCGCCCAAGGTTGGCGGGGTGGTCGGGGTCGCCCTTGATCTGCACGCCGCCCGCGCCGTCGGGCGTTGCCAGCACCCCGCAGCCGACGCCGCAATAGGGGCAGGTGGTGCGCAAGCCGGCCGTCATGCCGCCGAACGCCGGGCCAGCAAAGACGCATCCAGCAAGACGCGCCCCGCCGCCACACGGACGGCAAAGCGGCGCACCGCCCCGTCGTCGGTGCCCTGCGCCTGCCCGGTGTTCAGGTCGAACACCCAGGCATGCAGCGGGCAGGTGACCGACGTGCCATGCACGATGCCTTCTGACAGCGGGCCGCCCTTGTGGGGGCAGCGGTCTTCCAGCGCAAAGACCTGATCGTCGGCAGTGCGGAACACCGCGACGCAACCCGCCGGGGTCCTGACCACCCGCGCGCCCTGACGCGGAATGTCGTCCAGTGCGGCGATATCGACATACAAGGTCATTCTGCGGCCCTCAGCGTCAGGTCGGCAATCGGTGCCCAGTCTGCCGGGGTGGCGGCATGTTCGGCCCAGGGATCGACCTGATAGACCGCCTGACTTTGCTGGAACCGGGCGTACAGCGCGCGTCGGTTCCCGGGGTCTTCGATCTGTGCCCGGCACCAGTCGAGCCCGACCTTGGCCACCCATTTGTAGATGCGGTGCAGATAGCGGGCATTCTCGCGGTACAACTGGGTGAAGGCGGCAATCACTTCCATCACCTCCTCCTCGGTGGCGACATGGATCAGGAACTCGGTTTCCTTTACCTCCATCCCGGCGGCCCCGGCCACGCTGATCTCGTAGCCGGAGTCGACGCAGACCACGCCGATATCCTTGCAGGTCGCCTCGGCGCAGTTGCGCGGGCAGCCGGAAACGCCAAGTTTCACCTTTGCAGGGGTCCACGACCCCCACAGCAGCTTTTCCAGCCGGATGCCAAGGCCGGTGGAATCCTGCGTGCCAAAGCGGCAGAACTCGGTCCCGACGCAGGTCTTCACCGTGCGCAGCCCCTTGGCATAGGCGTGGCCGCTGACCATGCCGGCGGCGTTCAGGTCCGACCAGATTGCCGGCAGGTCCTGTTTCCGCACCCCCAGCAGGTCGATCCGCTGGCCACCCGTGACCTTGACCATCGGCACGTTGTACTTCTCGGCGGCATCGGCGATGGCGCGCAGTTCGGCGGGGTTGGTGACCCCGCCCCACATGCGGGGCACCACGGAATAGGTGCCGTCCTTCTGGATATTGGCGTGGTTGCGTTCGTTCACGAACCGCGACTGGCGGTCGTCGCGATACTCCATCGGCCAGTCGGCGATCAGGTAGTAGTTCAGCGCCGGTCGGCAGCTTGCACAGCCGCCCACGGTTTTCCAGCCCAGGTCCTGCATCACCGCCGGAATGGATTTCAGCCCCATCGACTTGATCAGCCGCCGCACATCCTCATGCGTGTGATCGGTGCATTTGCACATCGGGGGATTGGCATTGGCGACAAAGCCGTCGCCAAGGGCCAGCGCCATCACCTGTTCCACCAGCCCGGTGCAACTGCCGCAAGAGGCGCTGGCCTTGGTCGTGGCGCGCACGGCATCCAGCGTGACGGCCCCGCTGTCGATGGCGGTCATGATCCTGCCCTTGCAAACGCCGTTGCAGCCACAGATTTCCGCCTCAGGCGGCAAGGCTGCAACGGCTGCCCGAGGGTTTGCGGATGCCCCCCCGGCAAAGGCGGGGCCGAAGATCAGAGTCTCGCGCAGGTCGGAGACATCGCGGCCCGCCTTGATGTGGTCGAAGAACCACGCGCCATCGGCCGTGTCGCCATACATGACGGCACCGATCAGCCGGTCGCCTTCCAGGATCAGCCGCTTGTAGACGCCGCGCCCGGGATCGCGGAACACGATATCCTCGCGCCCCGGCCCTTCGGCGAAATCGCCCGCGCTGAACAGATCGACGCCGGTCACCTTCAGCTTGGTCGCCGTCTGCACCGGGGCAAAGGCGGCCTCCTGCCCCAGCAGGGTCGCGGCCAGCACGCGTGCCTGATCGTAGAGCGGGGCCACAAGGCCGAACAACTGCTTGTCATGTTCCACACATTCGCCAAGCGCAAAGATCGCGGGATCGGAGGTGCACATCCGGTCATCCACCGTGATGCCGCGCCCCACCTCCAGATGCGCGTCATTGGCCAGACGCACCTCGGGGCGGATGCCCACGGCCATGCAGACCAGATCGGCGGGATAGACGGTGCCATCCTCCAGCAGCACCGCCTCGACCCTGTCCTTGCCCAGAATGGCCTTGGTCGCGCCCTTGCAATGGATGCGGATGCCGCGCCGTTCCAGGTCCCTCTGCAGAAGATAGCCTGCGGCGGGGTCCAACTGACGCTCCATCAAGTGGCCCATCAGGTGGATCACCGTGACCGAAGCCCCGCGTGCGGCCATGCCCGCTGCCGCCTCGAGCCCCAGCAGGCCTCCGCCGATGACCACGGCATTCGCGCCGGGCCCCGAGGCCGCGATCATCGCATTGGTATCTTCCAGGTCGCGGTAGGTGCACACACCCGGCAGGTCCTTGCCCGGAACCGGGATGATGAACGGTGCTGACCCGGTGGCGATCACCAGCGCGTCATACGGGGTCTCGCCCGATTTCGACACCACCACCTTGCGGTCGCGGTCGATCTTCACCACCGGCTCGCCGAACCGGCAATCCACGCCACGGCTTTCGTACCAACCGGCATCGTGCGTCACGATCTGGTCATAGGTCTTTTCGCCCGACAGCACCGGCGACAGCATCAGCCGGTTGTAGTTGCCGCGCGGTTCGGCGTTGAACAGCGTCACGGCCACGTCGCCGCCCGCGTCGAACATGTGTTCCAGCATCCGGCCCGAGGCCATGCCCGCGCCGATCACCACAAGTCTTTGTGTCATGTGAGTTACTCCGCCGCTTCGACGAAACGGTGACGTTCATAGAGGAACCGCAGCACCGCCTCGCGGGCACGGAGGTAATCGGGGTTGGCGGCCAGCGCGATCCGGTTGCGCGGGCGGGGAATGTTCACCGGAAGCACCTCGCCGATGGTCGCGGCGGGGCCGTTCGTCATCATCACGATGCGGTCGGCCAGCAGAACGGCCTCGTCCACGTCATGGGTGATCATGATCATGGTGTTGCCAAGGCGCGCATGGATTTCCATCACCGCCTCTTGCAGATGCGCCCGCGTCAACGCGTCCAGCGCGCCGAAGGGTTCGTCCAGCAGCAGGATTTTCGGCTCCATCGCCAGCGCGCGGGCAATGCCCACGCGCTGCCGCATGCCGCCCGAGATCTCGCCGGGCCGCTTGTCTGCGGCATGACTCATCTGCACCAGATCAAGGTTCTGCATGATCCAGTCATGCCGTTCGGCCTTGGTCTTCTTCGACCCGAACACCTTGGAAACGGCCAGCCTTACGTTGTCATAGACCGTCAGCCAGGGCAGCAGGCTGTGGTTCTGGAACACCACGGCGCGGTCTGGTCCGGGGGCGTTCACTTCGCGCCCGTCCAGCATGATCGCGCCTGTCGTCACCTGCGTCAGCCCGGCGATCAGGTTCAACAGCGTGGACTTGCCGCAACCCGAATGGCCGATGATCGACACGAATTCGCCCTTGTCGATGGTCAGGCGGATGTCGGACAGAACCTCGGTCACCTTCGGGCCGCTGGCATAGGTTTTCACCACGCGGTCGATCTTCAGATAGCCCATGTCAGCCCCCTATTCGCTCGTGCCGCGCGACACGACGCGGCCGATCCAGCCGACCAGCCGGTCAAGCACAAATCCGGTGACGCCGATGTACAGAAGCGCCACGATGATGTCGGTCAGACGCGATGAATTCCACGCATCCCAGATGAAGAACCCGATGCCCACACCGCCGGTCAGCATCTCGGCCGCGACGATGGCCAGCCAGGACAGGCCCACCCCGATGCGCAGCCCCGAAAAGATGTAGGGCGCGGCGGATGGCACCATGATCTTCCAGAAGAACTCCACCTGGTTCAGCCGCAGCACCGCCGCCACGTTGCGGTAATCCTGCGGGATGGCCCGCACGCCGGCGGCGGTATTGATGATGATCGGCCAGATCGCGGTGATGAAGATCACGAAGATGGCGCTTGGGCGGCTGTCCATGAAGGCGGCCAGCGAAATCGGCAGCCAGGCCAGCGGCGGCACGGTGCGCAGGACCTGAAAGATCGGATCGAAGCCGCGCATCATCAAGACCGACTGCCCGATGACCGCGCCCACCAGCACCCCCACCACCGCCGCAAGGCCGAAGCCGTAGGCGACGCGCTCCAGCGAGGTCAGCACCCGCCAGCCCAGCCCGATGTCCTGCGTGCCATAGACGTAGAACGGGCTGGTGATCAGCTCTCGGCTTTGCGTCCAGACATCCGACGGGGCAGGCAGGCTGGACCCGACGCCGGAAAAGGCAAGCTGCCAGATCGCCAGCAGCACGGTCAGCACAACCAGAGGCGGCGCGATCCGTTCGGCGAAGACCCGGCCTGCGGCAGCGGCCCGGTTCGACCGCCTTGGGGTCACCGGCAGCGGCAGCACCTGCGCCGACGGCTTTGCCACAGGCGCGGCCTTGGGTTTCAGGGCGGTGACGCTCATCTGCCCGGCCCCTATGCCATGGCCTTGATCGACAGGCTGTTCAGATAGGCCTGCGGATCGGCGGGATCGAAGGTCTTGCCGTCAAAGAAGGTCTCGACGCCCCGGCTGTCGCCGAAGCCTGCGGTGTCCAGCCCCAGCCCCGCCGCCGCCTGCAGCCACAGGTCGCTGCGGTTGGTGGCATCGACCAGCGCGCGGGTGTCCAGATCGCCCGGGAAGGTGCCCCACCGCTTGTTTTCGGTCACGAACCAGGTGTCGAGCGATTTCCACGGGAATGAGGTTTCACCCCTTTCGCCCCAGAACTTCATCGCCAGCGCGGGGTCCGACACGCTGCGGCCGTTGCCATAGTCGATGTCGCCCTTGATGCGGTCGATGATGTCGGCGACGGGCACGTTGTACCACTGGCGGGTGCTGACGATGGCCGCCATCTCATCCTTGTTGGCGGGGTCGTCGCACCACATCTGCGCCTCCATCACCGCCATCATCAGGGCGATGGTGGCGTTGGGGTTGGCATCGACCCAGTCGGCGCGCATGCCCAGAACCTTTTCGGGATGGTTCTTCCAGATCTCGCCGGTCGTGGCGGCGGTGAAGCCGATGCCCTGGTTCACCAGTTGCGCATTCCATGGCTCGCCCACGCAGAACGCTTCCATGTTGCCGACCTTCATGTTGGCCACCATCTGCGGCGGGGGCACGACGATCAGGTTCACGTCCGAGGTGGGGTCGATCCCGCCAGCGGCCAGCCAATAGCGCATCCACAGGTCATGCGTGCCGCCGGGGAAGGTCATCGCCACAGGCACCTCGGCCCCCGATGCCTTCTTCGCGGCAAAGACTTCCTTCAGAGGCGATGAATCAAGGCCGACCCCGGTCTCCGCCCAGGACTGCGCGACCGAGATGCCCTGGCACTGGTCGTTCAGGTTCAGCAGGGTGTACATCGGCAGGGGCACGTTGTTCTGCATCACCTTGCCGGTGGAATACAGGTGCACCTTGGGCCGCAGGATGTGACCGCCGTCGATGCCGCCCCCGGCAGATCCAAGCGCCATGTTGTCGCGCGTGGCCCCCCAGCTTGCCTGCTTTTCCACCAGCACGTCCGGCATGCCATACTTGGCGAACAGTCCTTTTTCCTGCGCAATGATCAGGGGCGCCGAGTCGGTCAAGGCGATGTATCCCAGCTTGGCCCCGGTCACTTCGGGTGCGGGCGTGGCGGCCCAGGCACCTGCGGGCAGGCACAGGCGGGCGGCGGCAAGGGTGGCGGCGGCACCCACGGCGGATTTCAGCAGGCTGCGGCGGGTCGGCTGGATCAGGGTCATCGGGGTTTGTCCTCTGGCAGGGGTGCCCCGTCCGGCGGGCGGGGCATGGCTGGGGCGGAACGGCAAAGGGCCACCGCAATCGCTGCCCCGGTCAGGGTCAGGATGGGTGGCGTCATTGCCATGTCGGGGGCCCGCATCTTTGCGGAGGGGGGCAAGATCGACAGCTTCGTTGCTGCCGTCTTTGGGAAATCATTGCTCGGTCGGTCGCGTCGGGTCAAGCAGGGCAGGGTTGTTTCGCAGTTGCAGCATTGCATTTCCGCAGATCGGCGGCGTCCTGCCCGGAACTTCAGCGTGCTGCAAACGCCGGATCAAAGGTTTCGCCGTCAAAGAAAGCATCCGCCCCCAGAATCATCTGGCCCTTTTCCGCAGAAACCACGGTTGCCTGCGCCAGCGATCCTTCGATCCGCGCCGATGCGCCGGGCAGATCGGCCCCCGCGCTGCGCAGATGCTGCCGGTACAGGTCGGTCCGAAAGCAGTCCATGGCGCGTTCCGTCGCCCAAGGCAGATCAAGGCCATGCTGCCGTGCGATCCGCCGCGCCAGCAGCGCCGCAAGGCTGCGCCAGGGAAAGTTCGCGGCCCCGTCGTGAAACCGGATGAACCCCGGGTAATGCCGCACCTCGCCCGACGCACTGACATGCAGCCGGCCCAGCAGCCCGCGCTCGGTCAGTTCGGGGGGCAGGTTCAGGTATTCGGGCCGCGACAGGATCTCGGCCGCCGTGCCGCGATTGTCGGGGCCGTCCAGCCAGCGGCAGGCCCGCCAGACCGCCCGCATCAGCCGCCCGGTGTCGTCAGGGCGGGTTCCGGCAAAGTCGCGAGTCAGGACCAGACCCTTTTCCGGGGGTGCGGCCCAGATCGCCCGCCCGGCCAGCAGCAAGGTCCCCGCTCCGCGTTCGACGGCATAGGACGCCCAGGGCTCGCCCACGCAGAAGGCATCGACCTCGCCCGAGGCCAGCGCATCAGCCATGAGGGGCGGTGGTACGGTGTGGATGCTGACCTGATCGGCCAGATCGGTGCCGTCCAGCCAGCGCAGGACCAGTTCGGCCTGGGTGGAAAACGGAAACGGCACGCCCACCCGCAGTCGGCCCGGCGGCACGGCACCGATTGCGCCCGACAAGGCGCTGCGGGCCGCCAGCGGATCGTCAAAGCCGAAACCGTGGCCCTGTGCCCGCATGGCCACGGCCAGTGCTGCGCTCACGACAATTGCCTGACCGCCCGCCGACAGCACCATGACAAGGTCGAAATCCGGATAGGCCGGGCCAAGGCCCAGCCTCTGCGCAATGGGCAGCGGCACCAGCATATGCGCGGCATCGATGCCGCCCATGCCCAGCATGTCCCGGCTTTGCGCCCAGCTTTGCAACCGGATCAGGTCGAATACCAGGCCCTCCTCGGCGGCGAACCCCAGTTCCTGCGCCACGATCAGCGGGGCGGCATCGGTCAGCGGCACATAGCCCAGACGCAAGGGGACAAGGGTCATGTCAGAAGCCCCGCCGCCATCACCAGTTGCTGCGCGATGTCGGCCACACGCCGTTTCTGGTCCATCGCGGTCTTGCGCAGCAGGGCATAGGCGGCTTCCTCGTCGATGCCGCGCGCCTTCATCAGGATCGCCTTGGCGCGGTCGATGATCTTGCGATCCTCCAGTGCGGCCTTGGTCGCTGCCAGTTCCGCACGCATCTTGTGGAACATGTGGAACCGGGCAATCGCGGCATCGAGGATCGGCTTGATCCGGTCCGGCTGCAGGCCGTCAACGACATAGGCGGAAACCCCGGCTTCGATGGCCGCGCGCGTCAACTGCTCGTCGGACCGGTCCACGAACATCGCGACCGGGCGTTCCATCGGGCCGGATGCCAGGGCCAGTTCCTCCAGCACATCGCGCGAGGGATCGGTGACATCGATCAGCACGATGTCGGGTTTCTGGTCCGCGATCCGCCGGGCCAGCCCGGTTTCTTCCGAGATCACGGTGATCGCATGATCCCCCGAAATCATCAGCCCGTCCACGATCCGCAGCGCGCGCTCGCGGTCACGTTCGACAACGATGATGGACAGACGCGCCATGCATTTCCCGTTTTGGTATCGAGTCCGCGCTGGTCTTCAGGAAGGCAAGCGGCATCGGGGCCTGCGCACCCCGGTTTCGGGCGCGTGTGCCCTTTTCCTGCGCATGTTTCATGGGATCGCATCATTCTTGATCGACAGTCGGGCTTCATCGACAGTCGGGGCGTCGCCCTGCAATGCCTCCGGCAGGGCCTGCACCCCCGTCCTTGCCCTGCAAAGGGGCGGAAACCGCATGCATCACTCGGTCAGGCCGGGGCTGCCGCCCTGCCGCAAGGGAAAGGGCGGCACCGGTCCGGGTCGGGATCAGATGGCCAGGTACTCTGACCGAAGTTCGGCGTTGTCCAGAACGTCGCGCGCGGACCCGTCGAACACCACGGCACCGGAATCCAGAATGACCGCCCGGTCGGCAAGGTTCAGCGCGGCAATCGCGTTCTGCTCGACGATGACGGTGGTGATCCCCTGCGACTTGATGACGTTCAGCGTCTTTTCAATCTCCTGGACGATCACCGGGGCAAGCCCCTCATAGGGTTCGTCCAGCAGCAGCACCTTGATGTCGCGCGCCAAGGCGCGTGCAATCGCCAGCATCTGCTGTTCGCCGCCCGAAAGCGTCACGCCTTCCTGCCTGCGGCGTTCGCCAAGGCGGGGAAAGAGTTCATAGATGCGGTCGATCGACCAGCCCGACGGCGGCGCGATCTGGGCGAGCTTCAGGTTCTCTTCCACCGTCAGGCCCGCGATGATCCGGCGATCCTCGGGGACCAGCGCGATGCCCGCCTGGGATGCCTGCCAGGCGTTCATGCTGTGCAGCGGCTTGTGGTCCAGCCAGATCTCGCCATGGGTCACGCGGGGATTGCCAAGCCGGGCAATGCTGCGCAGCGTCGAGGTCTTGCCCGCGCCGTTGCGGCCCAGAAGCGCCAGGATTTCGCCCTCATGCACGTTCAGGCTGACGCCCTGCACGATATAGCTTTCGCCATAATAGGCCTGGATATCCCAGACCGACAGGAAGGCCGGGGCGCTGGTCGCGTGATTGGCGGATTTGTCGAATGCGCTGTCCATCATTGCCTCTTCTCACGCATGGGCCGTTCCAAGATAGGCCTCCTGCACCTTGGGGTTTCCCTTGATCCGCGCGGGGATGTCCTCGACCAGCGGCGTGCCCTGCGCCATCACGGTGATCCGTTCGGCCAGCGAGAACACGACATGCATGTCATGTTCGATGATGACCATGGTCACCGGGCGGGTGGCCTTGATCTGCTTCAGAAGGTCGATGGTGTTGTTGGTATCGGCCCGCGCCATGCCGGCGGTCGGTTCGTCCAGCAGCAGCAGGCGCGGTTCCTGCACCAGGCACATCGCCATTTCCAGCCGCCGCTTGTCGCCGCGCGACAGCGACCCGGCCAGCATGTGGCGCTTGTCCTGCATGTTGACATCGACCAGCATCGCTTCGGCCTGCGCGTTGATCGCGGTCTCGTCACGGACCGCCTCAAGGGCATGCAACCGGTAGGCACCGTCCCGCTTGGCAAAGCAGGGGATCAGCACGTTTTCCAGCACGGTCAGCGCCCCGAAGATTTCGGGCGTCTGGAACACCCGCGCAATGCCCATCTGGTTGATCTGGTGCGGCTGCCGCCCCAGCACCGACTGGCCCGCAAAGGTCACGCTGCCGGTGTCCGGCAGCAGCTTGCCCACCAGCACGTTCAGCAGCGTCGATTTCCCCGCACCGTTCGGCCCGATGATCGCATGCAGCGCGCCCTCGGCGATGGAAAGGTTCACATCGCTGAGGGCGCGCAAGCCGCCGAACCGCTTGCTCACGTCCTTGACTTCAAGAATGCCCATCGTGCCTCTCCTATTCTGCCGGTTTCGAGGCCGGGGCGCGGCGGTCTGCCGCCCCGGTCGGTGTGCGGGCAAACAGCTTGCGCAGCCGTTGCGCGCCTTCGATCAGCCCGCCCGGCAGAAAGATCACCACCAGCATGAACAGCATCCCAAGCGTCAGCAGCCACCCCTTGCCGACGAAGGGATAGATCACCGCGACCACGAAATTTTCCAGCCCGTCGGGCAGGAAGGCGAACCACTGGTGCAGGATGGTGTCGTTGATCTTCGAGAAGATGTTCTCGAAGTACTTGATGAACCCCGACCCCAGGATCGGCCCCAGCAGCGTGCCCGCCCCGCCGAGGATGGTCATCAGCACCACCTCGCCCGAGGCCGTCCACTGCATCCGGTCGGCCCCCGCCAGCGGGTCCATCGCCGCCATCAGCCCGCCCGCCAGCCCGGCATACATGCCCGAGATCACAAAGGCCGCCAGCGCATAGGGCCGGGTGTTGAGGCCCGTGAATCGCATGCGCTGCTGGTTCGACTTCACCGCCCGCAGCATCATCCCGAAAGGCGACCGGAAGATGCGGATCGAGATGTAGAAGGCGATCAGCATCAGCACCGCGCAGAAGTAATAGCCCGCGCTGAACTGCCAGACCCGGCCAAGCGCCTCGACGCTCAGCGTGTCATTCATCGCGACGCCGAACAGGTTGGTCTCGGGCAGCGCGCCAGTCGTGGTCTTGCCGTCCAGCACGCGCGGGTCCGACAGCGACAGTTGCAACCCCGTTTCGCCGTTGGTGATCGGGGTCAGCACCGAATAGGCTAGGCTGAAGGACATCTGCGCAAAGGCCAGCGTCAGGATCGAGAAGTAGATGCCCGACCGGCGCAGGCAGACATAGCCGATGACCAGCGAGAACACCCCCGCCACGATCACCGAGAACAGCACGGCAGGGATCACGTTCATGCTCAGCAGCTTGAACATCCAGACCGCCGAATAGCTGCCGATGCCAAGAAAGGCCGCGTGGCCGAAGGACAGATAGCCGGTCAGCCCGAACAGGATGTTGAAGCCGATGGCAAAGATGGCAAAGATCACGAAGCGCTGCATCAGGTCAGGGTAACCCGCATTGAACTGGGCCATCGCCGAGCCTTCGGCAAAGGGGTTCAGCAGGATGGGCGCGAACAGCGTGATGACGGCGACGAAGACAAGCAGGCCCGCATCCTGGCGATCAAGTCGGAACATGAATTACTCCTCCATCACGCCGCGGCGGCCCATCAGGCCGCGCGGGCGCGTCAACAGGATGACGATGGCGATCACGAAGATGATGATCTGGTCGATCCCGGGGATGAACATCTTGACCTCGTTCAGCGAGGCGAAGGATTCGACGATGCCCAGCAGAAACCCCGCCAGCACCGCGCCCGGAAGCGATCCCATCCCGCCGACCACGACGACGACAAAGGACAGCACCAGGAAATCCATCCCCATGTGGTAGTTGGGCGCGTTGATCGGGCCGTACATCGCGCCCGCCACCCCCGCCACGGCGGCGGCAAGGCCGAACATGAACGTGAACCGGCGGTCGATGTTGATGCCCAGAAGGCCCACCGTCTCGCGGTCGGCCATGCCTGCGCGAACGACCATGCCAAAGGTGGTGAACTGCAGGAAGGCAAAGACCGCGCCGATGACAAGCAGCGAGAACACGAAATACACCATCCGCCAGTAGGGATAGATGATGGCGTTGGGGTCGAAGCCCATCAGCACGCCGAAATCGAACGATCCCTCGAACATGCCGGGCGCAGGCGTCTGGATCGGGTTTGCGCCGAAAAACGCCTTGATGACCTCTTGCAGGACGATGGCAAGACCGAAGGTCACAAGGATCTGGTCGGCATGGGGGCGCTTGTAGAAGTGCTTTATCAGCCCGCGCTCCATCACGAAGCCGATCAGGACCATCACCGGCACCGTCAGCAGCAGCGACAGCGGCACCGACCAGTCGATCAGCGCGGCCGAAAGGTCAGGGCCGACCCAGGACGACAGGTAGGTGGTTTCCACCTTCATCGGCTGGCCAAGGAAATCCAGTTGCGCCGGGTCGATCGTCTCGTAGCTGAGCGACATCATCCCGTTCATTACGACCGCGCAGAAGGCGCCGATCATGAACAGGGCACCATGCGCGAAATTCACGACCCCGAGCGTCCCGAAGATCAGCGTCAGGCCAAGCGCGATCATTGCGTAGGCCGACCCCTTGTCCAGCCCGTTCAGGGTCTGAAGTATCAATCCATCCATGCGTCCGTCCCCCTGGTCTGCCGTGTTCCGGCATCATCGGTCCCGTCTGAACTGCGGGCCTTTTTCTACATGCGCGAACCGGCCGCGCGCGGGGCGTGCGGCCGGTCAGGTCAGGCAGCGTCGGTCAGGCGCCCGGGTTGCAGGTGCCAAGCTCGCCGCCCGCGAAGGCGGGGTTGTCGGGCTCGTACATGACCTGGGCCACCGGCGTCACCTCGACCAGTTCCAGCAGGTCGTACTTGTTGGCCGGGTTCTCCTTGCCCTTCATCACCAGAACGTCCTTGAAGCACTGGTGGTCGGCGGCACGGTACAGCGTCGGGCCATTGCCCATGCCGTCGAACTCGAACCCCTCCAGCGCCTCGACGATGGCACAGGGGTTGAAGGTTCCGGCCCGGTTCGCCGCATCGGCATAAAGCAGCGCCTGCACATAGCAGGTATGCGCCGCCTGGCTGGGCGGGAAGCCGTATTTGGTGCCGAACGACTTGGTGAAGGCTGCCGTGCCCGGGTCCTGCAACTGCCAGAACCAGTTCGACGAACCGACGATGCCGCGCACATTCTCGCCCGCGCCCTGCGCCATCAGTTCGGAATACAGGGGCACCACGATCTCGAAGTTCTTGCCGTTCACCTGCTTGTCGCGCAGCCCGAACTGCACCGCGTTGGTCAGCGAGTTGACCATGTTTCCGCCGTAGTGGTTCAACACCAGCACATCGGCACCCGAATTCAGCACCGGCGCGATGTAGGACGAGAAATCGGTCGAGGCGAGCGGGGTCAGAACATTCTGCACGCTTTCCCAGCCATAGGCCTTGGTCGCATTCTCGATCGAGGACTGCATCGACCAGCCCCAGTTGTAGTCGGCCGTCAGGTGATAGACACGGCGGTCGTTGCCGTAAAGCTTGGCCAGCACCGGGGCCAGCGCCGCACCCGACATGTAGCAGTTGAAGAAGTGCCGGAAGCCGTTGGCCTTCTTGTCCTTGCCGGTGGTGTCGTTGGCATGGGTCAGGCCCGCCATGAAGATGATCCCGGCCTCCTGGCACAGCGCCTGCACCGCGACCGCCTCGGCCGAGGACGATCCGCCGGTGATGACGACGGCACCGTCCTTCTCGATCATCGACTTGGCCGTGGCGCGGGCCGCGTCGGCCTTGGTCTGGGTGTCGCCCGAAACGAAGGCGACCTTCTTGCCCAGGATGCCCGTTCCGTCGAGCGTCTTGGACGAAAAGGTGTTCAGCATCCCGCCGTCGCCCTGCCCGTTCAGATGCTCCACGGCCAGTTCATAGGCGCGCAGCTCGTCCGCGCCCTCGTCGGCATAAGGGCCGCTGAGGGGCACGTTGAACCCGAAGGTCACCGTGTCGCCCGTGGGCTTGTTGCGGTAGTTGTCGGTCTGCGCCCAGGACGCGCCCGTGAAGATGGTGGGCATGGCCAGCCCGGCCCCCGCCATGGCACCGGTCCTGAGCAGACCGCGACGGGTCAACAACTGTCTCTTCATACATTCCCCCCCTGGGCCGCTCGATGCGACCGCTGTTTCTTTCGTCTGCCGCCGGACCTGCCGGTTGGGCCGTCGGGATATTGGGAGGGGTCCATTCTTTCGCAAGGGGTGGCCCTCGTCGCAATAATGTTTCTTTTCGGATTTCTGCGGGGCTACCACCCGCGATCCGGCCCATGGCATGCCTGCCGCGCGCTCCGCAACGCGCCGGACCGGTGCCGCAGGCGACGCGGGTGCAACCCCTCCCTCACGCGGGCGACCCTTTCGCGGTGCGCCAAGGGCGCATCATCGTCGTTGCAGGCGCGGCAAATCACGATGCCGACGCCGGTCCCGACGTCGGCATGGGTGCTTTCAACCTGTCCGGCGACCGACATCTGCATGGCCGGATCAAGCGCCTTGCGTGGCCGGCGATCCGTCAGGGGCCGCAGGGATGATGCAGGGACGCGTCAAGCCCTGACAAGGACGAAGTCGAATTCGGTATCATAGTACGGACCCGAGAACCCGGCGGCGGCCAGGGCATCCGGGTCAGAGACCGGTCTGAAGTCGGCCATCAGGCTTTCCTTGACACCGAACACCGCGTCCGAGTGGATGTAGGGATCATCAGGATCGAAGATATGCGTGACAAGGCGCGCATGGCCTTCGGCCTCGATGATGAAATGCAGGTGCGCCGGGCGGAAGGGATGGCGGCCAAGGGCGGCCAGCAGCTTGCCAACCGGCCCGTCATCCGGGATCGGATAGAACCTGGGCTTGACCCCGCGAAAGTGATAGCGGCCGTCCGGCCCGGTGCGGAACACGCCGCGCAGGTTGAAATCGGGCTGCAGTCCCTTTTGCTGCACATCGTAGAAGCCTTCGTCATTGGCCTGCCAGACGTCGATCTTCGCTCCGGCAATTGGGTGCCCCTCGGTGTCAAGGATGCGGCCATGCACCAGCATCGGGTCGCCCTTGCGGTCCAGGCAGATATCCGATCCCATCGGCAGTTCGGGCGCGTCGGCCACATGGAACGGCCCCAGCACCGTGCTTTCCGATGCACCCGAAGGCTTGCGGTTGTTGATCGCATCGACCAGCATCGAGACGCCCAGCACGTCGGACAACAGAATGAACTCCTGCCGCCAGTCGGTGCACATGTGGCCGGTGTCGGTCAGGAACATGATCGCGCGGAACCATTCCTCTTCGGTCGGCTCGATCTCTTTCACGGCCTCGTGCAGCTTGCGGGTGATGACTTCCATCACCTGCTGCAGGCGGGCATCCTGCGCCTTTGCGTTGCGCGCCGCGACGACCTGGGCCGAGGTGCTTTCGGTGAAGTATCCGCTTTCCGTGGTCATGGTCGGCCCCTATTTGCCAAGGATCGTGGTCAGAACCCGGGCCAGATCGGCGGCGGGGTCGGCGGTCAGGCGCGGGCTGCGCCAGGCGACGTGATGATCGGGGCGGACCAGCAGGCAGCCGCTGTCGGCAATCTCTGACGCGCGCGCCCAGTCGCCGGTATGGTCGGCGATGGGCTGCCGGGGGCCGATGACATGGGTCCGAAGTGGCATTCCGCGCCGGGCCGCCTCGGCCTTTGCGGCCTCCACCCAAGGCCCTCCGCCGATCCCCGTGAGCAGCGTGAACTGCCCGTGCCCGCAGAGATCAAGGGTGGAGATGCGCTTGCCCTGCGCATCATAGACCCAGACATGCGGCAGGCGCGCGCCGGGCCATGTGGTGGGCTGGTAATGCAGTTCCAGATCGCGGTCTGCGGCGGGCTCGGGTTGCCCGTCGGTCACCACCGCGCCCGAGGCATAACGCTGGTTCATCTCGACGCCGTGGCAGTCGAATTCGTATTTCTTGAAGGCGATGGCCTGCCGCAGCGCCTCGCGCTGCGCTTCGGCCGCCGCGCCCGCGTCGCAGCGCGCGGCCATGTTGGCCTCGATCTTGGTGTGGTCAAGGCTGCCATCCATCCCCAGCGCCTCGAAGATCGGCCCGAACTCTGGGATCGACTTGTTGGCGCGGGTGACGATCTGCTTGGCCACAGGCGCACGTTCGGCCGAATAGCTGTCCAGAAGGGCGGGCGTGGCCTGCCCCTTCAGCACCGCCGCCAGCTTCCACGCCAGATTGAAGGCGTCCTGGATCGAGGTGTTCGAACCAAGCCCGTTCGACGGCGGATGCCGGTGCGCCGCGTCGCCCATCACGAAGACCCTGCCCGCCTGCATCTGCGTGGCGTAGACGTTGTTGACCGTCCAGTAGCTGATCGCCGTCAGGTCGATGTCCAGCGTCTGGTCGCCGACAAGGTTGCGGATGATCGCCTTGGCCTCGTCCTCGCTGAGTTCCGGGCGGGGTTGCGTGATGTCGTAGCCCCAGATGATCAGCCATTCGTTCCAGGGCCGGACCATGCGGACCACCCCCATCCCGATGCCGCCGACGTTCGATCCCGGCTGCATGACCCAGTACAGGACCGACGGGCGGTGCGCGACGTAGCGGGACAGGTCCACCTTGCACAGCAGGTTGATCGACCCCGCCACGCCCATCTGGCCTTCCAGCGGGATGTTCGCATGGTCGGCCACAAGGCTGTTGCCGCCATCCGCGCCCACCAGATACTTCGCGCGCACGGTCAGGTCGCGGCCCGTCAGCCGGTCGCGCAGCGTGGCCGTCACGCCCTCGGCATCCTGAACGTGGCTCAGGTATTCCGTGCTCATCCGGCCCTGCGCGCCGCGCGAACAGGCGGTCTTGAACAACAGCGGCTCCATGAAGGTCTGCGGCAGGTCGTTCATCCGGGTGGGTGACGACAGCGCATGTTCCGCCGCCGACAGCGGATGCGTGCCCCAGGTCTGAAGCCGCCCCAGTTCCTCGCCCGCGAGCGAGGTGCAGAAGACGTTGTTGCCCATCAGGTCATTCGGGGTGGCGTGCAGATAGGCCTCGTGCTCCACCTCCGGGCCAAGGTCGCGCAGAACCTCCATGGTGCGCTGGTTGGTGATGTGCGCGCGCGGGCTGTTGGCCAGCCATCGGTACCGGTTCACCACCATCGTCTCGATCCCGCAGGTCGCCAGCAGCGCCGCCGTGGCACTGCCCGCAGGCCCGGTTCCGATGATGAGGACGTCTGTCGTGATGTCAGCCATTGCGCGAGTCTCCCTGCGATGTCGTTGTCAGTCGGCGCTGGACCGGAAACAGCGCGATGCCGGTGCGGTCGGTGAACAGGCCCCACAGCCCGCGCGGGGCGAACAGCATCACGGCAATGGCGATCAGGCCAAGGGAAAACAGATACCATGAACCATAGTCGGCAAAGGCAGTCTGCAGGCCCCAGAACACGAGGACGCCGATGATCGGGCCTTCCAGCCGCCCGATGCCGCCGATCACCACGATGAAGATCACATAGGCCGTCCAGGTGGTGACGCTGAACGCCGCGTCGGGCGAAATGCGGGCGGTCTGCAGGAAGATCAGCGCGCCGACCATGCCGGTCATCGCCGCTGCGGACAGGAACACCGCCCATTTCAGCCGTGCCGCATCCACCCCCACCGACCGCGCGGCGTTGTCATTGTCACGCACCGCCGCCAGCGCCAGCCCGTTGCGCGACCGCAGCAGGATGTAGATCGCCGCCATGGTGCCCACGGCCATCGCCAGCGCCAGCCAATAGGCCAGCACATCGCGCGCCGCCGCGTCGCGCAGGCCCAGCAGGGCGGCAATCGCCTTGACCCCCCAGATATCCGCCGTCGCCTCGCGCGGCAGCGACGTGCCGGTGCCACCGCCAAGCGTCTTCCACTGGGCAACCAGCAGGCGCGTCACTTCGGCGATCACCCAGGTGCCGATGGCGAAATAGGCCCCCTGCAGGCGAAAGGCGAAAAAGGCCATCGGCACCGCCAGCACCAGCGCCGCCCCAAGGCCGAGCGGGATAGCGGCAATCGGGTCCCAGCCCCAGAGGATGACGCCGGCGAACATCGCATAGGCCCCGATCCCCACAAAGGCCTGCTGGCCGATGGAGACCATGCCGCCATAGCCCGCGATCAGGTTCCACAACTGCGCCAGCGTCAGCAGCGTCAGGATGAAGAACAGGTCCTGGATCACGCTGCGCGAGGCAAAGGCGGGCAGGATCAGCCCCAGCCCGATCAACGCCAGCGCGGCGATGCCGGCGATGGTGCTGGCGCGGGTCCGTGTGGTGACGCTGATCTGCATCAGTCCACCGCACGCGGGAAAAGGCCGCGCGGTCGCACCAGAAGCACCGCAAGAAAGGCCAGATGCCCGGCCAGGATCTGCCACTCCGGATTGATCTGCGCGCCCACGGTCTGCGCGACCCCGATGATCGCGCCCCCCAGAAGCGTACCCCACAGGCTGCCCAGCCCGCCGATGATGACCGCCTCGAAGGCGAAGATCAGCCTTGCCGGGCCGATGGACGGATCGAAGTTCGACCGCATGCCCAGAAACAGCGCCGCAATGGTCACCGTGACCATGGCAAGCCCGGTGGCGATGGCAAAGACCGATGCCGGGTTGATCCCCATCAGACTGGCCGTCACCGGATCGTCCGAGGTGGCCCGGAACGCCCGGCCAAGGGCGGTGCGGTAGAAAATCTGGTTCAGCGCAAAGATCACCATGACCGCGCTTGCAAATGTCAGCAGCGGCATGATGCCCACCGTCACCGGCCCCAGATCGACCGATGCGCTTTCCAGCGGCCCGGCGCGCAGCCGCTGGCTGTCGGCCGAAAACACCTCGAGCATCCCGTTCTGCAGCGCGATGGACAGACCGAAGGTGACCAGCAGCGGCGGCAGGATATCCTTGCCCAGAACGCGGTTCAGCACCACGCGCTGCACCAGCCAGCCAAAGGCGAACAGCAGTGGTGCCGCGATCAGCGCGCCGAGGAACGGGTTCAGCCCGGTCATCTGAACCACGACAAGGATCAGGAACGCCGCGAACACGATCAGGTCGCCATGCGCCAGATTGACCAGCCGCATGATGCCGAACACCAAACTCAGCCCCGCCGCGAACAGCGCGTAAAGCCCGCCCAGCAGCAGCCCCTGCACGATGGTGTCCAGCCAGATCATGCGGCATTCCCGAAATAGGCGGCGTGCACGGCGTCGCGCGTGATCCCGGCGGGGGCACCGGTCAGCGTCACGCGCCCCTCCATCACGCAATAGACCCGGTCGGCCACCGACAGCGCACGCGAGATGTCCTGTTCCACGATCACCACCGCCGCGCCGGTTTCGCGGATGCGGGGCAGCGCCGCGTAGATGTCGCGGATCACCACGGGGGCCAGCCCCAGGCTGATCTCGTCACACAGCAGAACCTCGGGGTTCGACATCAGCGCCCGCCCGATGGCCACCATCTGCTGCTGCCCGCCTGACAGGGCGGTGCCCGGCGACAGGCGGCGTTCGCGCAGGATCGGGAACAGCGCATAGACCGTGTCGAGCGTCCAGCGCCCGTCGCCCCGCCGGACCTGCCCGCCGATCATCAGGTTTTCTTCAACCGTCAGCGACGGGAACAGCTTTCGCCCTTCGGGCACCATGGCGATGCCGCGCTGCAGCACCGCATCGGCCGACAGCGCGCCGATGGGCGTGCCCCTGTGCGTCACCATCCCGGGCGCATTGCGCAGCACCCCGCTGATCGACCGCAGCAGCGTGGTCTTGCCCGCCCCGTTCGCCCCGATGATCGCCACGCATTCGCCGGGGGCGACATGCAGGTCAATGCCGAACAGCGCCTTGAACTGGCCGTAGGACGCGGTCAGGGCATGGGTCTGCAGCATTCCCTAGACCTCCAGCCCCAGATAGATTTCGCGCACCTCTTTCGAAGCCATGATTTCGGCGGGGGCACCGACCCCGATGACCTTTCCGAAATCCAGCACCAGCAGCCGTTCCACCACCGAATTCAGCGCGTGCAGCACATGCTCGATCCAGATGATGGTGATGCCGCGCGCATGCAGCGCCCGGATCGTTTCCACCAGCGCCTGACATTCGCCCTCGGTCAGGCCCCCGGCGATTTCGTCCAGCAACAGCAGTTCGGGCCCCGATGCCATGGCCCGCGCCAGTTCCAGCCGCTTGCGGTCCAGCAGCGAGAGCGACCCGGCCAGATCATTCGCGCGGCGCAATAGCTCGGTCTCGGCCAGAATCTCTGCGCATTCCGTCTGAACATCGGCCTCGCGCCGCGCCTGCCCGAAGGCCGCTGCCGTCAGCAGGTTCTCATACACCGTCAGCCCTTCGAACGGCTGCGGAATTTGAAAGCTGCGCCCGACCCCCATGCGTACCCGCCTCATCGCGGGCAGCCGGGTCACATCCTGCCCGCTCAGGTGAATCGAACCCCGGTCGGGCAGGATGTTCCCGGTAATCAGGTTGAACAGCGTGGATTTGCCCGCGCCGTTCGGCCCGATGATCCCCAGGGCCTGCCCCTTGGGTACCGAAAAGCTGACGGTGTCGGTCACCCTCAGGGCACCGAAGCTTTTCGAGACATTCTCAAGGCGCAGAACCTCTGTCATGATGCTTTGCCGCCCGGCAGCCCCCGGGGATGATCCCCGGGGGGGCCGCTGCATCAGGCCAGCGCCTCCATCGTGCCGGCGGCCGGAATCTCGGGCGCGGTCTTGTTGTCCACGATCACCAGCGCGAAGGTGCCGTCCGCATTGCGCCGCCACTGGCCGCCGACCAGCGGTGTCTTGCAGACGTTCGCGGCGGCAAAGGGCGGCATCCCGACCCCGTTCCACGCGACCTTGCCGACCATCGTGTTCATGTCGGTCGCCGCAATCGCCGCCGCCACGGCGTCCCCATCCGCTGCGTCGGTCACCCGGCCCATGACATTGGTCGCGACCTCGAACAACGAATGGATGAAGCCGATGGGCTGGGTCCAGGGCCGCCCGGTCTTGGCGGTGAAATCGGCCGCAAGATCGGCCGCTGACTGGCCGGTGAGCGACGATTTGAACGGGTGCTGCGCGCTCCACCACACTTCGGAGGACAGGTTGTTCCCGGCCTCGCCCAAAGCCTCGACCGACTGCGGGAACAGGATCGCCTTGGCCACGGTGATGATCCTGGGGTTGAAGCCCTGCTGCAGCGCCTGGTTGCGAAAGGTGGTGAAATCGGGCGGGATCACCACACCCGTCACGATCTCGGCGTTCGCTGCCTTGAACGCGTTGATCTGCGACGAGAAATCGTCGTTCAGGTTCTGGAACCGGCCGGGATCGACCAGCGTATAGCCCTGTGCGGCAAAGCCGGGTCCGACGCCCACGTTCGGGTCGCCCCAGGCATTGCCGTCGGCATCGTTCGGGAACAGCCCGCCGACCTGCTTGTTGGTCTCGATCTGGTTCCACATGTTGAGGAAGACGGCGATCACGTCTTCCAGCCCCCAGAAATAGTGGAAGGCATAGTTGAACGGCTTCCAGCTTGCCGGATCGCCCGGGTTGCCCTGCTGGCCGATGAACCATGGCTGCCACGGGGCCATGGTCGAGATGACCGGCATCCCTTCGGCCTCGCAGGTGGTGGCCACGGGATTCGTGGTTTCCGGGGTGGAGGCCACCAGCATCAGGTTGATGCCGTCATCGACGATCAGTTCCTTGGCCACGGCGGCGGCGCGGTTCGGGTCGGACTGGCTGTCCTTGACGATGACCTCGAAATTCGCGCCTGCGCTGGACGCAAGAAATGCGTCGATGTTGTAGGCATCGCTTTCGGCAAAACCGGCCAGCGGCCCGGATTGCGGGCTGACATAACCAAGGCGGATCTTCGCCCCCTGGGCGATGGCGGGTGCGAACAGGCCCGGTGCGGCCATGGCAAGGCCGGTCGCGGCGCCCGAGCGAAGCAGTTTGCGTCTGGTAATCATCTGTCGTTCCTCCCTTTTTTTGGTTTTCGCCGTCAGGCGGGGCAGACCCCGTCGAACGCGTTCTGCAGCAGGTCCCGGATGCCGGTCCGGGTGATCGGTCGCGGTTTGGCATAGGGGTTGCGCACGGCAATCTCTGCCGCGCGGTCAAGATCAGCCGCCGTCAGGCCAAGATCGGCCAGCCGCAGCGGCGCGTGGCAGGCCTTTGCGAAGTGCCACAGCCCGGCGGCGGCGGTAGGTTGCCCGAAGGCTGCCCTGATCGGGTCGAGCAGCGCGCCCACCGCAGGTTCGTTGTAGGCTGTGGTATGCGGCAGCAGGACTGCGTGGGTTTCCGCGTGCGGCAAACCGAAACTCCCCCCCAGCACATGCGCCAGCTTGTGATGCAGGGCCATGGTCACATGCCCCAGGGTGGTGGAGCATCCCCACGCCGCGTAAAGCGCGTCGGCCCGGGCATCGGGGTTCACCGGGTCTGCCACCAGAACCGGCAGCGCGCGGGCAAAAGCCTGCATCGCATCGCGGCTCAGCGCCTCGGTGACCGGGTTGCGGTCGGGGGCATAGAACCCTTCCATCGCATGCGCGATGGCGTTCAGCGCCGAGGCGACCGTCAGGCCGACCGGCAGGGTCAGCGTCAGGTCGACGTCATATACCACCACCTCGGGGCGGATCGAGGGATCGCGCCGCGTGGTCTTCTCTCCGCCCGCCGTCTCGCCCAGGATATCGGTCATTTCAGACCCGGCATAGGTTGTGGGCACCACGACCTGATCGGCCCCGCTGCGGGTGGCAATTGCCTTGCCAAGGCCGGTCGTGGACCCGCCGCCCAGGCTGACCACGCAATCCGCCCCGGCGGCGGCATAGGCCGCAACGGCGGCTTCGGTCACTTCGACGGGTGTGTGCATCATGGCCCCGGCGAACACGCCAACCGCCCGCGCGCCAAGCGCACCGGCAAGCGCCTGCGCCTGCGCCTGCTGCTGGGGGGTCGACAGCACCAGCGCCCGCGACCGGCCCAGGCGGGCCACTTCGTCCGGCACCCGTGCCAGCGTGCCGGAACCGAAGACGACACGGGTGGCAAGGCCGGGAAAGACGAAGGGCCGGGTCATCGCGCAGCCCCGAAGGCGGGCGCGCGCCCGGCGGCCAGATCGGTCAGCACGCTGTCCAGCATGGCGATCTCGGGGGGCGACACCTCGTGCGGGCGGGCCGGAAACACATCCGTCCGCAGCGCCGCCCCGCCCCGGCCCAGTTCGGCCGCGGTCCGGGCAAAGGCCGTCAGGGGAATCCACGGGTCATCCTGCCCCGCCGACAGGTAAACCGGCAGACCGGCTGCCACACGCGCCGGCCGGTCGTCCGTCATCACCCCGACCCGGCACCCGGTCAGCGCCACCACGGCCTCGGGTGCGGCGTCGCCCCTGAACGCGTGTTCCAGCGACAGACAGGCCCCCTGGCTGAACCCCGCCAGCACGAGCGGCCTTGCGGGAGCTTCGGCCCGCAGCGATCCGATCAGCGCCGCGAGATCGTCCAGAGATGCCCGCAGTTCGGCCCGTGTTGTCGGCTCAAGCGGTGCCACGGCCAAGGCGGTGTACCAGGTTTTCAGGCGCGCCTCCGGCAGAACAAAGGCAACATCCGGCGTCGACAGGTGCTGCACGACGGCGGCCTCCATGTCTTCGGGCGTCTGGTTGCGGCCATGGACAAGGATGCACAGCACCCGTGCCCTGTCTGCCGCGACCCCCGGCCGCCGGATGCCCGCGATCCCCGGCATCAGAACGCCGCAGGCTCCAGCCCGGCTTCCAGTTCGGCGCGGCGGTTTTCGAACCACGGCGGAAAGACCAGGCTCTTGCCGATGGCATCGGCGGGTTCGTCCTTGGCCCAGCCTTCGGGCACCGTCCAGGCCAGTTCGAACAGCGCGCCGCCCGGGCTGCGCATGTACATCGACTTGAAATAGTTGCGATCCTTCTGCTCGCTGACATCGGTATAGCCCATGCCTTCAAGCCGCGCCTTCAGCGCGATCTGGTTGTCCTCGGTGCCGGTGTTGAACGCCAGATGGTGAACGGTGCCCCCGGCCAGCGTCCAGGTCCCCTGCGGGCTGACCTTGTCCACCAGCAGTTCCACCACCGAATGAAGGCCGTTGTTTTCCGGCACGATCCACAGGCTGCCCGCGTCATCGCTGGCCTCGCGGCGGAACTGCATGCCGATGTCCAGGAACTCTTCCATCGCGAAGGCATCCATCACGGCAATGGTGCCGCCGAAGATGCCCCTGATGCCATGTTCCGCCCCGATGCCCCGAGCGGCATTGGTGATCGGCGCGCGGGTGTCGCCGGGGTTTTCCACCAGTTCGTGCGGGATGCCGCAGGGATGGGCAAAGATCACCCGCTTCAGGCCGAACCGGTCGCCCGTTGTGGCCGGAATGCCAAAGCCGTTCAGGCGGTTCACCCAGAAATCGGCGGCCCCCACCGGGATCGCCTGCAGGATGGTGCGCGTCTGGTTGCTGCCGCGCCGCCCGTAGATGCCGGGCTTGCGGAACGGGAAGGTGGTGATGATGGTCGACGCATCCCCGGCGGGCGACCCGTAATACAGGTGATAGACCGGGATCGTTCCGTCGAACAGAACGGTGCGCTTGACCGAATGCAGCCCCAGGGTCTTGGTGTAGAAATCATAGTCTTCCTGCACGCCGTCGGTGCTCATCGTCAGGTGGTGATAGCCTGAAACAAGGGCCATGGGGTTCATCCTTTCTGCTTGGGGGTGGAGAGGGCAGGCAGTTCCGGGTCGATGACCAGAGCCACGTCAAGGCTGTGCCCGGCCCCGTCGGAACGAAAGGTTCCGATCAGGTCGGGCCTGACGGCGAACAGGGCGTCGCGGCCGATGGCAGGATCGCTGCCGTCGAAGATGGCGGTGACCAGCCGTCTGTGGCCGGGTGCCGATACGGCGAAATGGATATGCGCCGGCCGATCCATCGACAGGCCCAGACGGCGCGCCAGCCGCCCGACCGGGCCATCATCGGGCAGGGTGTAGCCGCCCGGCCGCACCGTGCGAAAGGCAAAGCGCCCCGCATCGTCGGTGACGAAACGGCCCCGCAGATTGTGCTCGGGCTGGCTGTCGGGGTCCTGGTTCTCGTACCGCCCTGCGCCGTTGGCATGCCACACCTCGACCACCGCGCCGCAGACCGGGCCATCGGCGACCGAGGTCACACGGCCCGTCACCGTCAGGGGCGCGCCGATGCCATCGCGGCTCAGGTTCGCCCCGTTATCCATATGCGGCGCATCGGCCCGGTAGAAGGGACCGGCCAGAGTGGAAGGCGTTCCCCCCGGGTTCGGGTGGGCCGAGCATCCCGCGACCAGATGGGAAAGCCCGAAGATATCGGCCAGCAGCACCCATTCCTGCCGCCGGGCATCGGTGGCATAGCCCACGTCGGTCAGAAACTGCAGCAGGCTGTCGAACTCGGCCTCGCTTGGTTTCAGCCGGTCCAGCGCGGCGATTGCATGATCCAGGATCACGCCCACGGCCTGATCAAGCCGGTCTGGCCTTGGCTTGGACAGCCGGGCGCGAAGCTCGACCACAAGCGATGCCTCCCCCAGATTGTCCAGCCCTGCGTCCATGCCCGGTCCCGTTGCCTTTCGCGCGACGTTAGGGCAGCGCAGGCGGGCAGTTGATGATCTTCAGGATAATCAATATACCATTCTGCTATGAAGCTGAGCGAGACTCACCTGATCCAGCTATCCGCCGTCGTCGATGCGGGCAGCGTCAGCAAGGGGGCCGAGGCCCTGGGGCTGTCACAGCCGGCGCTGTCGCGATCCCTTGCGCAGCTTGAGGCACGGGTGGGCAAGCCCCTGTTCCTGCGCGGGCATCGCCCGCTTCAGGCCACCCCCCTGGGCATCCAGCTTGCAAGCCATGGCCGCCGTATCCTGAGCGAAAGCAGGCGGGCCGCCGAGGCGGTCCAAAGCCTGCTGCGCGGCACGCGCGGGCTGGTGCGGGTCTGTGGCGTGCCGTTCTTCATGGATGCAATGATCAGCCGGATCATCGCCGAGTTCCAGAACCGCAACGCCGATGTCATGGTGGAACAAAGCTATGGCAACCTTGCCGAGGTCGGCGCGGGCCTGCGCGCGGGCCAACTGGATATCGGCATCGTGCCCCTGGGAACTTCGGGCGAACCGGGCGGCCTGCAGTTCCAGCCGATCCTTGCCGCGCGCAACGTCGTCTGCTGCCGCTTCGGCCATCCGCTGATCCGGACCCGGCGGCTGGATCTGGCCGAACTGGGGAACTACCGGTGGGTCGCGCCCTTGCCGGGCTCGCCGCTGCTGGCCGATCTGTTCGCGATCCGGTCGTCACTGGGAACGCCCGATCTGGACATCTGCTATTCCGGCGGTTCGCTGCTCAGCGTGATGAACTATCTGACCGAAACCGATGCGCTGGCGATCCTGCCCTTCTCGGTGTTCTTTGCCGAGCGCAAGCAGAACCGCATCGCCGTCCTGCCCGTCGATATTCCCCAGCCTCAGCGCAATCTGGGCATCCTGCGGCTTGCCGGGGTGCCGCAGAATCCCGCCGCCGCCGCTTTTGCCGATTATGTCGTCGATGCCTTCGGGGCCATGGCCCATCTGATCCAGCGCCACGAGAACGCCGTCGTGTGGAGGCGCTAGCCCCGCATCACATGCACCGCCCCGGAGTCCCAGGACAGCCAGAAGTCCTGCCCGCTTTCCGGCTGCAGGTCGGCCAGTTGCGCTTCGGTCACCTGCGCTTTCCACTCGGCACCATCGGGCGTCTCGAAATAACAGATGATCCCGGTGCCCGCGAACTCTTCCGACAGGAAAGTCGCGCGGATCGCCGTCCCGTCGGGGCGGTTGCGCGACACTGCCACGCGGTCGGCGGCCACGACGATTTCGGCCATGCCGTCGGCGGTCGGCACCGGCACCGGCCCATGCGGCGTTGCCATCATGCCGCCCGTCACCGACCCGCCCAGAATGTTGTTGCGACCGACGAATTCGGCCACGAAACGGCTTTTCGGGCCGCGGAAAATCTCTTGCGGGCGGCCGATCTGCTCGATGGCCCCATGGCCCATGATGACCACACGGTCCGCCATCGAGAAGGCTTCGGATTGTGAATGGGTGACATAGACAAAGGTAATGCCAAGGTCCTTCTGCAGCCGGGTCAGCACGCCCTGCATGCGGATCACCAGATGCGCGTCCAGCGCCGACAGGGGTTCGTCCAGCAGCAGCATCTCGGGCTCTGTCACCAGCGACCGGGCCAGCGCCACGCGCTGGCGCTGGCCGCCCGACAACTGGTCGATCCGGCGGGTCTCGAACCCTTTCAGGTCCATCCGGCCCAGCCACATCATCGCCCGGTCCCGCCGTTCCGTGGCACCGACGCCGCGCATCCGCAGGCCGAATTCGACATTCTCGACCACGTTCAGGAACGGGAACAGCGCCAGCGACTGCCACACCAGCGGGGTATCGCGCCGGTGCGGGGGAACATCGTTGATCACCTTGCCGCCGATGGTGATGGTGCCCGAGGTCGGTTGCTCCAGTCCGGCCAGCATGCGCAGCGTCGTGGTCTTGCCGCAGCCTGACGGCCCCATCAGCGCCAGGAACTCGCCGCGCTGGATGTCAAGGTCCAGCGACTTGACGGCAACATAGGTGCCGAACCGCTTGTGGACCCGGCTGAACCGGACAAGGGGGTCAGTCATGGCGATCACTCATGGCGGCGCTTTCTGAAGATCAGGACCTGGGCGGCGATCACAAGGGTCATCGAGGTCAGGAACACAACCGTGCCGATGGCGTTGATCTGCGGGTCCACGTTGCCTTGCAGGATTTCCAGGATCATCACCGGGACCGTGCGGTTCAGGCCCGACACGAACCAGGCCACGACGAATTCATCGAAACTGACGGCCGCCGTCAGGCACAGCGCCGACAGGATCGCGGGCGCGCAGAACGGCAGGATGACATGGCGCATGGCCATCCATTGCCCGGCCCCGAGATTCCAGGCCGCCGCCTCCAGCGACGGGTCGATCTGGTTCAGCCGCAGGCGGCAGATCGCCATGGCAAACGGCGTGGCCAGCACGACATGCGCGATGATGATCCCGGCCAGCGTGCCGGAAAGCCCCACCTGCGACAGCCACGCCAGCATCGCCAGCCCCAGAATGACCAGCGGCAGCGTCGGCGGCAGCAGTGCCAGCGCCAGGTAGGCCTGCTTGAAGCGGAACCCGTAGCGGAAATCGGTATAGGCGGTCGCAAAGCCGATGAAGGTGGACAGAACCGACGTTGCCGCTGCCACGATCAGGGAATTCCGGATCGCCTCCCACACTTCGGGGCGCGAGAAGGCGCGGGCGTACCATTCGGTCGTGAAATGGCCAAGCGGCAGGGTGGGAAAGCGGTCGGAGTTGAACGAGAAGACAAAGCTTGCCGCGATCGGCGCAAAGATGAACAGGAACAGCGCGGCCAGATAGACCCGGCCAAGAGCGGAAACAGCCTTCATCTGCGCCCCCCGTAAGCCGCCCGCAGCGCCGCCGCCGCAACCGCAAACAGCGTGGCGATCATCATCAGCGCCACAACGGCGGCCCGTGGCCACTGCTGGCCGGACTTGGTGGTATCGATGATGAGGATGGTCAGCGTCGGGGGTTTCGACCCGCCCAGATAGAACGGGCTGACGAAATCGCCGAAGGTCATGATGAAGGCAAACAGCGCTCCCAGCACCAGCCCGGTCCTTGCCGCCGGAAGGATGACCGACACGAGCACCCGCCCGGGGCTGGCGCCCAGATTGCCCGCAGCCTCGATCAGGCTGCGGTCGATGGCGGCAAGGCTCCAGGTCTGGAAGATCACGACCAGCGGCAGCACCAGCGTCAGATACCCCACCATCGCGCCGAAACCCGAATTCAGCATGGTGAACGGTCCAAGCCCGATGGTCCCGAGGGCCGCATTGACCGGGCCGCCTTCGGCAAGGATGACCTGCCAGGCATAGGCGCGGACCAGAAACGAGGTGAAAAACGGCACGACAAGGCACATCAGCGCAAACCGCCGGGCGCTGTCCCCCATCCGGAAGGCAAGGGTGTACGACGCCGGAAACGCCACTACCGATGCAAGGACCCCTGCCAGCAGGGCACGGCCAAGGGTCAGCCAGTACGCGTCCCAGAAGACGCTCCGCCCGAGTGTCTTCTGCCAGTTGGTCAGCACGAAGGCCGGTTCCATCCGGTAGTTCTGCACCAGCCAGAAGGTCATCGCGGCCAGGAAAGCCAGCGGCACGACAAAGAACGCGCCCTGCCAGACCAGCAGGGGCAGGCGCCAGACGAGGCGATAGACGTCAAGGGGGCGGGATGTGCGCATGCCGGGTTCGGGCGGCCCGGGGCAGGGCCGCCCGTGTCCGTGTGTCAGGCGGACTTGTATTCCGACCAGAAGTCGTTCCAGTCCTCAAGCGTCTGCTGCTTGGGCGTGTCGCGATAGAAGATGCGCCCCTCGCGATACATCTTGATCGGGTCGTTGTCGGCCCCGACGATCAGGCCAGACCGCTTGGCCTCTGCCGGGTTGGCCTCCTGGATCGCGGTCCAGCCGGACAGGGTCGGCGACAGGCCGGGATAGGCTGCCATCTGGATCGACTTCACCTGCCCGGCGGGGCTGAGCATGTAGGTGATGAACTTGTTGACGATCTCGGTCTTGGAGGTGCCCTTGCCGATGGAATAGCTTTCCGTCCACTGGATGCCGCCCTCTTCCGGGATCACGCTGTCCACCTTGGCCCCGTCCTTGGCCAGCACCCCGGTTATCCAGTCTCCGATCCCGACCATCGCCAGCATCTCGCCGTTCTTCAGGCTGCTGAACGTGCCGCCGTAGTCGAAATAGCCGCCGACCTGCGGCTTCAGGCTAAGGGTCTTTTCCTGCAGTGCGCCCCAGGCGGCTGCGTCTATGTCGAAGGGCGAGGGGGACTTGTTGCCGTTCAGAAGCGAGATCTGGCCAAGGTTGGGCAGGTGCCAGTCGAAATGGCCGACCTTGCCCGTCACCTTCGGGTTCCAGTAGGCGTTATAGCTCATCGCCTCTTCGCGGGTCAGCGCATCGGTGTTGTAGGACACGCCCAGCAGCCCGTAGCGCACCATGACAGACCAAAGCTGGTCACCCGTCCAGTGGCCGGGGAACTTCTGGAATTCGGGAAAGAAATCGTCGAACGGATACAGCGACGGGTCCATCTGCTCGATGTAGCCCGCTGCGTTCAGTTGCTGCACGAACTCGGCGTCCGACAGGATCAGGTCATAGGTTCCGGGCGGAGACTGCGAGATCAGCGCCAGCATGTTGTCGCCGCCGGCATAGTATTTCGGCACGAACTTGACGTTGTTCGCGGCCTCGAACTCGCCCACGATGTCGGGCTCTGCGTGCCCGTACCAGGCAAGCATGTTGATCTGCGTCGGCTCCTGCGCCCAGGCGCGGTTCAGCATCGGTGTGGCCAGTGCCACGCTTGCCGCCCCTTGCAGCAGGCGGCGGCGGGTCAGGTGAAGGCGGCTTTCGGTCATCATGGCATCCCCTGTTGTGATGGCCGGGTCACGATTCGCTCCGGCCTTGCGCAAACCTTAGAAGCGTTGTCGGCTGCTGCGGAAATTTGGTCTCCGTATGCTCTCATAAGACCTGCTTATGCAGGTGCCCCCTGGCTGGCCAGCGTGATCTGCTGGATCAGCCACTGCGCCAGCCCATGGCCCGCCTTGGACAGGCGCGCGTGCTTATAAAACAGGCCGATGCGCAACGGCGCGAGCGGCGGGAACCCCTCGGCGGCGGTTCCGACCCGCATGCCCTGGGCCAGCGTTGCCGGGGTCAGCGCACTTGCCCCGATCCCCGCAAGAATCGCCGCCTGGATGCCTGCCACATCCCCCGAAACCATCTTGGTCTTCCAGCTTTTCCGCGTCGTGCGCAGGGCCGTGCGCATCCGGTCGGCATATTCGCAGGGGTCGGGGTGCCGGACCAGCGGCAGGGTGCTGCCGGGAACCCAACGGAAGTCTTCTGCCATGGCCCAGATCGGGGCAATCGTGGCGGAATTGACCAGATAGGCCTCGTCCTGGGTCGGCGCGATCCCGATCATGATGTCCAGCCGGTCAGCGGCCAGCGACTGCCGCAGGGTGCGCGACAGGTTGCTTTCCACCTCGATGCGCACATCGGGATGGCTGACCGCGAACCGGGTGATCGCGCCCAGCAGGAAGGCATTCGAGAAATCGGTGGGCAGGCCGACCCTGATCCAGCCCGACAGCGCCTCGGCCGCGTAATGGGCCACGATATCGTCGTTCAGCCGCAGGATCTGGCGGGCATAGGGACCAAGCGACACGCCCGCGTCGGTCAGCCGGATCTGCCGGCCTTCGGTGTTGATCAGCCGCGTCCGCAGCAAATCCTCCAGCCGCCGGATCTGCAGGCTGATCGCGGGCTGGGTGCGGCCAAGCGCCTCGGCCGCGCGGGTATAGCTGCCCAGATCGACCACGGTCACGAATGCCCGCAACAGATCGGTCGGCACATTGGTCAGCATCGGCATTGCCCCCTCATTTCCGCTGCTTATGCGACCATTGTAATTATCAATTTCTGATATCGCCAAGGCCTTCCTATCCCTGCAGGGGGCAAGGAGATCATGATGGACCGCAGCGCCTTTCACCGCCTGTTCAAGACGCCCGGACCTGTGGTCACGCCTGTGATCCATGTGCAGGACCTGGGGCAGACCCTGGCCAACATTGGCCATGCCATGCGCCTGGGCGCACCGGGCATCTTTCTGATAAACCATGATTTCCCGGTGGAGCCTTTCCTGCCGATCCTGCGCGGGGTGCGCGCCGAATGCCCGGACGTCTGGCTGGGCGTGAATTTCCTGGCCCAATCCGGTCGCGTGGCCTTTCCGATCCTGGGGCAGCTTCAGGCCGAAGGCTGCGGGATCGACGCCTATTGGGCCGACGATGCCTGCATCGACGAACGAAGGTCCTCGCAGGACGAGGCCGAAGCCAATGCGGCGATCCGGGAGGCCAGCGGCTGGACAGGGCTGTATTTCGGCGGGGTCTGCTTCAAGAAACAGCGCCCGGTCGATCCGGCGCTGAATGCGCTGTCGGCAGGTCTGGCACGGCCCTTCATGGATGTGGTGACCACGTCCGGAGTTGCAACGGGCGAGGCGGTCGACCTGACCAAGATCGCCGACTTCCGGCAGGGTCTTGGCCGGGCACCTCTGGCCATTGCCTCGGGCATCACGCCGGACAACGCCCCGACATATGCGGCGGATGTCGACTGCTTTCTTGTGGCCACCGGCATCAATCACAGGGACGATTTCTACAACATCGACCCGGCGCGGCTGTCCGCGCTGCTTGACTTCACCCGAGCTTGCGGAGCCCCCAGATGACCGACCTCAAAGGACCGCGCGACGATCGCTGGTATCTGTCGCTGATGTCGCCCAACACGAAAGGCCCGATGTTCGCCTGGCTGGACCCCACGTCGATCTACATCAACGCGGTCGCGTTTCAGGATTTGCTGGACGACCTGATCGCCGATCTGGACGGTGTGGCCTTCGATGTCGTCGGCGGATGCGATGCCATGGGGTTTGTGCTGGGTGCGGGGCTTGCCGCCCGCACGGGGCGCGGCTTTCTGCCCGTCCGCAAGGCAGGCAAGCTGTGTGTGGATACCGACCGCGTCAGCTTCACCAACTATTCGGGCAAGACGCAGGACATGGAACTGCGCCAGCCGGCCTTTGCGGCGGGAACCCGCGTGCTGCTGGCGGATCAGTGGATTCAGACCGGCGGCACGATGGAGGCGGCAGTTGAACTGGTCGAGCGGCAGGGGGGCATCGTGGCGGGCCTTGTGACCATCGCGATGGAAGACTGCGCGGCCACCGAAGCCTTCCGGGGCCGCTTTCCGGTCGTGACCGCCGTCGTTCCCGGCAGCCGCTGGCAGGCGGAATGCAATGCGCAGACCCTGTCGAGTTTCCAAAGCTATCGGCCCGAGCGCACCTTTCCGACAGCCGGGCGGACAGCGGCCTGATCCGGCAGATGGCGGGCTGCTTGCGCACCCGGTGGCGTGTCAGCCTTTTTGCCCCGGAAAACCCGCCTCGGCCATCAGCCGGTCGGATGCGGTCTCGATGCGCTGCTCCAGCAGGGTCATGAAGGTTGCCGTGTCCAGCCCCGGCGCGATGCGCGGCAGGAATTCAACGACCGCAAGTCCGGGTTTGCGGTAGATGCCGTGCCGCGGCCAGAACACGCCGACATTCGTGGCCGCAGGCACGCAGTCCTGCCCCAGTTGCGCGTAAAGCAGCGCCGAGCCTACCTTGTAGGGCTGCCTGACACCCGGGGCCACGCGGGTGCCCTGCGGGTAGATCAGCAACTGCCCCAACGCTTGCTGCCCCGAAGCAACGGCTGCCATCATCTGCGCGATGGCCTGTCCGCGCTTGCCCCGATCCACCGGCACGCAGCCAATGCGCAGCGCGTACCAGCCCAGAATGGGGGCCCAGACCAGTTCCTTCTTCATGATGAACCGGGGCTGCGGCATCGACCCGAACAGGATGATTATGTCCAGAAACGACTGGTGCTTGGCCGCAACCAGCACCGCGTCGGTGGGCGGCGTGCCGCGCACCTCGGACCGCAGCCCGATCATCCGCGCCGCCGACCAGCGGACCCACCGGCAGTAACTGTGCATCGCGGCATAGGCAGCCTCGCGGCGAAAGAGCGCGAAGGGCGTGTAGACAACGGCAAGCACCAGCATCGCCAGATACATCTGGATGATGAACAGAAGCGACAGCAGCCATTGCAGCGGGTAGGGCATGAAGCGGCTCCTTGGGGCAGGGCAGGCCCGGTTCCCCGCAGGCCATTCCCGGATGTGCGCACTCTTGCGTGGTTCGGCGCGGGTTTCAACCGACTGGGCAACCCGGAAGGCCGAGATTCTCCCGCAGGCCCTTGGTGGCGAAGCGCAGGCTTGCTAGACAAGGCGCGCGGGTGCGCCGGATCGTGGTGCCGCGGACGATTTTGTAGTGACGGACAGGATGATGCGGCTGGTCTGCCCGAAATGCGCTGCGCAGTACGAGGTCGGCGAGGATGCGATCCCCGAGGCCGGACGCGACGTGCAATGTTCCGATTGCGGGCAGGGCTGGTTTCAGCGCCGACCGCCGGTTGCGCCCGCGCAAGCCCGCGTCGCGGCAGAGGTGCCGCAGCCCTTTGCCCCCCCGCCGCCCTTTCTGCGCTCCGGGCAGGGCGAACCGCCGGAAGCGGTTCCAGCGACCGCGATGCCTGTCGCGGTGCCGCGAAGACCCCTGGACGAACAGGTCATGGCCATCCTGCGGGACGAGGCGCTGCGCGAGGCGGCCGCCCGCCGGGCAGATGCCGCCCGTGCGGAAGAAAACAGCGCCGTCCCCGATCCGATGCCGCCACCCGTGCCCCCGGTCGGCCCTGTGCTCCAGCCGGCCCGCCTGCCGCCGGAACCGCTTCGGCCGGATCAGCAGGCCCCCGACCTGCCGGTGCTGCCCCGCCCCGTGGCACGGCGTGCCATTCTGCCGGATATCGAAGAGATCAACTCGACCCTGACGGCCGGAAGCCACCGCAACAGCCCCGTTCTGCCCGTTGCCAAGGAAGATGCGCGCCCCGGGTTCCGGGCCGGGTTCGGTCTGATGATGGCTGTCGTTATCCTCGCGGCAGCGGCCTATGGCGGCGCGCCCCGGATCACCGCCCTGCTGCCGCAAAGCGCAGGCATGGTGGCGGCCTATGTCAACTCGGTTGATCAGCTTCGCCGCCAGCTTGATGCCACGGTCACGGCAGCGCAACGGCGGATCGAAAGCTTTCTGCAGTCTGGCGGCTAGCCTGCGCCGCGTTCAGAAGTTGTCAAGCAGGCGGCGCAGGTAGTCCAGTTCGCTGTCGGGGCGGGTCTGTTCGCCGGTACGGCGGCGGATCTCGTCCAGCAGGTCCTGTGCGCGGCGATACACATCCTCGCCCTGCAGCATGTTGCGGTCAGACCCGATCCGGCCCATCTCGCCGGTGTTGCGGCCAAGCGGGTCCTGCTGCCGGCCGTTCGGGTCGGCGTTGCCGAAGGCTTCGCCCTGGCCGGGGGCCGCCTGACCCGGCTGCTGGTCCTGCGCCATCGCCTCGCCGAAGTTGCGCATGCCCTCGCGCATTGCCTCCATCGCGTCGGCCTGCCGGTCCAGCGCACCGGACAGATCACCGTCGCGCAAGGCCTGTTCCGCATCGCGCATGGCACGCTCGGCATCCTCCAGCGCCTGCCGTCCGGCCTCGCCCGGTTCGGTGCCCTCGCCGGGCAGGCCGCTCAGGCCGTTCAGGCGGTTGCGCAGGTCCTGCTGGCGTTCGGCAAGGCTGCGGCCATCCTGCCCGCCGGGCTGCTGGCCCTGGCCTTGCCCGACGCCCGGCTGCTGGCCCTGCCCCTGCTGGCCCTGCCCCTGCTGGCCCTGTCCCGGTCCCTGCCGGCCTTCCTGGCCTTGACCGGGCTGGCCCTGCTGCATGCCCTGAAAGGCATCGTCCGACAGACCCTGCTGGTCGCGCAATGTTTCGGACAACTCGCGCATCGCCTGCTGGCCGGGGCTTGTGCCCTGCCCGCCACCCTGGCCCTGCGCGACCTGCATGTTCTGCATCAACTGGCGCAGCGCCTCCATCAGCTCCTGCGCCTCGGCGGTCCGGCCCTCTTCCATCAGTTGCTGCAGCTTGTCGAGCATCTGCTGCAACTGGTCGCCCGACATCTGCAGGCCCTGCATGTTCTCGGCGGTCTGCTGGTCCTGGGCCTGTTCGCTTTCCTGCGCCAACTGCTGCATATAGTCATTCAGCGCCTCGCGCATGTCCTGCATCAGGTCGGCGATCTCGGCAGGATCGGCCCCGTTGCGGATCGCCTCGTCCAGACGGTCCTGCGCGCGCTGCAGCCGCTGCAGGGCCGAGGCGAGGTCGCCATCCTCGACCAGCAGGGCAATTTCCCACAACTCGTCGGCCATCGCATCGCGCGCCTCGACCGTCAGGCCGGCCGATGCCGTCTCAAGATCGCGCATCACGGCGCGCAGGCGCAGATAGGCGCGTTCGTTGCGGATGAAGCCTTCGGGACGGTTCGTGACCGCCTTGAGGATCTGCACCGACCGCGACGCGTTGGCGCGCGACCACAAAAGGTCGCGGCGCACCTCGATCACGGCAGCCGCCAGAGGGTCAAAGAACCGTCGCCCCGGCAGGGTCGTTGCCAGCACCGGCGCGGACCCGGTCTGCCCGACCTCGTCCGACACGGTAAAGGTCACCTTGACCGGCAGGTTGGCGAAGGGGTGTTTCGAAAGGTCCTCGACCAGGGTCTCGGTAAACTCGGCCCGGCTGCCGGTGATCGGCATCGGCAGGTCAAGCGTGATCGCGTCACGCGGTTCTGGGTCTACCGACAGGCCGAACCGGCGGTCCACGGCGGCAAGATCCAGCGCGATGACCGCCTGACCCGAGGTCACGCCGTAGTCATCGCTGGCGGCAAAGGCCTGCTGCATCTTGCCGCCTTCTTCGCGCGTCATCTCGCCGGTCAGGGCGACTTTCGGCGCGCCATCCGGCAGTGCCCGGATGTCCCATTTGCGGCCCCCCGGACCGGCAATCTCGATGCTGCCCGACTGGCGCACGTCGAAATCCTGCACAGGGTCCGACGCGCCCGTGACCTCGGTCCGCTGTGACACCGTCTCGGCCAGGGTCAGCGCGCCGACCTGGCCGTAAAGCCGCAACTGGATGCGGGTCCCCGCGGGCAGGTCAAGCGTGGCCTGCGTGATGTCGTTCAGATAGAGGCCCGGTTTGCCGGTATAGGCGGGCGGGGTCGCCCAGCCTTCCCACGCCGGTCCGGACAGGGCCGCCGTCCCGGCCCCCGGAGCCAGCGGGACGACCGAGGTCGCCCGCCAGATCGACCCGAACATCAGCGCCGCCACCAGTGCCGTCAGCGCAACATAGCGCAGTGCGAAGGGGTCGCGCCCCGCCAGCGCCAGATCGGGTGCGACCGGACGGGCCGCCGCCGCCTGTTCCGCCATGCGCGCCAGATGCACGCGCCAGACCGCAGCCGAGGCAGCGTCCTGCGCGCCGATGGCCTGGTGATCGTTCAGCGCGGCGATGGGCCGCCCGGGCAGCGCCGCATCCAGCCGGATCAGGGCATCGCCCCGCCTGGGCACCCGAAACCGCATCAGACCCGAAACCAGCGCCCAGACCGCGCCCGCCACGGCGGCGACAAGTCCGATCCACGCCCCCTCGATCGGCACCATGTCGTGCAATCCGAAGGCAAGAACCGCCAGCGTGCCGATCACCACGCACCACAGCGGCCAGAACACGCGCGTCAGCCGCTCGGCCCACAGCCCGGCCCAGGTCAGGCGCAGCGGCCACCTGATCCGGTCCTGCATCGTGTCGCCTGCCGCCTTTGTCATGCGTTGCCTGCCACCTCCGGGTTGGCCTGGTCCTACAACCACTCCGGGATGGTATCGCGCTTCAAGATTTCGTCAAACGATGGTCGCGCGCGTATGACGGCGAAGTGATCGTCCTTCACCAGAATTTCCGGCACCAGCGGCCGCGTGTTGTATTCGGATGCCATGACCGCCCCATAGGCCCCGGCGGATCGGAAGGCGACAAGGTCGCCCTCGGCCAGCGGTGGCAGGGGGCGGGCCTTTGCAAAGGTGTCGCCCGTCTCGCAGACCGGGCCGACGACGTCGAAGGGGCGCGGGCCCTCGGGGCCGGGTTCGATCAGCGGCACGATGTCATGATGCGCGCCATACATCGACGGGCGGATCAGGTCGTTCATCGCGGCATCCACGATCAGGAAATCGCGGCCCTGCCCTTCCTTTACATAGATCACCCGCGACACCAGCACGCCCGCATTGCCGGAAATCAGCCGCCCCGGCTCGATCTCGATCTCGCAGCCCAGATGCCCGACGGTGCGCTTGATCAGCGCGCCATAGTCCAGCGGCAGCGGCGGGGCCTCGTTCGACCGCTGATAGGGAATGCCAAGGCCCCCGCCCAGGTCCAGACGGCGGATGTCATGCCCTTCGGCCCGCAGCCGCAGGGTCAGGTCGGCGACCTTCAGGTAAGCCTGTTCAAACGGCTCAAGGTCGGTCAACTGGCTGCCGATATGCACGTCGATGCCGATGACCTCTATCCCCGGCAGGCGCGCTGCCTCGGCATAGACCGCAGGAGCGCGGTCGATGGGAATGCCGAACTTGTTGTCTTTCTTGCCGGTCGCGATCTTTTCATGCGTGCGGGCATCGACATCGGGGTTCACCCGGATGGTGATCGGGGCCGTGACCCCGAGCGACATGGCCACCTGCGACAGCGCGCGCAGTTCCGGCTCGCT
>JAAFHX010000079.1 GCA_013297695.1 Rhodobacterales bacterium | reverse complement strand
CAAGGACGTGGCGATCCTGTCCTATGCCGCCAAGTACGCCAGCGCGTTCTACGGGCCGTTCCGCGATGCCGTGGGGGCCAGCGCCGCGCTGAAGGGCGACAAGAAGACCTATCAGATGAACCCCGCAAACAGCGACGAGGCGCTGCGCCTGGTCGAACGTGACCTGCGCGAAGGGGCCGACATGGTGATGGTCAAGCCCGGAATGCCCTATCTGGATATCTGCCGCCGGGTGAAGGACACCTTCGGCGTGCCGACCTTTGCCTATCAGGTGTCGGGCGAATACGCGATGATCCGGGGCGCGGCCGACCGCGGCTGGATCGACGGGCACAAGGCCATGCTGGAAAGCCTGATCTGCTTCAAGCGTGCGGGGTGCGACGGCATCCTGACCTACTTCGCGCCCGAGGTGGCGCAGGCCCTCGTCGGCTGACCTGTACAATTGCACATGCTCGAATATCAAAATATGGCTTTTTACGAATCTGTTACAGTGCTATGTTCTCCCTGCGACGTTTTTCTTGGGAGGAAAAGAACATGATTTATTCCAAATGGTTAGCGCTTGCGGCGCTGACAGTGCTGCCATCCATGGGCCTGGCGGCTTCTGTCATTGACAACGGGACGATCCAGCTTGGTGTCGATGACTACGGCCAACTGAACGTTCCGGGATCGGCCTCGGCGGGCGGCACGACCTATGTCGGCCTGCGCTACATGCCGACCAACAACGATTCCACCGCTCCCGGCTGCATCTGCGAAGGCTGGGGCGTCGGCATCGGCGACACCGGGGCCTTCGGGGCGGCCAACAACGCGGTCCTGGGTGTCCAGAACCTGAGCCTGGTCAGCTTTGCCTCGACCGCAAGCACGGCCACATCCGTTGTCGATCTGGGCTCGTCCCTGCGGATCACGCACCACTTCGCCCCGGCGGCTGAAACGCCGAACCTGTACCGGGTGAACGTGACGATCGAGAACATCGGCGCGCTTGCCATCGCCGACCTGCGCTATACCCGCACGATGGACTGGGATATCGAGCCGACCCCGTTCAGCGAGTTCGTGACCCATGTGGGTACCGCCACGACAACCGCCCTGCTGTATTCGGACGACAACGGGTTCATCGATCCCAATCCCTTCGCCACGCGCGGCCCGATTGTGGGCGGCACGGTCAACACCGACTTTGCCGATGTCGGCCCTTCCGATCACGGGTCGACCTTTGACTTCGGCTTCGGCGCACTTGCCGCCGGCAGCAAATACAGCTTCGACATCTTCTATGGTGCCGGCAGGAACACGGCGAATGCGCTGGCGGCGCTGGCGGCCGTTGGTCCCGAGCTGTACTCGATGGGCAAGCCGAACAACGGTGCCGGCGGGCCGAACAACGATGCAAACGTCTTCGTCTTCGCGTTCAAGGGCGTCGGCGGTGAAGTCGTGGTGGCACCTGTGCCGGTCCCGGCATCGGTCTTCCTGCTGGCGGGGGCCGTTGGCCTGCTCGGCGCGGTGCGCCGTCGCCGCAGCGTCGCGGCCTGAACAGCCTGCAATCCTGCGGCACGCTGCACCTTGCAGCGTGCCGTTTCCTGTTCCGGGAGTCGATCATGCCTGCCCTCGCACGCCTTGTCTGCCTGATGATCGCGTCGGTCTGTGCCGGTGCGTCCCCTGCCCTCGCGGCAGAGGCCTGGACCGTCGATTGTGGCGGTTCGGGCCGCTGCACGGCCGTGCAGACCCTGGTGAATGCCGATACCGGGAAACCCTTTGCTTCCGTAGGCCTGCAGATCAACAAGGACGGCAGGTCGCCTGTGTTCTTTGCGATCATCCCCTTGGGAATAGCCGTGCGGCCCGGCATCCGTGCCATCATCGGAAAGACCGAACTGCTGACGCAGGTCGATGTCTGCTATCCCGATGGCTGCCGGGCCAGCCTGGACCTGGACGAAGGCCAGCTTGCGGCCCTGCTGGACGGCTCGAAACTGGACCTCCAGTTCTTTCCCTATACGACATCCGATACGCCGGTGGCGGGCGCCACCGACATCTCCGGCCTGCGCGCGGCGCTGTCCGGGCAGGTGGCTTTTCGCTAGCCGCCTGCAGCCGGGTGACAAGACCGAAAGCGCGCGCACCATCGTCGCACCCGGCCGGGCGCGGTTTCGGCAGGGCCTTGCCGGTGCCGCCCGTTCGGCCGTCGAACAGGCAAGACAACTGGATCGCGGTACTGTAACTGACAGGGCAGGCCGGGCGGTCAGATCCGGCATCACAGGCATATTGGACCCTGACGATGTTCTTCACGACACGACGCCGTTTGCTGATCTTCGGTCTGCCGGCCCTTGCGCTGGCCGCCTGCGACAACGGTGTGGGCGGCGATGGCGGGGCGCAGATCGACGCGCGGGTGGACGCGACACAGGCCTTCCTGTTCGACAGCTATCCCGGCACCCGCGACCTGGCCAGCCGGGCCTACGGCATCCTGTGGATGCCCCTGATCACCGAGGCCGGGCTGTTCATCGGCGGGGCCTACGGGCGCGGCGCACTGCGCATCAACGGGGTGACGGTGGACTACTATTCCACCGCCCGGGCGTCCTATGGCCTGCAGGTCGGCGCGCAGCAATATGCGCATGCGCTGTTCTTCATGACCGAAACCGCCCTGCAGGATTTCCGCCGGGGTGCAGGCTGGGCCGTCGCCGCCGATGCCTTCTATGCCACGCCGGACGACGCGGGCAGCATCGGCAAGGAAAGCACCGAGCTTGATCCCGTGGTGGCACTGGTCTTCGGACAGTCTGGCCTGATCGCAGGTGTCTCGCTGGAAGGCGCAAAGTACACGCGGATCATTCCCTGACCGGGCCCTGACCGGGCCCTGACCGGGCCCTGACCGGGCTGCCCGTCCGGCCCTGCCGTCTTCTGTTCACAAATATCCCACGGGGGTGCGGGGGTGTGAAACCCCCGCGTCGCCCCTGCGCGCGAAACGGTCAGTCCCGGGGGCCATTCAGCCGGCGCATCAGCGACGAGGTATCCCACCGCCCGCCGCCCATCGCCTGCACGTCGCCGTAAAACTGGTCGACCAGCGCCGTGACGGGCAGGCGCGCGCCGATTTCCCGTGCGGCGTCAAGGCAAATGCCCAGATCCTTGCGCATCCAGTCCACCGCGAAACCAAAGTCGAACCGGTCCTCCAGCATGGTCTTGTGGCGGTTGGCCATCTGCCAGCTTCCGGCGGCACCCTGGCTGATGACCTCGACAACGGCGGCCCCGTCAAGGCCCGCCTTCTGGCCAAAGGCCATGGCCTCGGCCAGACCCTGCACCAGACCGGCAATGGCAATCTGGTTCATCATCTTGGCCATCTGGCCTGATCCGCTGTCACCCAGACGGCGGCAGATGCGGGCATAGACGGCAATCACCGGCTCGGCGGCGGCATAGGGTGCCTCGTCGCCGCCGCACATCACCGACAGCACGCCGTTTTCCGCCCCCGCCTGCCCGCCCGATACCGGCGCATCGACAAAGCCGATGCCCTGCGCGGCCGCCACCCCGTGCAGCTCGCGCGTGACCCGGGCCGACACGGTGGTGTGATCCACAAAGACCGCGCCCGGGGCCATCCCGGCAAAGGCCCCGTCCGGACCAAGACAGACCGCCCGCAGGTCATCGTCGTTGCCGACACAGGCCATCACGAAGGCAGCCCCCTCGGCCGCCCCGCGGGGCGTGGCATGGGCGCTGCCGCCATGCGCCGCGACCCAGGCTTCGGCCCTGGCGGCGGTGCGGTTGTAGACCCGCAGGTCATGACCCTTGCCCGCAAGATGCCGCGCCATCGGCGCGCCCATCACGCCCAATCCCAGAAATGTCACAACCGCCATGCCGTTCCCCTGCATCCTGACACCCGGGCAGCAATTGCGCGGCCCCGGCGGATGCACTAGGAACCGACGTGCAATCCCCGTCAAGCGCGGGGTGTCCGCCATTGTCCAGCCCAGGGTCCTGCATGCTTGTCGCCTTTCAATGGCTGTTGCGGCTTGTCGTGGCGCTGGTGCTGCTGGCGGTGCTGTCGGTGGCGGGGCTTTACTATTTCCTGTCCCGCTCGCTGCCCGACTATTCCGAGGATTTCCGCCTGTCCGGCATCACCGCCCCGGTCGAGATCGTGCGCAACAATGCCAACGTGCCCCATATCTTCGGGCAGACCGACGAGGATGTGTATTTCGCGCTTGGCTTTGTGCACGCGCAGGACCGGTTGTGGCAGATGACGATGCTGCGCCGCACGGCGCAGGGGCGGCTGTCCGAGATTTTCGGCCAGCGCACGGTGCGGATCGATGAACTGCTGCGCCGCTATGACCTGTACGGTCTGGCACTGCAATCGGTCGAGGCACAGGACGACCCCACGAAACGCGCGCTCGAGGCCTATGCACGCGGGGTCAATGCCTGGATCGCACAGGTCAATGCCGGGGCGCGTGGGCGCGGGGCGCCGGAATTCTTCCTGTTCACCCCCGATATCGCGGTCTGGCAACCGGCCGACAGCATCGCGATCCTGAAGTTGATGGCGCTGCAACTTGCCGGTCATCTGGATGCCGAGGTGCTGCGCGCACGCGCATCGCTGCTGCTGCCCGATGCCCGGCTGCGTGACCTTCTGCCCGACGATCCGGGCCAGGCGATTGCCGCGCTGCCCGATTATGCCAGCCTCTTTCCGGACCTGCCGCGCCGGCAGAACTGGGCCGCAGCCGAACCGCGCGACCCGCTGTCGCCGTTTCCGGTCCACGATCTTGCAGGCGCGTCGAATGCCTGGGCGGCGGCACCGTCCCGGTCGGCGGCCGGCGGATCCTTGCTGGCCAATGACCCGCACCTTGATTTCACCGCCCCGACCGTCTGGTACCTGGCCCGCCTGCAACTGCAGTCCGGCGGGGTCATCGGCGGCACGATTCCGGGAATTCCGGCGGTGATCCTTGGCCGGTCCGAGGCCCTGGGCTGGGGCCTCACATCGTCCTATGTGGACGATCAGGACGTGTTCATCGAAAAGCTGAACCCCGAAAACACCGAACAGTACCAGACCCCCGAGGGCTGGAAGGATTTCGTCACCCGCCGGTCCATCGTGACGGTCAAGGATGCCGAGCCAGTCACCCTGACCCTGCGATGGACCGACAACGGCCCCGTCCTGCCGGGATCGCACTATGATCTTGCCGCAATCACCCCGCCCGGCCATGTGGCCGCGCTGTCCTGGACGGCGCTGACCGGGGCCGACACCTCGATGACGGCGGCGCTGCGGCTGATGCAGTCCAAGTCCATCGACGAGGCGATGGCCGCCGGGGCGCTGTTCGTGGCCCCGTCGCAGAACCTGATGCTGGCCGACCGCGCCGGCATCGCGATGCAGGTGGTGGGCGCGATCCCGCGCCGCGACCCCGCCAGCCAGTCGCAGGGCCGCCTGCCCGCCCCCGGATGGATTGCCGCGAACCGCTGGCAGGGCATCTTTCCCTATGCCGAGAACCCGCGTTTCGTGAACCCGACCGGCGGCATTCTGGGCAACACCAACAACAAGACGGTAGAGACCCCGTTTCCGCGGCACCTCAGCTTTACCTGGGGCGATACCGAACGCATCCAGCGCTGGCTGCGGCTGATGACGGTGCGCGAGGTGCATACCCGCGACAGTTTCATCGAGGCGCAGCTTGACACCGTGTCGAACGCCGCGCGCCGCCTCCTGCCGCTGATCGGGGCCGACCTCTGGTTCACGGGCGAGGCAGCACCCGAAGGCACGCCGGAACGCCTGCGCCAGCAGGCCCTGTCCCTGCTGGCCGCCTGGAACGGCGAGATGAACGAACACATGCCGGAACCGCTGATCTATTCGGCCTGGATGCGCGAACTGCAGGACCGCCTGATCCGCGACGAAATCGGCCCGATGGCCGATGATTTTCAACACCTGCAGCCGGTCTTCATGGACCGCGTGTTCCGCAACACCGACGGTGCGGGCGTCTGGTGTGATGTGATCCAGTCATCCCCGGTGGAAACCTGCACCGATCTGGCCCGCATCGCGCTGGATGCGGCGCTGCTGGACCTCGTGGAACGCTATGGCCCGAACATCGAAAGCTGGCGATGGGGCGACGCGCATGAGGCGTTGCAGGATCACCCGGTGCTGGGCGATGTGCCGGTGCTGCGCCATCTGGTGAACATCCGCCAGTCCACCAGCGGCGACGACAACACCCTGCAGCGCGGCAGCACTCTGGGGACCGGACCCGACCCGTTCCTGAACGTGCATGGTGCGGGCTATCGCGGGGTCTATGATTTCGCCGATCCCGACAGTTCGGTTTTCGTGACGTCGACAGGCCAGTCGGGCCATCCGCTGAGCCGCCATTACGACGATCTGGGCGAGTTGTGGCGGCGCGGCGAATACACGCCGATGTCCCTGGACCCGGATCTGGCCCGGGCGGCGGCAGTGGGCATCACCCACCTGACCCCGGAATGAAAGCCGACCGGCTGACGACACCGCGTCTGATCCTGCGCCGGGCCGCGCCCGGCGACCTGGATGGCCTTCATGCGGCCCTCGGCCACCCGGCGGCGATGCGCTATTGGGCAACGCCCGAGCACAAGACGCGCGACGAAACCGAGGACTGGCTGGCCGGAATGATCGCGCGCGAGGCGACCGACGAGGCGGATGATTTCGTGATCGAACATCACGGCCGTGTCATCGGCAAGGCCGGGGCCTGGGCGACCCCCGAGATCGGGTTCCTGCTGCATCCCGACCATTGGGGCAAGGGCCTGGCTTTCGAGGCGATGCAGGCGGTGATCCCCTATCTGTTCGCAACCTGGCCCGTCGATGCCCTGACCGCCGATGTCGACCCGCGCAACGCCGCCTGTCTGCGGCTTCTGGCGCGACTGGGGTTCCGGGAAACCGGACGGGCCGAGCGCACCCTTCTGTGGGGCAACGAATGGTGCGACAGCATCTACCTGGCGCTGGACCGCGATGGCGCACGGGGCTGCCCCCCTTGACCTCACCGCCCGGCCGGGCACCTATACGCAATAAAACAACAAGACGGCACGAGGGGAGGGGCTGCACATGGCGGGCGAATTCGACGCCTGGGTCGGGCGCGTGGACGAGGCCGAGGATGCGGTTTCGCTGCGTCAGGCGCGCCGCATGGCGGTGACCCTGGATGAGCCGGCCCCGATGGTCGAAGGCGGCCCCCTGCCGCCCCTGTGGCACTGGATCGGCTGGGCACCCGAGGCACCGATGGCGGGCCTTGGCCCGGACGGTCACCCCGAACGCGGCGGCTTTCTGCCCCCCGTGCCACTGGAACGGCGGATGTGGGCGGGGGGGCGGGTGACCTTTCATCTGCCCCTGCGGATCGGTGCCACGCTGCATCGTCGGTCGGAAATCCTGAAGGTGGCCGAAAAGACCGGAAGCACCGGGCGCATGGTTTTCGTGACGGTGCGCCACGAGACGCGGATGGGTAACGCGCTGGCGGTGACCGAGGAACAGGACATCGTCTATGTCGCCATGCCCGACCGTTTCACCCCGCCCCCACCCGTGCCCGCGCCCGAGGCCCCGGTCTGGGAAGACGCCGTGCCGATGGATACCGTGCGGCTGTTCCGCTTTTCGGCGCTGACCTTCAACGGCCACCGCATCCACTACGACCTCGACTATGCGAGCCGTGTCGAGAAGTATCCGGCGCTGGTGGTTCACGGGCCGATGCAGGCGATGCTGCTTCTCGCGGCCGCGCGGCGGCATCGGGGCGGGGCGATGCCCGCCGACTACCGCTATCGCGGGGTCCGCCCGCTGTTCCACACCGATGGGCTGCGCCTGATGGGTCAGCCCGAGGTTGGCGGGCGGCAGGCGATCTGCACCGCCACGCGCGGCGGACTGGTCTGCATGCAGGCCGACATCGGCTGGCAGGGAGAATGACGATGGGCGGCATCCTGCAGGGCATGCGTGTGATCGAAGGCTCGGCATTCGTGGCCGTGCCGCTGGCCGGACTGACGCTGGCGCAGATGGGCGCGGATGTGATCCGGTTCGACCGGTTGCAGGGCGGCCTTGATGCGCGGCGCTGGCCGGTGACGGCCACGGGCGAAAGCCTGTTCTGGGCCGGGCTGAACAAGGGCAAACGGTCGCTGGCCGTGGATGTGGCCCACCCCGAGGGGCAAGAGATCATCACCGCCCTCATCACCGCCCCCGGCCCCGATGCGGGCCTGTTCATGACCAACCTGCGGGTGCGCGGCTGGATGGATTACCCCGCCCTTGCCGCCCGCCGCCCCGATCTGGTGATGGTGTCGCTGACCGGCACGCGGCGGGGCGAGCCTGCGGTGGATTACACGGTGAACCCCTCGCTTGGCTTTCCGATGGCGACGGGGCCCGAGGGGTCAACCGACCCGGTGGCCCATGTGCTGCCCGCCTGGGACTGCATCGCGGGGCAGATGATCGTCAACACGCTGCTGGCCGCCGAACGCCACCGCCTGCGCCACGGAGTCGGGCAGGTCGCGGAACTCAGCCTCAAGGACGTGGCCGCCGCGATGCTGGGCCATCTGGGGATCGTGGGCGAAGTGGCGGTGAACGGGGTGGACAGGCCGAAATCCGGCAATGCGCTGTATGGGGCCTACGGGCAGGATTTCATGACCGCCGACGGGCGCAGGGTGATGGTCGTGGGGCTGACCGACCGGCAATGGCGCGGGCTGGTCAAGGTGCTGGACAAGGCCGAGGCTATCGCGGCACTGGCGCGCGAGACGAGCCTTGACCTGTCGCAGGAAGGCAACCGCTTTCACGCCCGCGCCGCGATCACCGCGATCTTTGCACCGTGGTTCGCGGCCCGAACGCTGGCCGAGATCGGGCCGATCTTTGACGCCGCCGGGCTGACCTGGGCTCCGTTCCGCAGCTTTGCGCAGGCCGTGGCGGAAGACCCCGACCTGGGGCCGGAGAACCCGATGGTCAGGGTGATCGACCAGCCCGGCATCGGTCGCTTTCCCGTGGCAGGCAGCCCCGTCGTCTGGGGCGCCCTGCCCCGCCTTGACCCTGCGCCCGCGCCCCGGTTGGGGCAGCATACCGAAGAAATCCTTGCCGACGTGCTGGGCATTGGGGCCGGGCAGATCGGGGCACTGATGGACAGGGGCGTGGTCGCAGGGGCGTGACAGTTTCTTCCCGCGCCGGCCCGCCCCGTGCTAGCCTATGCCGGACAGGCGAGGGGGAAGACATGCTGTCCATCAGCCAGATTTCCACAGCGCAGGACTGTGCGGCGGTCAAGGCGCTGGTGCTGGAGTTCGTGGCCTGGGGCGAAACACAGGACCCGGATGCGGCGACGGCCCCGACCTTTCACAATCTGGAGGCAGAGCTTGACGGGCTGCCGGGCATCTACGGCCCGCCGACGGGCTGTTTTCTGCTGGCGCGCAACGACGGGCTTCCGGCGGGATGCGTGGCCTTCCGCCTGATCGACCCCGAGACGGTGGAACTGAAGCGCATGTACGTCCGCCCCGAACAGCGTGGCAACGGGGTGGGCATGGCGCTGCTGCGCGCGCTGCTGGACGAGGCCCGCGCGCAAGGCCGCCGCCGGGTGACCCTGAGCAGCTATCACACCATGACCGGGGCACACAAAATCTACCGCGTGGTGGGCTTTCGCGACGTGCCCGTCCCGGCAGACTTTCCGGCGCTTTACCTTGGCCGTGTCGTGTTCATGGAACTGGCGCTGGTTTAGCGCCCGGACCTACACCTCGCGGAACCGCTGTTCCTGCCGCGCGGTCCAGCGCACGGCGATCCGGTGGCCGGTGTCGGTCTCGGCTTCCGACTGCACGACGCCTTCGGCGTGCAGCCAGGCGCGGCGGCGGCCGTCGGCAAAGCCGAGGTCCAGCGTGCGGTCGGTCTTTGCCTCTTCGAACGCGATCGAAACGGCATCGGTCAGACGGTCCAGCCCCTCGCCCGTCAGGGCCGACAGCGCAAAGACCGTGTCGCTGCGCGCGGCCTGTGCCATCAGCGCGGCACGGTCGTCTTGCGGCACAAGGTCCAGCTTGTTCCACACCTCATGCAGGGGCGTCGCGGCGCTGACGCCAAGGCTGGTCAGGATCGCGGCCACATCGGCGGCCTGTTGTGCGGTTTCCGGATGGCTGATGTCGCGGACGTGGCAAATCAGGTCCGCCTCCAGCACCTCTTCCAGCGTGGCGCGGAAGGCGGCGACAAGCTGGGTCGGCAGGTCGGAGATGAAGCCCACGGTATCCGACAGGATCACCTTGCGCCCGGACGGCAACGTCACGCCCCGCATGGTCGGGTCCAGCGTGGCGAACAGCATGTCCTTTGCCAGCACCTCGGCCCCGGTCATGCGGTTGAACAGCGTCGATTTGCCGGCGTTGGTATAGCCCACCAGGGCCACGACCGGAAACGGCACCTTGCGCCGGGCGGCGCGGTGCAGTTCGCGCGTCTTCACCACCCGGTCAAGCTGCCGCCTGATGCGGATCACCTGATCGTCGATGGCGCGGCGGTCGGATTCGATCTGCGTCTCGCCCGGGCCGCCGACAAAGCCGAAACCGCCGCGCTGGCGTTCCAGGTGGGTCCAGGCCCGCACCAGCCGCGTGCGCTGATAGGACAGGGCCGCCAGTTCCACCTGCATCACGCCTTCGCGGGTGCGGGCGCGGTCGGCGAAGATCTCCAGGATCAGCCCGGTCCGGTCCAGAAGCTTGACGCCCCATTCCTTTTCCAGGTTGCGCTGCTGCACCGGGCTGACCGGGCCATCGACCAGCACAAGGCCCACGTCGAGCGCCGCCAGCCGCGCCTTCAGGTCATCGACCTTGCCGGACCCGAACAGCATCCCCGGCGCGATACGGCCGACCCGCACCACCTCGGCCCCCACAACCTCCATGTCCGGCAGGGCGGCGGCCAGCGCGACAGCCTCGGCCAGCCCGTGTTCGGGCAGACGCCTGTCGCGGTCAGCCCGCAGATCGGGATGCAGCACATAGGCCCGCATCGGCTGATCGCGCGTATCCTGCGGATCACGACCGGGGGCGCGGAAGGCCGGGCCGGTCTGGTCCTCGTCAAGGTCGATGGGGGAGGTCAGTCTTCGCCCTCGTACAGGTTGATCGGCGCACCCGGCATGATGGTCGAAATGGCGTGCTTGTAGACCAGTTGCGACTGCCCGTCGCGGCGCAAGAGCACGCAGAAATTGTCGAACCAGGTGATGACTCCCTGCAGCTTGACCCCGTTTATCAGGAAAATGGTGACCGGGACCTTCGCCTTGCGGACATGGTTGAGAAAGGCATCCTGCAAATTCTGTTTATCGGCAGCCATGAGTTCTTCGACCCTTTGTTCTTGTTCGACGTGGTATCTTTTGTTCTTGGTTCGCCAGCGACCTGTCGCCCGGGTGTCATCCGCCGGTCGTCCCGCCAATATGGAACGGGAACCGCAGAGATTCCAGACCAAAAAACAGTTGTTTACGGACAGGCAGGATCAGCGCCGCCAGCTTTCCGGGGCCAGCAGAACCAGAAGCGCCAGCGTTTCCAGCCGGCCAAGCACCATTGCCCCGGCAAGTATGCCCTTGGCCGCCGGCGCAAGCGTGGCGTAATCCAGCGGCACGCCCCCGGCAACAAGCGCCAGCGGCCCGGTCGTTGACAGGGCCGCAACCGCAAGAACCATTGCCGGTTCGAACTCCAGCCCCGCCAGCGTCAGGGCCGCCATGACCAGCAGGATGGTCAGCGCAAAGAGCACGAAAAAGATGAACGCCACATGTGCGCCCTCACGCCGCAGCCTGCGCGCCATCATCCCGTCGCCGCCGACCGAACTGGGATGGATCAGAACCTGCAACTCGCGCTCGCCATGCCGGAACAGGGCATAGACGCGCAACAGCTTGACCCCGCCCGCCGTGGTGGCGACCCCGCCCCCGATCAGCGCCAGACCGACAAGAACAAGGCCCGACGACCCCGGCCCTGCCCAGTCCCGCGACAGGGGCCAGAACTCCGAGATGTAGCCGGTGGTCGTCAGGAACGACAGCGTCGTGAAGATACCGCCCCAGAAGGCCAGCACCCCGTCCAGCGGACCGGCCCGATCCGCCGGTTCGTACAGCCCGGTCCAGTGCTGCAGGAACTGCACCAGAGGCAGCACCATGAGGCAGGCCAGCGCCATGCGAACCTCGGGGTCGCGGCGCAGCGGCACCGGGCCGCCCGCAAGAACGGTTCCGATATAGGCCCGCCGCGTCAGCGCAAAGGCAAAGAACAGCAGGACCAGCATCTCGGCCCCCAGGCCCGACCCGGTGACCTCGGTCAGGGGAAGCGGCGAAATGCCCGAGGTCGACAGCGTGCCCATGGCATGGCACAGCGCAATCAGGCTCGGGTCGCCCGCCATCAGCAGAAGGAACCACAACAGCAGTGTCAGCCCGCCATAGACCGGAAACAGCGCCAGCGCATAGCGCGTCACCCGGTCCGAGGGGGCTGCAGCGGCGTCGGTCTGATACCTGCCGCCGATCCCGTGCCCGACGGTACCACCCGACACCACCTCGAACCCGCCCAGGTTCAGGGGGGCAAGAATGGCGATGGCCGACAGCAGCACGAAATAGCCGCCCAGCCAGCCCACGAAGGCCCGCCACAGGTGCAGCGTGGCAGGCAGGCTTTGCGGGGCATAGGTCGTGGCACCCGTGGTGGTGAAGGCCGATACCATCTCGAACCAGGCATCCCCGAAGGATGTTCCCGGCAGCGCCTGATGGAACGGCACGGCAAAAAGCGGCGGCAGCAGCGCATAGGCCAGCACCATGGCCGCCAGATGGCTGCGCGCCAGATTGCGCGGCCGCCAGTTGGCCGTGGCGATCCCGGCCAGCGCCACAAGGAAAAGAAGAAGCATGCCGGCATAGAAGAACGCACGGGCCACGGCATAGTCGCGCTGCACAAAGCCGTGCACCGCAGGCAGCAGCATTGCCAGCGCCCCTGCCCCGACAAGGGTCAGAAGCAAGGGTAGGTCGCGGATGCGCTGCATGCCCCCTGCCCCCTGACCCTGTCAGAAGAAATCGACCGAGACCTGCAGCAGACGCTCCAGTTCCGGGACATCCTTCGCCATGGCGAAGATCACGATCACGTCGCCCTCCTCGATCCGCAGGCCGCTGGCGGGTTTCAGCATCTGGTCACGCCGCATCAGGGCCCCGACCAGCACGCCTTCGGGAAAGGCGATCTCGCGGATCAGCCTGCCCGCCAGCGGCGACGACGACAGCACCTGCGCCTCGATCACCTCGGCTTCGGCATCGCCGATGGAATAGATCGCGCGCACCCGGCCATAGCGGATGTGGCGCAGGATCGAGCTGACCGTGGTCGCGCGCGGGTTGATGTAGGCGTCGATGTCCAGCGGCCCCATCAGCGGCACCAGCGTCGGGTCGTTGACCAGGGCGATGGCCATGCGTGCGCCGGCCGACTTGGCGCGGACGGCCACCAGAAGGTTGGTCTTGTCGTCATCGGTCAGCACCAGCACCGCATCGGCGCGGTCAACGCTTGCCTCCATCAACAGGTCGATATCCAGCCCGTCCCCGTTCAGCACAATGGTCCGGGTCAGCGCATCGGCGGCACGTTCCGCGCAGGCGCGGTTCTTTTCGATCACCTTCACCCGCACCCGGTCTGCCCGCCCTTCCAGCGCCCGGGCGACCGCCAGCCCCACGTTGCCGCCGCCGACGATGACCACACGTTCCTGCTTTTTCGTCGTCTTGCCGAAGATCTCCAGCGTGCGGTTCACATCCTGGCTGTGGACCAGCACATAGATATGGTCTTGCGCATACAACTGGTCATCTGCCGCGGGGGCGAACAGCCGCCCCGCGCGCCGCACCCCCAGCACGATGGCCCGCAGGGTCGAAAACAGATCGGTCAACTGCCGCAAAGGGGTGTTCAGAACCGGACAGTCGTCTTCCAGCGCGATCCCCAGAAGCTGCGCCTGACCATCCAGAAAGCTTTCGGTATCAAATGCCTGCGGTGCGGCAAGCCGCTGCAGAGCGGCCTCGGCCACCTCGCGTTCGGGGCTGATGACCACGTCGATGGGCAGGTTCCGGTCGCCGAAAAGGCTGGAACTGATCGCATCCAGATAGCTTTTCGCCCGCAACCGCGCGATCTTGCGCGGCACTGAAAAGATCGAATGGGCGACCTGGCAGGTCACCATGTTCACCTCGTCGGAATGGGTGGCGGCAATGATCATGTCGGCGTCGGCGGCCCCCGCCCGCTCCAGCACGTCAGGGTGCGAGGCAAAGCCCGCGATCCCCTGCACGTCCAGCGTCTCGGTCGCGCGCCGCACCAGATCGGGATTGCTGTCCACCACCGTCACGTCGTTCTTCTCGCCCGACAGGTGGCGGGCGATCTGCCAGCCGACCTGACCTGCGCCGCAGACGATGATTTTCATGCCTTGGGCTTTCGGGGTGATGTCACACCTGCATGGCAGATGCCCCGGCCCCGGTCAATGCAGGTGCCGGAACGGGGTCACAGGTCGTCGTCATCCTCATCCTCGCCATCCTCCAGCCGCGCAATCCGGCTGCCGGATTTCGACGTGGTCACAACGCCAAGCGACTTCAGCTTGCGGTGCAGGGCCGACCGTTCCATGCCGACGAAACTCGCCGTGCGGCTTATGTTGCCGCCGAACCGGTTGATCTGCGTCAGCAGGTATTCCCGCTCGAACAACTCGCGCGCCTCGCGCAGCGGCAGCGTGGCCAGCGCGCCACCCAGCACAACGCGCCCCTCGTCGGCATCGCCGTCGTCGCGGCCCGGCAGTTCGCGCGCCTCGATCGGACCTGTGCCTTCGCCCAGGATCAGCACGCGTTCCATCACGTTGCGCAACTGGCGCACGTTGCCCGGCCAGTGCATCGTCTGCAGCATCGCCTCGGCCTCGGGGGTCAGTTCGCGCAGCGGCAGGCCTTGCGTGCGGTGGAACATCGCGATGAAGTGGCGCGCGAGTTCCGGAATATCTTCGCGCCGATCTTCCAGCGCGGGCACGGGAATGGGCACCACGTTCAGGCGGTCATACAGTTCCTGGCGAAAGCGCCCGGCCCCGATCTCGGCCTTCAGGTCGCGCGTGGTGGACGAGATCACCCGCAGGTCGACGCGCACCTTGTCAGTGCCGCCCGCGCGGGTGAACTGCTGTTCCACCAGCACGCGCAGGATTTTCGACTGGGTGCCAAGCGGCATGTCGGCCACCTCGTCGAAATAGACGACGCCGCCATGCGCCTGTTCCAGCAAGCCCTGTTCGATGCCGCGATCCGAGGATTCGCGCCCGAACAGCACCTCTTCCATGCGTTCCGGCTGGATCGTCGCCGACGAGACCGAGATGAAGGGCGCGCCCGCCCGGTTCGACTGCGAATGGATGAAGCGCGCGGCCATTTCCTTGCCTGCCCCCGCCGCACCGGTCAGCATCACCCGACCGTTCGATTTCGTCACCTTTTCCAGTTGCGACCGCAGCGCCTTGAACGCGGGCGATGACCCCAGCATCTCGGCCGAGGTTACGTCGCGGCGGCGCAGGTCGCTGTTCTCGCGCCGCAGGCGGCTGGTTTCCATCGCGCGGGCAACAACGACCATCAACTGGTCGATGTTGAACGGCTTTTCGATGAAGTCATAGGCCCCCTGCTTGATCGCGGCCACCGCGATCTCGATGTTGCCATGGCCCGAGATGATGACCACCGGCACATCGGGGTTCGACCGGCGCACCGTCTTGAGGATGTCGATCCCGTCCATCTTGCTGTCCTTCAGCCAGATATCCAGGATCATCAGCGCCGGGGCTTCGGCGTTGATTTCGGCCATGCAGGCATCGGAATTGCCGGCCAGCCGGACGGTATAGCCTTCGTCGCGCAGGATGTCGCCGATCAGTTCGCGGATGTCGCGCTCGTCATCGACGATCAGGATGCTGGTCATGTGTCGGGTTCTCCGGCCTTGGTCGGGGTGGGTCGCACGCCCCTGGCCCGTGCAGCGCGCACAAGCCGGGGCAATCGGATTTCGGCCATGGCACCCGGATGGCCGGTGCCGCCGAAAAGGTCGGCATCCAGCAGGGCCAGCGTGCCGCCATGTTCCTCGATGATCTTCCTGACGATGGGAAGGCCAAGGCCGGTGCCCTTGGCGCGCGTGGTGACATAGGGTTCGAACAGGCGCGCGCGATCTTCCGGCAGGCCGATGCCGTTGTCGCTGATCCGGATCACCGCGGCATCGGGCAGCGCCAGAAGCTGGATGCGGATTTCCGGCGCATAGCCGGGCGGTACGCCTTTTTCCTGCAGGGTTTCAATTGCTTCACCCGCGTTCTTGATCAGGTTTGTCAACGCCTGGGAAATCATCGTGGCGTCTAGGTCCAGCAGCACCGGCGTTTCGGGCAGATCGGTGACAAGCCGGACACCCGGAATGCCGCTGTCCTGCAACAGGACCGCGTCGCGCACCAGGCGCAGCAGGTCTTCCTCGCGCCGGTCGGGTTCCGGCATCCGGGCAAACTTGGAAAACTCGTCCACGATGCGCCGCAGGTCGCCCGTCTGGCGCACGATCACGTCGGTGTACTGGTCCAAATCAGCCGCCGCCTCGGGGCTTATCATCGGGCGGAACTTGCGCTTGATCCGTTCGGCCGACAACTGGATCGGGGTCAGCGGGTTCTTGATCTCATGCGCGATGCGGCGCGCAACATCGCCCCAGGCCGCCATGCGCTGCGCCGAAACAAGGTCGGTCACATCGTCAAAGGCCACGACATAGCCTTCCAGCAGACCGTTCTCGGCCTGTCGTGCATTCATCCGTACCAGCAGGGTTTCCAGCTTGCCACGCCGCGTCAGGCGCAGCTCTTCCTGCACCGAAGGCGCATCGCCGTCGTGCAGGCGGTCGAACAGCGGCGCGAATTCCGGCACAAGCCGGGCAATCTGCAGGTCCGTCGCAGGGCCCGGCAGGTCCAGCAGGCGGGTGGCGGACCGGTTCACGAAATCGACCCGGCCTTCGGCATCCAGCCCGATCACCCCTGCGGTGACGTTCGACAGCACCGAATCGAACAGCCGCCGCCGCAACTCCGTGTCGCGGTTGCTGTCGATCAGCGCATCGCGCTGGCCCTTCAACTGGCCGGTCATCCGGTTGAAGATGCGGCCCAGCATGGCGATCTCGTCATCGCCCTCTTCCTCCTGCACGGTCACGTCCAGATCGCCCTGGCCCACCCGCTGCGCCGCGCTTGTCAGCCGCCCGACCGGACGCGACAGCCGTTCGGCAAACCACAGGCCAAGCCAGACGGCCGCAAGGATCAGGATGATCGCAAACCCAAGGTACAGCAGGCCGAATTCGAACAGCAGCCGCCCGCGCTCGGCCTCAAGCTGCAGGTAAAGCCGCACGGTTTCCTGCGTTTCATCCAGCAGCGACAGGATCGAGCCATCGACCGTCCGCGCGATGTACAGAAACCGGTCGGCATAGGCGTTCAGCCGGATCAGCGCGCGAAACTCGTTGTTCTCCCAGTCTTCGATCACGACCGTCTCGCCCGTCATCGCGCGGTCAAGGTCCGTTGCGGCGGGCATCTCGAAATCGAACAGGTACGAGCTTTCGCCGCGCGCCTTGATGTTGCCTGATGAATCGATGACATAGGCCTCGTGCAGCCCGCGCTGCACCTGCTTCTGCGCCTGGCTGAGCAACTGTCGCAAGTCGCCATCGTCGATGAAGACGGTGGACTGCCGGGCGATGTTCAGCACCCCCGCAACCGCCTCGGCGTCCTTGATGAGGTCGCTGC
>JAAFHX010000078.1 GCA_013297695.1 Rhodobacterales bacterium | reverse complement strand
AACGAGGAGGACCTGCCATGCCCGGATTGCTGCCCGAGATCGACCCCGACGGATTGCAGGAGTTCTCGGTCGTCTTCACCGACCGGTCGCTGAACCACATGTCGGCAAAGTTCCAGGGCGTGATGCGCGACATCTCGGCTCTGCTGCGCGAGGTGTACAATGCCTCTGCGGTGGCCGTCGTGCCGGGGGGCGGGACCTATGCGATGGAGGCGGTCGCGCGGCAGTTCGCGGGCGGGCGGCATGCGCTGATCCTGCGGAACGGCTGGTTTTCGTATCGCTGGAGCCAGATTTTCGACGCAGGCGGCTTTGCGTCGGAAACGACCGTGGTGATGGCGCGGCCGCAGGGCAACGGGCCGCATGCGCCCTTTGCGCCGCCGCCCATCGACGAGGTGGTGGCCCGCATCCGCGAGGCGCGGCCCGATGTGGTCTTTGCCCCGCATGTCGAGACGAGCGCCGGGATCATCCTGCCCGACGCCTATCTTGCCGCCATGGCCGATGCGGCCCATGAGGTTGGCGCGCTGATGGTGCTGGACTGCATCGCCAGCGGGGCGGCCTGGGTGGACATGGGGGCTGTCGGGGTCGATGTGCTGATCTCGGCCCCGCAGAAGGGCTGGTCTGCTTCGCCTTCGGCCGGCCTTGTGATGCTGTCGGCCCGGGCCGAGGCGCGGCTTGCGGAAAGCACCTCGAACAGCTTTGCCATCGATCTGAAGAAATGGCGGGCGATCATGGCGGCCTACGAAAATGGCGGCCATGCCTATCACGCCACCATGCCGACCGATGCGCTGACGGCGTTCCGCGACACGATGCTGGAAACCAGGGCCTATGGCTTTGCCCGCCTGAAAGAGGCGCAGTGGGAACTGGGCGAGGGCGTGCGGGCGCTGCTGAAGGGGCGTGGGGTGGCGTCGGTCGCGGCCGAAGGGTTCGGTGCACCGGGGGTGGTGGTGAGCTATACCGAGGACCCCGAGGTTCAGAACGGGCGCAAGTTCATGGCCGAGGGGCTGCAGATTGCCGCCGGAGTGCCGTTGCAGGTGGGCGAGGGGGCGGAATTCCGCACCTTTCGTCTTGGCCTGTTCGGGCTGGACAAGCTGTATGACGTGCCGGGCACGCTGGCGCGGCTGCGCCCGGCGGTGGAAAAGGTGCTTTAGGCCCCTGCAGCCGGTGCCAGCCCCGCGCCCAGTCCGGCGCGCATCAGCGTCTTGCGGACCGGGCCAAGCGAATAGAAGGCGTTGAGGGCCGTGGCCCGCAGGTCGCGCAGCCCCTGATCCGAGGCCATGGAGGCACGGTTCAGCGCGTCGATCCCCAGGACCCGCGCCTGCACCTCCCAATGTCGGGTGCGGTGATAGCGGTCGAGCATCGCGGCATTGCCGATGTCGGCCTGGTTGTCCAGAACCAGCGCCAAGAGCACGCGCAGGTCCGCAAGGCTCATGTTCAGCCCCTGCGCGCCGATGGGCGGCAGAACATGCGCCGCCTCGGCCATCAGCGCAGTGCGTTCGCCCGACATGCGGTCGGCCACCTGCGAGATGATCGGCCATAGGGTGCGGCGGCTTTCCAGCTTCAGCGGGCCGAGGATCCCGCAGGAGCGTGCGGTCATTTCCGCCTCGAACGCAGGGGCAGGCAGGGCGGCAAGGCGGTCTGCCTCGGGGCCCGTTTCCATCCAGACCACCGCCGAGGCGGGCTGACCGTGCCGGTCCGGCAGGGGTACCAGCGTGAACGGGCCGCCGGAGCGGTGGATTTCGGTTGATACATTCTGGTGCGGAACCGGATGCGAGACCGCAAAGGCCAGTGCCTTCTGGCCATAGCGAAAGGTCCGCACGCCGATCCCGAGCGACTGGCGCAGCGGCGAATTGCGCCCGTCTGCGGCCACCACGAGACGGGCCGCGACGCGGGTCCCGTCGGACAGGGTGACCAGCGCCTCGCCCTCGCGGGTCATCAGGCGGGTCGTGGCGGTGCCGGGGCGGAAATCGACGTTCGGCAGTTCGCCGAGCCGCGCCACCATCTCGCGCCGCAAAAGCCAGTTCGGCAGGTTCCAGCCGAACGGCAGGTTGGAAATGTCGCCCGCATCGAAATCCTTGACAAGACGCGGTTCGGGCGTCACGCCGCCGGCATCGACGATGCGCATGACCTGCAAGGGTGCCGCCTCGGGCTCCAGCCGTGTCCACAGACCGGCGGCCCGCAGCACGGGGATGGACGGTTGCAGCAGCGCCGTGGTGCGCAGGTCGGCGCCCTTGGCGTCACGGTCTGTGACGGGGGGTTCGGGATCGGTGCAGATCACCGAAAACCCGGCGCTGCCGAAGGCTGCCGCCGCGGCAAGCCCGGCGATGCCGCCGCCGGAAACCATGATGTCGGCTGAAATACGGCTCACTGAAGGTTCACTCCGACATATCGGGCCGGAAACCGAACCCTTCCGTGCAAAGACCACATGACGGGCACCCGTCAGCCCCGGGTGATGAGGAACAGAAGGACGAACATCACCGGCACCATGGCAAGCGCCGCGAGCGACAGCACCATGATGCCCCAGGTCTTGACCGCCAGCACCAGGATGGTCAGCAGGATGACGAGCGCATACCAGATGCTGTCGGGGTCCTGCGCGATGTCGCGTGCGATCCAGCCCAGGACCGGAACGGCGTGCAGGCGGCGGTTGGCGGTCAGGTCGGTGGACATCGGCATCTCCTGTTGCTTGTGCAAGGCAGATAGGGTCCCGGGGTGCGGCTTCAAGCGGGGCGGTCAGCCCCGAAGCTGCGACAGGAAGGCAGCAAGGTCGTTCGTGTGATGCTCGATATGCGGGGCGGGCGATGCCTTTGGCGCGACCAGAACCGTGCGCATGCCCATCGCATGGGGGGCGGCAAGGTTGCGCGGATCATCCTCGAACATTGCGGCCCGGTCGGGGGACAGGCCGTCGGCGGCAAAGATCGCCTCGAACGCGGCACGTTCCGGCTTCGGGCGATAGCCTGCGTGTTCCACTCCATAGACGGCATCGAACAGACCGGACAACCCGCGTGCCGCCAGCACCCTCTCGGCGTAGGGCGCGCAGCCGTTGGTATAGACAATCCGCCGCCCCGGCAGGTCCGCGATGCGGGCCGCAAGTTCGGGGTCGGGCTGCAGCGCGTCCAGCGAGATGTCGTGCACATCGGTCAGGTAGGGGCCGGGGTCGGCCCCGTGTTCGCGCATCAGCCCTGCAAGGGTCGTGCCATGGGTTTCCCAGTAGTGGCGGCGCAGGTGGTCTGCCTTGGTCCGGCTGATGTTCAGGCTGCGCATCACCCATGCGGTCATGCGTATCTCGATCTGGTCGAACAGGCGCGCTGAGGGCGGATAAAGCGTATTGTCCAGGTCAAAGACCCAGGCGGTGACGTGGCTGAAGCGGTGTGCAACCATGGCGCGGGTCTACCTGCGGGACGCACCGCGATCAACCGGGTTGATCCCGGGGGGGACGGGCGGATAACGTCGCGCCTGTGTAACGTTCGGATGACAGGAAAGACCGGCCCGCCGTGCAGAAGGATGCCTATACGCTGATCCTGGAGGCAATCGATGCGGGCCTCTACATGCCGGGTGACCGGCTGGTGGAATCCGAACTGGCGGAACGGCTGGGTGTATCTCGCACGCCGGTGCGCGAGGCGCTGCAGCGGCTGGAGACGCAATCGATGCTGACGCGCGATGGGCGCAGTCTGATCGTTGCCTCGCTGGACCACAACCAGTTGGCGGAACTGTATGTCGTGCGGACCGAGCTGGAGGGGTTGGCGGCGCGGCTGGCGGCGCGGCACGCGTCGGACGAGGAACTGCGCGTGCTGCGCGGCATGGTCGAGGAGGACCGCAAGTTGCTGGGCGGCGATCCGCGTGCGCTGAGCCGCGCGAACAAGCGGCTGCACCGGCAGATTCACCTGGCCTCGCACAACCGGTTCCTGATCCAGCAGCTTGACCTTGTGCACCGGTCGATGGCGCTGATGGCGACGACCAGCTTTGCCGCCGAGGGGCGTGACGGGGTGGCACTGGCGGAACATGACGCGATCGTGCGCGCGATCGAGGCGCGGGATGGCGAGGCGGCGCATGCGGCGCTGAAGGCGCATATCTCGAAAGCGTTCGAAACGCGGCTGCGCGTGGATGCGGGCGAGATCAGGCTGCGCTGACCGGGCCCGACACCCCGTGGGCGGTCTTGTCCCAATAGAAGGGGCGGGCCACGACCTCCCACAGGGCCTTGTAGGCGGCAAGCGTTGCAAACGGGTGGTAGAAGTGCAGCGCGGGCACCCAGAGCGGATGGATCGTCTGTCGCGCGCGGCGCAGCCCCAGCAGCCCGATTGCCAGGTTCACGCCTTCGGCCAGCACGAACAGGCAGATCATTGCAAAGGTCGCCGCGCCCGGAACCAGACCTGACAGGGGATGGGGCTGCCGGAAGGTCATCGCCCAGAAACTGATGAGCAGCGGGGCCAGCAGGGCCTGCGAGATCGACCCGAGGAACAATATCTGGAATCCCAGAAACCCGCGCGGCCCCAGTTGCCGCCACAGCAGGACGGGGTCGCGCATGTGCACGGCCCAGGTCATCATGTAGCCCTTGATCCAGCGCGACCGTTGCCTGACCCAGGACACCAGCGAGGCGCAGTTCGCCTCTTCGCCGGTCACGCTGTCGATCATCTCGGTCCGGTAGCCGTGGCGGGCCAGCCGGATGCCAAGATCGGCATCTTCGGTCACATTATGCGCATCCCAGGCCCCCAGGCTTTCCAGGGCAGCACGGCGGAAGAACAGCGTCGTGCCCCCCAGGGGCAGCGGAATGCCCAGAAGCTGCAGACCCGGCAGCATGACCCGGAACCAGCCGGCATATTCGACAGTGAAGCAGCGCGAGATCCAGTTCATGCCGGGATTGTAGAAATCGAGCACCCCCTGCACGCAGGCAACCTTGTCATCGCTGCGCTGCAGGTGCGCCACGACACGGGTGATCTGGTCCGCCTCGGGCGCGTCCTCGGCGTCATAGACCCCCACGATGCTGCCCCGGCAGAAGTCGAGCGCATAGTTCAGCGCGCGCGGCTTGGTCTTGAGGGTGCCTTCGGGAACCACGATGATGCGCATCCACGGGGGCAGGTCCGACCGGTCGAGCGCCTTGCGGGTTGCGGCATCGTTCTCTTCGACCGCCAGCAGCAGGTCCAGCCGGTCGCGCGGATAGTCCAGCCTGCCCAGCCTTTGCACCAGACGCGGCGCGATGCCGGCCTCGCGGTACAGGGCCACCATCACCGAAACGACCGGCAGGGGAAGGACCGCAAGCGCGGGCGCAGGGTCTGGCGGCCTGGCGTCAAGCACGGCGCGCAGGGCAAGGAATTTCAGTCCCGTCACCAGGACAAGCGACAAGAGCGCCCATGCCGTCAGCAACAGGACCGGCACGACAGGGACCAGAGCCAGCCCCAGAACCAGCAGCAACACCAGCAGGACGAACAGGAACGGCTGACGCCTGCCCCGCGTCCGGCAGCTTTCGTCCGGGGCGGTGCGCGCCTGCGCGCGGGCGCGCAGCGCGTCGCGGCGCGCGTTGCCGATGGCGGCCTGAATCTCGGCGCGCGGGGCAAGGGCAGGTGTCACGCGGCCAAATGCGGCCTCGAGCGCCGGGCGGTGGCGTCGAAAGGTCGCCGGATCGGGCACCAGCACAACCGTCAGGTTGCCTGCCCGGCGCCAGGGCAGGACGCCGTCCCGCAGGCAGGCCTCAGCCCCGATACGGTCGATCAGGCGGGGGTCGGGGGGAATGTCGCGCGGGGCGGCGCAGGACAGGCCGTGATACCGCGCCAGCGCCTGCGTCAGCGCCGGTTCGCGCGCCAGGCCGTTCGCGCGCAGGACCTCGATCACGTCGCCCCGGCTGAAGGCCCGCAGGGCCAGCGCCTTGACCAGTTCAACCGACCCGATCACCCCCTCTGCCAGCAGGAACATGGCCAGATCAGAGGACGACCGGGCCGGAGCGGCACGTGGTGCCGCAAGCCGAGGCGCGGATGGTGACAGGACCGACGGTGTGGCGGACCGGGAGACAAGACGAAGCCGTTCAGCAGACATGCCCTGACCCCATGAAGGATCAGGGATACTGGGCCGAACAGGGTTAATGCCGTGTTAAGCCCCACCGGGGCCACCCGCCGGGGGCGGGCGTCGCAGCCGTCAGGCGGCGCGGCGGTCGCGCATGGCCTGGGCAAAGCGGTCGAACAGATAATAGCTGTCTTGCGGCCCCGGGCTGGCTTCGGGGTGGTACTGCACGGAAAACACGGGCTTTCCCTCCAGCCGGATGCCGCAGTTCGACCCGTCGAACAGGCTGACGTGGGTTTCCCTGACACCCCTGGGCAGGGTCTGGCTGTCGACCGTGAAGCCGTGGTTCATCGAAGTGATCTCGACCTTGCCGGTTTCCACATCCTTCACCGGATGATTCGCGCCGTGATGCCCGTGGTTCATCTTGACCGTCACCGCGCCAAGCGCCAGCGCCAGCATCTGATGGCCCAGACAGATACCGAACAGCGGCAGGTCGGCGTCCAGCACGCCCCGGATCATCGGCACGGCATAGGCCCCGGTCGCCGCCGGATCGCCCGGGCCATTCGACAGGAACACGCCTTCGGGGTTCAGCGCCAGCACATCCTCGGCCGTGGCGCTGGCCGGCAGAACCGTGACTTCGCAGCCCGACGAAGCGAGGCAGCGCAGGATGTTGCGTTTCGCGCCATAGTCGATGGCGACCACGCGCAGGCCCGGTCCGGTGCGGCGCACATGGCCCTGCGGCCAGGCCCACCGCATCTCGTCCCACCGGTAGCTTTGGGCGCAGGTCACATCCCGTGCAAGGTCCAGCCCCACCAGCCCGCGCCAGCCCCGCGCCTTTGCCACCAGTGCGGCAATGTCGAATTTTCCCTGGGGATCATGGGCAAGCGCCACATGCGGCGCGCCCTGCTGGCGGATCGCGCGGGTCAGCCGCCGCGTGTCGATGCCGCCCACCCCGATGCGGCCCTTTGCCAGCAACCAGTCGGTCAGTTGCCCGGTCGCGCGCCAGCTTGACGGTTCGGTCGGGTCCCATTTCACCACCATGCCGGCCGCCACGGGTTCGGCAGTCTCGTCATCCTCGACATTCACGCCGACATTGCCGACATGCGGGAAGGTGAAGGTCACCACCTGCCCCGCATAGGATGGGTCGGTCATGATTTCCTGGTAGCCGGTCATCGCCGTGTTGAACACCAGCTCGGCCACGGTCGTGCCCGTTGCGCCAAAGCCCTGGCCGTAGAAGATCGTGCCATCCGCCAGAGCAAGGCAGGCCGTCGGGCGGGGGGCGGGCTGGCTGTTGATCGCGGGCATGGCGTGGTCCCCCTTTGCGTGGCGCGGACAGGCGGCGGGACACTAGGGGTTGGCCGGGGCGGGGTCAACCCCGGGCCGCGGCACAGGGCGGAAAGCCTTTTCCATTCAGAACAGTATCTTGCCCGACGCCGACGCAGTTGCCGCCGGGATTCGGGCGCGATAGGATGACAGCCTGCGGACGGCAACGGAGTGGACCCGGCAATGACCATGCGCGAACGGCTGCAAGCAGCCCTGAAAGACGCGATGCGCGCCAAGGAGGCCGAGCGGCTTTCCACGCTGCGCCTCATCAATGCCGCCATCAAGGACCGGGAAATCGCCGCAAGGGGAGACGGGGTCGAGGCGGGCGTGTCCGACGGCGACATCCTTGGCATCCTGGGCAAGATGGTCAGGCAGCGGCAGGAAAGCGCGCGCGCCTATGAAGAAGGCGGGCGGCTGGAACTTGCGCAAAAGGAGTTGAACGAGATCAAGGTGATCGAGGAATTTCTGCCGCGCCAGCTTTCGGCGGACGAGGTCGATGCCGCGATTGCCTCGGCCATTGCCGAAGCCGGGGCCTCCAGCATCCGTGACATGGGCCGCGTCATGGCCGTGCTGAAGTCCAGATACACGGGCCAGATGGATTTCAGCGCAGTCGGGCCACGGGTCAAGGACAGTCTGGGATAAGGGCCCGCGCTGCACGCGGTGCGCCGATGCACATCCGGCCCCCGCCCGGAAGCGTCGCAGCCTGGCCCGGTCCGCTGCCGGGCGGACCGGCCTTGCGGTCGCCTTTGCACCTCGCCGATGCTTGATCCGTTTGGGGAGTCGGGCAATAGAATGGGATGTCTCGCTGCCGATTCTGCCGTTCGTCGGGCCAAGGGCGGCCCGCGCCACGTCAATGTGCCCCGGGGGGCCTTGGAGGAAGGGTTCGACCGATGACCTGCACCCGGTATGACGAAGAGTACGTTCAGGTGAAGGGTGCCCTGCGCAAGGCAAAGTTCGAGGCGCCGCACAAAAGCACCATGGAATCGCTGACCGGCATCCTGCAGGACGAAGGGCCAAAGCACAGCCTTGGCGGCAAGCTGGACAGGCTGCGCGAAAAGCTTGCCATCGGCAACGAGGCCGAAGCGATCCTGAAGACCTGCGGCATCGTTCCCGGTTCCAACAAGGCCCCGGAGCCGGACGCGGTGAAGAAGGTCGCCGCCATGAAGTTCCTGCGGCATCTTTACATGCTCAAGGAATCCGGTGCCCAGAAGGTGTGGCTTTACACCAGTCCCAAGGCCTACGCCCGATATACCTGGGACGAGATTGCCGCCGCCGCCACGTCGACCACCGGGCTTGGCACCAGGCTGAACCAGACGGAAGAAGTGTTCAGCGACACGGTGAAGACGCGCCTTGCCGATGCCACGCGCGAAGGCGCGGTCTGGGTGGCCAAGACACTGATCCTGCTGGCAAAGGCAAAGTCGAAGAAGGCGGCGGCCAAGGCCATGGTGGACCGTTGGTTCGCACCCGCCGAGGCCGACTACCTGGATGCCGTGGACAAGCTGACCCGCGGCTTCAAGGCGATCAAGTCAACCCTGAACGAAAACAACGTTGTCATCACCGATCATCCGCCGGACCGCACCAATCCGGCCAAGGACCTGACCGAAGCCTATGTCTATGGGTCGGTCCGGCCCCGCGCGATCTACATCGAAAAGGCACTGATGAAGAATTACGACGTTTCGGTGCTGCATGACATGAAGAAGAACTGGGCGCGGACGATCGTGCATGAATGCACCCACCTGGATGCCGCCACGGATGACGCGGGTGGCTATGCCTGGGGCGGTATCAAGCCGGGCACCAAGGTCACCGCCGCGAACGCCATCAAGAATGCCGACAACTGGGCCTTCTTTGCGGCAGATTGCGCCGGCGTGCTGACCGACGGCGAACGCACCCGCGCGATGATGGGGACCGGCGGCGATCTGACCGTGCATCCGAGCAACTGGACATGACGAGGGCCGCCGGCGCGACCGGCGTTCGGCAGTTCAGGTGCCTGGTCCTTGCCTGCGCCCTGCAGGCGTTCACGCCAACCTTCGGGAGTGCCCAGAGCATGAGCCTACTCGCCCCGCCCAAAGCCGCCCCGGTCATCGTGGACAACCGCAAGTTCCTGGTTGTCGAGAACGGTCTGGCGCTTGGTCTGCCGCAGCGAACCGGATATGTCGCGGTGCTGGATGTCGGGACGGTGGACCTGCTGTTCATCCTCAAGATATTCGACCTGCCGTCGGTGGGCGACGGCCCGGAGGCGTCGGACAGGGCAGCGCCCGTCATCACGTCAATGTCGCATGATGCAGAACGGGCCGCCCTTCTGCTGGGTACCGACTCTGGGGCACAGTACCGGATCGATCTGGCCGGGCTGGGCGTCACGCGGGTCAGGTAGGCTGCCGACGTGGACGTCCCGTGCCAGGCCGTGCCGGGGGGGACCCTATCCGGTCGGCGTGCAGATTTCCACCAGAGTGCCTTCGGGCGCGCGGACATAGGACAGGGTCTGCCCCCAGGGCATGTCCGTCGCCGCCTGCACCAGTTCGGCCCCGGCGGCCAGTGCGCGGTTCAGGGCGGCAGGCACGTCATCGGTGGTAAAGGCCAGTTCAAAGGCGGGGCGGTCTGGGGCCGATGCGGCCACCTTCTTGCCCATGCTTTCCATCAGGGAAATGGCGGAAAAGGCAAGCCGCGTTCCGCCCGTTTCCATCTCGCCATAATCGCCGCCCTCATGCAGGAACCGCGTCTGCAGGCCGAAGGCGCGGGCGTAGAAGTCCATCGTCTTCGGCACATCCGCCACATACAGAATTACAAAGCCCAGTTGCATCGGCATCCCCTGTTTGTTCTATCGGACCATGACAGGCGCGGGGCGGTTTGTCACCCGCCGGGGCACCGCGTCAGCGCAGGTCGCCCAGCCGGTCCTGCAGTTCCCGGCGCAGGGCGATCCGCTCTTCCTCGGACAGGAAGGCCCCCAGTTCCACCTCGCGCCCGTTGCCGCGCAGCGTCAGGTATTGCGGCACCGGCCCGCCCGTAGGGTGCAGCAAGACCTGCACCCAATGCGGGTTCGCCTCCCATTCCTGCCGCCGACCGCGCGGGCCATGGCGCACCAGCGCCACGCGGTCGGGCGCAAGGGTCAGATCCTCGATGATCTCGGTGTCGCGCTGGTTGCGACGCAGGGCGGCCCAGATGCCTGCGACCGCCAGCACCGGAAACGGCAGCAGCACCCACAACAGCGGCGTGCCCAGCAGCGCGACCGCAGGCAACGCGATCAGAACCGCCGTTGTACCGATGAAGGCGACAAAGCCGGCAGGCGTCATCGACCGGTGCGGCCAGAGGTGCAGCCGCGTCTGGTCCTGGGCGGGGGGAAGCCATTCATAGGGCATCGGGGGGCGCTTCTTCCGTGGTCACCGGTCAAACCTAGCCGGAAGATGACCAGCGGCAACCGGCGTTCGTCGCCAGGGCCGCGCAACGCCGGCTCAGCGGACCTCTGCGGCGGTGGCAAGCAGCCGGGCGGCGACGGCACCTGCCGGATCGGCGGGTCCGGTCGCGGCGATGGTGGCGGACATGGCCCGGGATGCGCGGCCAAGGACCGGGCTTTCCAGGGCATCGGACAGGGCCCTGCCGATGGTCGCGGCATCGGCCCGGCCCATCACCCCAAGCGCAAGATGCTGGCGCGCGACGGTCCGGGCCAGCATCGCCTGTTCGGTCTGCGTGGGCAGAAGCAGTTGCGGCACCCCCGCGACGACGCCCGCCGCGACAATTCCGTTCGACCCGTGGCTGACCACAAGGCCGGCTTCCGGAAGCAGACCGTCCAGGCGGACCGGGCCATCCACCACCCTCAACCCCGCCTGTCGCAGGCGGGCGGCGGCTGCCGGCGCTATGCCGGGGGCGGCAAGCACCGTGTCGCGGTGCCGCGCCTGAGCGGCGAGAGCCCCGGCAGCGGCGTCGAAGTTGTGGCTGCCGGGACGCAGATAGGCCAGCACGCGCGCCCGTCCGTCGCCCGCCCAATCCATCGGGGTACCGCCGTCGGCGGTGAACAGATGCCCCAGGTAGGGCGGATGGTCCGGCTCCCACCGGCGTCTCGGGTGGTAGTGGTCGGTCTGGATCATCGCCGCCAGCAGGAACGGACCGGCATCGAACAGCGCGCGGAACCGGCCAAGGGCAGGGCCGCCGGTGGCCTTCAGCACCGCCTCGGCAACGGCAAGGACCCGGTGCTCGGCCTCCAGCAGATCGGCTGTGCCGTGGTTGCCGGTCGGATAGGGGGGCATCGGCGCGGCGCGGGCCGGGGCGTCAAAGCCGGACCCGAGCGTTGCGACCGCAAACGGCCCCCCCCGCGCGGCCAGCAGCGCCGTCGGGGCGGCCTGCGCCACGATCAGGTCGGGGGCAAGGTCCGCGAACAGCGCGCGCCAGGACCGCACGAGGGTCGTCAGCAGGTCAGCGTCCTGCCAGCCGCAGAACCGCAGGGCATCGGGATAGTTCAGGATCGGGCGGGACCGGCCCTGCGGCGACAAAGCCGGGGGCGGTGCATGCGGGGCCGGGCGGATATCCACGCCCGGGGGCAGGTCAAAGGCGGCAAAAGCCTGCGGGACACGCGCGGCGACGGTGATCCGGGCCAGCGGGCCGATGGCCAGGATGGTTTCGCGGATCTTGCTGGCATGGCCATAGTTCGCCCCCAGTTCCCAGGCGAACAGGATATGCGGGCGGCGGCCCCGGCCCGCCAGGTGCCGGGCGTTGCCGCCGCCCGTCGCGTTGCCCGTCACAAGGCGCGCATCGGGGCGGGGCGGACCATGAACCGGATGTCGTCGGTCTTGAACCCGATGGCCATCGGACGCGTCACGCCGGGCAGCGCCTTGACGTCGTAAAGCTCTTGCACCGCACCGTCGATTTCCAGCCAGTGGTCCAGATTGCCGGTATCAAGGTTGACGACCGCCAGCATGCAGCGGGCCGCTTCCCCGTCGCGTGCAAGCCGCTCGTCCAGTTCCAGCCCGGTGAAGGCCGCATCGCGCCGGGGCCGCGAGACACCGATCACCGCGTGCCGCCCGATGAAGGTGACCCCGCGGGCGAAACCGGGCAGAAAGCAGATGTCCTCGAACGCCCCGGTCGCAAGGTCGATCCGGCCGAACAGCCCCTTGCCCGATTGCAGCAGGTACAGCGTTCCGTCATGCAGCCGGGGCGAATGCGGCATTGACAGGCCCTGTGCCACGGTCTCGCCGCTGGCCACATCCAGCACAAGCCCACCGTCGCGCCGGTGCGCACGCCAGCCGCCTGCCACGTTGCTTGCGGCAATGCAGGTCACGAAGGCGGGTCGGTCGCCATCCATGGCCAGCCCGTTCAGGTGGCACCGGTCTTCGGCCACGATCCGGTCGATGAAGGGCGGCGTCCAGACCGGAACAAAACTGTGGACAGGGTCCAGCGTCGCAAGGCAGTTGAACCGCGTGGCCACGAACAGCGGCGCACGCCCGTCAGCAAACGGATGGATGTCATGCACGTCGATATCGCCGGTGCTGCGCCCTTCGATGGGCGCAAAGACGGCATCATAGCCCTCATGCCGCCCGCCGGGATCAAGGAAATTCTCCATCCGCCAAAGCTGGTACAGCGACGAAAGCCAGAGGCTGCGCGCACCCTCGGCCACGCCGAACCCCATGCAGCGCGGAAAGTTCCGCTCGAACACCGAAAGCCGGCCGGTGTCGGCCCGCGTGCCGATCAGGAACACCTTGCCCAGTTGATAGGTGGTGAAAACCACGCTCGACTCAGTCTGCGCCAGCCACGAGACGAACAATCTTGACGTGTGCATGTCCAGCCGCGCTATCGCAGGATCATCGCTTGCCTGGCGGGGGGGATCGACATCATCCGGCGCATCGACCGACGCTGTGACACCGCTTTCTTCCTGATCCGGTCGTGCCACGCGCGCCCCCCAAACCGTAATCGCCCGATATTCCAAGACCCTACCGGCAGCACCGGAATGAGGCAAGCAGTCCGGCCCGCCTGCCCTCAAAAGTCCAGCAAAAAAAGGAATTATGTTGACCTGTTGCCGACAGCAGGGTTACCTAGGGTTAATCAACAGTAAAGACCGGCGCCCGGCAATTTTCCGGACAAGCGGCACCCAAGTCATAGGTAAAGGGAGGAACGGATGGGAAACTATGCCGGTTTGACGCTGACCACGGGCAGCGACTATGCACAATTGGGCAAGACCGTATCGAATGTCGGGGATTTCAACGGCGACGGTTTCGACGATTTCCTGGTGACGCAGGCCTATGGCTGGGTCTATGGGCCAGACCATTCCTACAGCAGCCAAGGTGGCAGCTATCTGGTGTTTGGCGGGCAGACCGACGCCGCGTCGCTGGACGTGGGGGGCCTTGACGGCACCAACGGCTTTGCAATCATCCCCGGCCCGGTCGAGATTCCGGTCTTTGGCGGCACGGCGACGGATGAGACCGGTTTTGGCCGGATCGCCGCAGGCATCGGCGATGTGAACGGGGACGGTCTGGCCGACATCGTGGTTGCCAAAGTGTCGAACTATGCCCATGCCGAGTATCTGCCGTCGAATTCGGGCGAGGATTTCGCAACGCGCAACGAAATATTCGTGATCTTCGGGACCACCGCCGCACAGGATGCGGTGATGATGGTCTCTGATCTGGGCGAAGGCGAGGTGCTGGGGATCGGCGGGCTTTCCGGGCGGATCGTCTCGATCGAGGCGGCGGGCGATGTGAACGGCGACGGGATCGGCGATGTGATCCTGAACCAGTCCGAAGAATACTCGTCGCGCGATACTGCTTACAGTCGCTACACAGGTGACCGCCCGGTGCTGGGGTATGTGCTGTTCGGGTCGGAAGAGGCGGGCACCGCCGACACCGTGGACGTGCGCGATCTGGACGGGACCAACGGCTTTGCCGTGCTCGGGCTTCAGACGCAGTTCGACGAAAGCGTCTTCTACGGCGGCTACTACGGCAACAGCCACGCGGGAGACGTCCAGAATGCCGAGATCGTTGCGCTTGGCGATATCGACGGGGATGGCAAGGCCGATCTTCTGATCCGCACGGCCCAGGCGACGGTGATCCTGTCGGACGGGTCGCAGCAAACGCAGATCGAGCGCCAGGCGTATGTGCTGCTGGGCAGCGATGCCGCAAACGCCGAAGACGGAGCCGTGGGGCTTCCCCAGGTTGGAGAGTATTCGCCCGATGGGCTGATAACGCTGCAGTGGCCCGATGTCACCTATGAGGGCACCGAATGGGCAGGCTTTGTCGATTATGTCTGGGACTACACCTCGATTGCCGGCATCGGCGACATCAACAGCGACGGCTATGATGATGTGGCCTTCAGCCGTGATTTCTACTCGGTCTGGAACGGAGAAAGCACTTTCCAGCCGAACAACGGCGCGGTCTATGTCATGTTCGGCGGAAAGGACGGCGTCGATCTGTCGGCCTTCTACACCGACACTGACAACGGCCTTCCGGCTGGCCTGGGCCTTCTGCCTGGCCAGGGGGCTGACCTTGTCCTGTACAACTCGACCTCGACCTACGACTACGAATCCGGCAGCTACAACCAGGATGGCGTGGCCAGCTTTGGCGAGGCACTGGCCGCTGCGGGTGATGTGAACGGCGACGGCTATGCCGATTTCCTGATCGCCGAGACCGGCTGGCGCGGCAACAGCAATGATTATGGCAGCGTCTACCTGATCTTCGGCGGGGACGACCTGCAGGGTCGTATCCTGAATCTGGCGCAGGCGGCAGATGGTCTGGACGGCATCGGCTATCGCTTTCTCGGGACGACCATCGAACTCAACGGCGCTCTTCCGGGCAGCCCGCTGCGGGACCATCAGTCGATCTCGGCTGCCGGTGACGTGAACCACGACGGCTTCGACGATCTTGTGATCGGGGCGCCTTATGACGACGGGTTCTGGACCTATGACGGCGGCAGGGCCTTTGTCATCTACGGCGGGGCGGATGGGCTGGAAGCAGCAGACATCTACGACGGTGCCGACGACAACACGATTGATCTGAACAACATCCGGGTCGATATCGTCACCGGGGAAATCCCGATCGAGGTATCGCTGAGCCGTGCCGGGACCTACACAAGCTGGCAGAATGAGGGGAACATCGGCCCGACGACCTTTACCTTTGTCGCCCACCGGACCGGCGACCTGAGCCAATCCGTCAGCTTTGACTATGCCGTGACAGGTGCCGACTTCAACGGTTACGCCGTGGCCGATGCGGATGACTTCGTGGGGGGGGTGCTGCCCTCGGGGACGGTCAGCTTTGCGGCGGGGTCGGACACTGCCGAGATCAGCATTCAGGTGCAGGGTGACCTGACGGTCGAGATCGACGAATCCTTCCGGATCGACCTGTCCAATCTTGTGCTGCCCGAAGGCGCAGCCGGGGGTTTTCTGGGCGAGACGTCCAGCTATGGGCGCATCTTTACCGAAGAACCGCCGATCTTCATCAATGCCTACAGCAGCCAATGGGGCACCGAGGGTGGGAACACCCTGAACTTCACGATCTATCGCGGCGGCGATGTCACCTCTGCATTCACGGTCGATTACCTGCTGCAGGGGCACACGGTTCAATCCGCCGGGGATGCGGATGTCGTCGGCGGCCTGTTGCAGTCCGGCACGGTGGAGTTCCTGGAGGGAGAGACGTCCAAGGTCGTGTCGTTCGAGATTGCGAACGATACCCAGATCGAGGGGACAGAGTATGTGCAGCTTGCGCTGAGCAATGCCGTCTCGTCCAACCCGCTTGCGCAAACCGTTCTGCCGGCAGAGCTGGTCGTTGGCGGCATTGTGGACAACGACTTTCCGCTGTCGGTCCGGACCTATGGCGCCTGGACGACCGAGGGCGAAGGGCCGCTGACGTTCACGGTGTACCGCTATGGCGACACGCAGTCGGAAGCGACCGTCAGCTATGTCCTGGGCGGCTACGGGTTCGATCCGTCTCAGACCGCGACCGATGATGACATCGTCGGCGGCGTGTCGCAGGCGGGGACGATCCAGTTCCTGGCGGGTGAGACAGAAAAGACCGTGTCCTTCGCGACCATCGACGATGTGGTCCAGGAGAACACCGAGTTTGTCACCTTTACCCTGACCGACCTGACCTCGACCAACCCCGATGCGGTGCTGGACCTGCAGACCAGCAGCGTGACCGGTGCGATCTACAACGAAGATTATCCGGTCTACATCTATACCAGCGTAAGCAACGTTTCCGAAAATTCGGGCGATCCGCTGCAGTTCACCATCTGGCGGACCGGCAATTTCGATGTGTCGGTCGAAGTGTTCTACGACCTGTCGGGCTACCCGTGGTCCTTCCCCGACGAGGCCGATTTCGTAGATGGTCTTCCGACCGGCGGCAGCGTTGTCTTTGCCCCGGGCGAAGAAAGCATCACCCTGTCGTTCGGCATTCAGGGTGACACCGTCATCGAGTACGACGAATACCTCGGGATCACCCTGACCGATGCGGTGACTTCGCCCGAGGTGGCAGTCGGCTGGTCGTCCTACACGAACTACAGCACCATCACGAACGACGACTTCGTGATGAATGTCTATGTGCAGTGGTCGAATGCCTCGGTGACCGAGGGCGAAGGCACCCTGGACTTCTGGGTCTACCGCGACGGAGATACCACGTCCGAAGCGACGGTCAGCTATTCGCTGGAGTCGTTTGGCGACTTCTGGTGGACGACACCTGCATCGGCAGAAGACCTGGCTGCCGGCCTGCCGCAGACCGGTACCTTTACCTTCGAGGCGGGTGAGTCCGCCAAGCTGGTTTCCTTTGATGTCGTGGATGACGACCTCATCGAGAACGACGAGTATGTCACGTTCCAACTGACAGACATTTCCTCGACCAATCCCGATGCCGTCCTTCAACTGGGCAACAGCACCCAGGCAGGCGTGATCTACAACGACGACTACAATATCACGCTGTCTGCCCAGGGCAGCTACGTCAATGAGGACTCGGGCGCACCGCTGCAGTTCACGATCTATCGCACCGGGAACACCGATGGCACGGTCGAGGTCTTTTACAACTTCACGCCCCATTCCTATGGCCCCTATGCGGTGTCGGCCGATGACCTTGTGGATGGCTTCCCCACGGGCGGCAGCCATGTCTTTGCGCCGGGTGAGGAAAGTTTCACCCTGACGTTCGATATCCAGGGCGATCAGGCAATCGAGAACAACGAATACATCAACATCGTCCTGACCGACGCCGTCACAACCTCCAGCGTGCCGATCTATTGGGCCAACACGGGAGCCCAGGCAGGCGTCTACAACGACGACTTCCCGATCAGCGTCTATATCGACAATTACTACTACAACCCCGCGCATGCCACCGAAGGGCAGCCCGGCACCCTGGATTTAGATCGGAAG
>JAAFHX010000077.1 GCA_013297695.1 Rhodobacterales bacterium | reverse complement strand
CCGGCCAGAAGCACGATGCCGAACCCCAGGCCCAGGACGGCCCTCACAGGGTGGTCAAGGCGCGGCTGTCCGGTGGTCGCGTCGCTGCGGCAGTCGATCATGCGTGGCTCTCCCCTGTGGCGGTGCGTGGGCGGATGGGCGCAACAGCCTGTCCGCTTTCATTCACGCTAATTCGGCCGTTGTCGATGGTACAAGTGGTTCCCGCCCGCGCGGTTCGCGACCTTGTGTCCCGATGTGAAAAAGGCCACCGCAAGGTGGCCTTCGTTCCGGGCTTTGCTGCAGGTCGCGGCGCGGATTACTGCTGCGTCGCCAGCCAGGCGATGACATTCGCCCGATCTTCCGGCTTGGCCAGACCGGCAAAGGCCATCTTTGTCCCCGGCATGTAGCCCTTCGGGTTTTCCAGGAAGCCGAACATGTTCTCGGGGCTCCAGCTCTGGTCCTTCAAGGCCAGGATCGCATCGGAATAGCCGAACCCTTCGACCGACCCCTTGGGGCGATTGACCACGCCGTTCAGGTGGGGGCCGGTTGCGTTCTGGCCGTCGACCTTGTGGCAGGCCTTGCACTTGCCAAAGACCTTCTCGCCTGCGGCGGGATCGGCAGCGGCATAAAGCTCTTCAAAGGCCGGGCCTTCGGCGGCGGTCTCGGTTTCGGCAGAAGCCTCGCCGGTGTCGATGGTATAGGCCTGCGCCTCGGATTCCCCGCCATGCCCGCCACCGGTGTAGAACAGCGACGATGCCGCCCAGGACGTCAGCAGGAACACCAGAAGCGACCCGCAGACCGCACCCACGACCTTGGTGAATCTCATTGTATCGAACATCGCCTGTCTGTCCCCGCATGCCTGTCGCGCGGGTTCTACCCGCTTCCCCTGCCCGGGTTCAAGGTGTAGGAGCGCGACCAAACGCCCCTTGGGGCCGATAGTGCCGCAATTGCCGCGCAATCCCATGGTCAACGGAGCCTTTCTGCCATGACGACCGCCACCGAACCCCATCCGCAGGGCCGCATCGCCTTTCAGGGAGAGCTTGGGGCCTATTCGCATCAGGCCTGCCGCCAGTCGCGCCCGCTGATGGAGGCCGTGCCCTCGACCACGTTCGAGGATGTGGTCGACAAGGTCGCGCGCGGCGAGGTGGACCTGGGCATGCTGGCGGTCGAGAATTCGACCTATGGCCGGGTCGCCGACGTGCATTCCCTGCTGCCGCGATCCGGCCTGCATATCGTGGATGAGGCCTTCGTGCGCGTGCACATCAACCTGCTGGGCGTGCCGGGTGCGCGCCTTCAGGACGTGACCGAGGCGCACGGCCATGTGGTGATCCTGCCGCAATGCGCAGGCTTCCTGCGCCGCCACGGCATCCGGGGCCGGGTCAGTTCCGACAACGCCCGCGCCGCGCGCGAGGTGGCCGAGGGCAAGGACCCCACCATCGCCGCGCTCGCCAGCGAACTGGCCGCCGCGATCTACGGGCTGGATGTTCTGGCGCGGCAGATCGAGGATCAGGCCAACAACACCACCCGCTTTCTGGTGATGGCGCGCCAGCCCGACCATGCGCGGCGCGGCACCGGGCCGATGCTGACCACCTTCACCTTCCGGGTGCGCAACATCCCGGCTGCGCTTTACAAGGCGCTTGGCGGGTTCGCCACCAATGGCGTGAACATGACCAAGCTGGAAAGCTACATGGTGGGCGGGTCCTTTACCGCGACCGAGTTCTATGCCGACATCGAGGGCCACCCCGAAGATGCCCCGGTCGCCCGCGCGCTGGAGGAGCTGCGCTATTTCACCACCGAGCTGAACATCCTCGGCGTCTATCCGTCCGACCGCCAGCGCGGCTAGCAACCCCCCCCTGCGTGCGGGCCCTGTCACTCTTTCATCTTGGAGAAATATCCCACGGGGGTGCGGGGGTGTGAAACCCCCGCTTGTGGACCGGGGTGCGGGGGTGTGAAACCCCCGCTTGTGGACCGGGGTGCGGGGGTGTGAAACCCCCGCTTGTGGACCGGGGTGCGGGGGTGTGAAACCCCCGCTTGTGGACCGGGATGCGGGGGTGTGACCCTGCCGCGTCCGGAACGGCCTTGCCCCCGATGGCCCTGCGGTTCCGCCGGGAAACTCAGTCCAGCCGGTCGGCCAGCCAGTGCGCGGTCAGGAAATGCGCGATGGCCCCCTTTCGCGGGGCGCGGATGCGCGCATGCCCCCCTGACATGATCGCCTGCATCTCTTCCCGCGAGACCCAGAGCGCATCTTCCAGTTCCGCCGGGTCCAGCGTGATCGCCCCGGTCAGCGCCTCGCCCCGGCAGCCCAGCATCAGCGAGGCGGGAAAGGGCCAGGGCTGGCTGGCAAGATAGTCCACCGGACCCACGACGATGCCCGCTTCCTCGAACACCTCTCGGCGGACGGCAGCTTCCAGCGTTTCGCCGGGTTCGACGAAACCGGCCAGCAGCGAGTACATCCCCTCGGGCCAGCCGGGGGACCGGCCCAGCAGCAGGCTGTTGCCGCGCGTGACCAGCATGATGACGACCGGATCGGTGCGCGGGAAATGATGCGCGCCGCAGGCCGGGCAGGTGCGCTGCCAGCCCGCCATTGCCACCTGCGACGCGGCTCCGCAGGTGGCGCAGAAGCCGTGGCTGGCATGCCACTGCAACAGCGCCTTTGCGGTGGCCGCAAGTTCGGCGTCGCGCGGGGTCAGCCGGGTCATCACGCCCCGCAGTTCGGCAAAGGCGTGGTCCGCAGGCAAGGCCGGGTGCTGTTGTTCCGACGGGTCGAAGAACCCTGCCGCCACCGCCTCGGCCCCCGCCTCGGGCGACCAGGCCGAGATATCCTGCGCAAAGCGGGCCGTCCCGTCATCCAGCCCCAGGAACAGCACCGGGCCGCCCAGGGCCAGCGCCGGATGGCCTGCCTGCAGCCAGCCCAGGGCATCGCGCCCCGGCCCTGCCACCAGCGGCTTGCCGCGCCAGACCGGCAGCACCCGACCTGCCGCCAGATGCGCCGCCAGCGCCGCCGCGTCGCCCCGCAGGGCGGCCGCCCGGTCCAGACCCGACCCGCCGAAAGTCACCGTTTCCGCCAGCCGCATGCCACTGCCTCCCTCGTTGCGCTGTACATGCCATGCCCTGAAGGCTGCCGAAAGGGTTCCGCCCGGGCCTTGGGCGCAAGGAGGGCGAATACAACCCAGACGAGAGTATTTTCGGTCAAGTTGCATGACCCGGGTGGATTTCCTTTACAGGTTGAGTAGGCTATCGGGTGGCGACGTGACGGATGCCCGGCATCTCGCGGCATCGGGCACCCACACGGGACAGAAACTTCGCCGTTGCTGAAGAACGGATGGCAGGTGGAAAGGCTTACCAGGTGACACGCTATGCCCGTCCCCCGCTGCTGCAGGCCGGGCAGCTTCATCTGCGCGTGCTGGCCACGACGGACCTGCACATGCATCTGCTGCCTTGGGACTACTATGCCGATCTGCCCCGCCCCGGTGTCGGGCTGGCGCGCACGGCGGACCTGATCGCCTTTGCCCGCGCGGGCGCGCCCAACACGCTTCTGCTTGACAACGGCGATATCCTGCAGGGTACCCCGATGGGGGATCTGATGGCGCAGGGCGGCCTTGTGCCGGGCACCCCGCATCCGATGATCCTGGCGTTGAACAGCCTGGGCTATGATGCCGCAACGCTTGGCAATCACGAGTTCAACTATGGTCTGGACTTCCTGATGGGTACGCTTGACGCTGCCGCGTTCCCGCTGACCTCGGTCAATGTCGCGCTGAAGGCGGGGTCATCGCCGCGTGCAGACCGGACACTGCTGGCCCCCTATTTGCTGCTTGACCGGGTGATGGCCGATGTGGCCGGAGCCCCCCAGCCTTTGCGGATCGGGATCGTCGGGATGCTGCCGCCGCAGATCATGGTCTGGGACCGCGACCACCTTCAGGGGCGGGTCACCACGCGTGACATGGTCGAGGCGACGGCCGCCTTCCTGCCGGAAATGCGCGAGGCGGGGGCCGACATCATCATCGCGCTGTGCCATTCCGGCATCGGGGCCGCCGGGGCCAGTTTAGGGATGGAAAATGCGGCCCTTGCGCTGGCGGCACTGCCGGGGATCGATGCCGTGGTGGCCGGGCACAGCCATCTGGTCTTTCCCTCGACCGCCTATGCCGCGCGGGACGGGGTGGATGTCGACCGGGGCACGCTGGCGGGCAAGCCTGCAACGATGCCCGGGGCCTTCGGGTCCCATCTGGGGCTGATCGATCTGGTGCTGGAACCCGATGCGCGCGGCTGGCGCGTGGCGCAGGGCAGCGGGCGCACGGTTCCGGTATCGGCGACGCCGGGCCGCGCCTCGGCGGCGGGCCGCGCGGTGGCGCAGGCCGCGCGGCGCGCGCATGTGGAAACCCTGCGCCAGGTGCGCCGCCCGGTCGGCCACAGCGCCATGCCCCTGACCACGCATTTCGCTATGGTCGCCCCCGTTCAGGCCGCCCGCGTCATCGCGGCGGCCAAGCGCTGGCATGTCGCCGAAAGACTGCGCGGCACTGCCCTGGCCGACGTGCCCATCCTGTCAACGGCGGCCCCGTTCAAGGCCGGCGGGCGCGGCGGAACGGGGCATTACACCGAAGTGCCGCAGGGGCCGCTGGCACTGCGCCATGTGGCCGATCTGTACCCCTTTCCCAATACTATCTGTGCGCTGCAGGTTTCCGGTGCGGACCTTGCCGGTTGGCTGGAACGGTCTGCCGGGGCCTTTCTGCAGGTTGCACCGGGCAGGGCCGACCAGCCCCTGCTCGACCCCGAGTTTCCGACCTCCAGCTTCGACACGATCTTCGGTCTGACCTACAGCATCGATCTGTCGCAGCCCGCGCGGTTCGACGTGCATGGCGCTGTGCAGGTGCCCGCGGCGCAGCGGATCGGCGACCTGCGTCATGCCGGGCGACCGGTCGCCCCGGGCGACCGGTTCATCGTGGTGACCAACAGTTACCGGGCCGGCGGCGGGTCGCGCTTTCCGGGGGCCAGCCCGGACCGGATCGTCTGGACGGACGGGCAGCGCACGGCCGATGTCCTGCGGGACTACATTCTGGCGCGGGGCGGGCTTCGCCCCGATACCACGGCGGCCTGGCGGTTTCATCCGCTGCCCGGAACCAGCGTGCTGTTCGATACCGCGCCGCGCGCCCGTCTGCTGCCGGACGATTCCGCAGGGATCGACATCGAACCCGCGGGGCCGGGGCCGGACGGGTTTGCCCGCTTTCGCCTGCGGCTCTGACCCTTCCGTCCCGGCGCGGCGCGGGCTACATGCGGCAGGTCTGCCGGGGAAAGCCATGTTCGACGCCGTGATCTTCGACCTTGACGGAACGCTGGTGGATACCGAGCGGCTGACCCATGCCGCCGGGATCGAGGCCTTTGCCCGACAGGGCATGGCGGTGGACCCGGCGTTTCTGCACGGGCTGGTCGGCAAGGACGATGTGACCGGGGCAGGCCTGATCCGGGCGGCTTTTCCCGACATGGACCTGCAGGCCTTCGATGCCGACTGGGTTGCCGTACTTGACCGGCTCATGACCGACGGGTTGCCGCTGAAATCCGGGGTGCCCGAGCTTCTGGCGATGCTCGCGCATCCCCGGGCCATTGCCACCTCGTCGAACCGGCGGCAGGCGGAAAAGAAACTGGCGCGCAGCGGCCTTGCCGCGCAGTTCGCCCATGTGATCGTGCTGGAGGATGTGGCGCGCGCCAAGCCCGCACCCGACCCCTATCTGCTGGCAGCGGCCCGGCTGGGCGTGCCGCCCGCCCGATGTGTGGCCTTTGAGGACAGCGAGACCGGGGCCGCTTCGGCCCGGGCCGCCGGGATGACCGTGGTGCAGGTGCCCGACCTGTTGCCCGCGACCGGCCGCCATGCCGATCTGGTCGCGCCCGACCTGCTGTCTGGCGCGCGTGGCATCGGCCTCATTCCAGGGTGATGACCAGACCGGGGTCCAGAAACCAGGGCGCGACGATGCCGCAGGTATCGGCCAGGGGCAGCAGGCAGTCGGGCACGTCCAGCCCGATCACCTCGCGCATGAAGGCGGCGCGTGCTGCGCAGCGCGCGGCCACATCGGGGAACCGGGCCGCGAGGTCGCCGCGCAACCCTGCGTCGGCGATCACATAGCCGTCTTCCATCCGGGTCGAGCCATAGACCGGATGGGCCGGGATCACGTCGCACTGCATCGCCATGCCCGACCGCAGGGGCAGGTCGGACCCTTCGAAGATCGGCGAGGACACCCATTCGTCCAGCCCGATCAGATGGCCGGGGTTCAGGTCGATCCCGAACAGATGGTGCGGCAGCAGCGCCTGCATCCGCGCCCAGACGGCCCCGCCCGGCACGCCGGGCTGCATCATCTGCATCCAGACCGACAGCGCGGCCACATAGGGCCCGGCAAAGCGGCCCAAATAGTCGTGCGCGTCTTCGGGCAGGTCGTCGGACCCGCGCGCCAGCCAGCCCGCCCGGCAGATGTTCGACCGCCAGTGGCTGATGTTGAACGCAATCGGGCTGCCCCGGCGCAGCACCTGGCCCGTCGGCCCGCTGAGCCCCTGCGTGGCACGGTCGCCGGTGGCAAAGGTCGCGTGGCAGCCAAGGGGAAGCCCGCCGACATGGGCCGACTGAAAGGCCGCGAAATCGGTCTCGCCCTCGCGCAGGGCGAACATCAGGCGCGTCAGCGCACGCGCCGCCATCTGGTTGGCAAACTCCAGCCGCGCGATCTCGTCGGCATCAACGGTACAGCGCAGCCCGTGGTGCGGGTGCATGAACAGGTCGGTCGCGTTCACCACCCGCCCCGCCAGGGCCCGCAGCGGGTCGGCCAGAAAGGCGGGCAGGTCCAGCGCCGTCTCTGGCAGGTCCATCTCGTCCGGGCCGAAATATTTCCAGCCCGCTGCCCCGACCAGCCCGCCCTTCGGAGTGATGTCGGCCAGGATGTCGGCAATCCGCCGGCCGCCGCGCGGCTGCGAGATCAGCGACAGCGACGCGCAATGCGCCACCGCCACATCCCCCGCCGCCACCAGCGGCGAGATGCCGGTATAGGGCAGGCATTCGTTCCCCGCGACCAGCAACGCCCGGTCGGGCGTCACCACCAGCAGCGCCTCTTCAAAGCGCGGATCGAACCCGGTCACCCATTCCAGATTGGCCGCATGTTCGCGGTCGCCATACACCACCAGCGCCTCCAGCCGCCGCGCGGCCATGGCGGTACGCAGGGCGGCAAGCCGGGCGCGGCGGGCGGCCAGATCGGGCTCGGCGGGCACCTCGGGCATGCCGGTGTCGGGCCAGGGGGTGCGGGTCAGGCGGGCGGTCATGGCGGCTCCTTGCAGGGGTCTGCGGCAAGGCTAGCACGGGGCCGCGCGCGGCGCGATACGGCCATGCCCCGACCGTTCGGGATGACTTGCATGGCGGCGCGTCCGGGCCTATATCCCCGGTCGAGAGGTTGGCGCGGGCAGGTGCCTCGCCAACCCGGTCAGGTCCGGAAGGAAGCAGCCGTAACGAGCCCCACTTGGGTCGTTGTCAGCCTCTCACCCGTTCGGGATCGCCGCGACGTGCCCGGCCCTTGCCCTTCGGAAATCAGCGACAGGGGCACCCTGACGATCTTGCCACGGACTGCACCCTCCGGCGCCTTGCGCGGCATCCTGCTGGTCGCCGCTGCGGTCTTTCTGTTCGCTCTGGCCGATACGGTGACGAAGCGGCTGACCATGGCCTTTCCGGTGCCGCTGGTGGTTGCGGTGCGGTATCTGGCAAGCTGGCTTCTGGTCATCGCGGCCTTTGGCCCGCAGAACGGCCGTGCCCTGTGGCGCACCCGGCGCACCGGCCTCGTGCTGCTGCGCAGCCTGTGCCTTGCCGCCGCCTCGCTGACGATGGGACTGGCCTTGCGCACGCTGCCCGTGGGCGAAACCGTGTCGATCGTCTATCTGGCCCCCTTCGTCGTGCTGCTGCTGGCCGGTCCGCTGCTGGGCGAAAAGGTCGGCCTTGTCGCGTGGATCGGCGCATCGGTCAGCTTTGCGGGGGTGCTTGCGATCATGCGCCCGGGCGGCGGTCTGGACCCGACCGGCGTTGCCTTTGCGCTGGCGAACGTGCTGTTCGGCACGGGATATCACCTGCTGACCCGAATCCTGTCGCGCAGCGAGACCACCGCGGCGCTGATGTTCCACACGATGCTGACGGGCTGGATCGTGTTCCTGCCCTTTGCCCTGATGACCCTGTCGGCTGCAGACCCTGCGCCGGTCGATTTCCTCTGGATGGGCATCCTGGGCGTGCTGGCAACCGGCGGCCATATCCTGTTCACCAATGCCTACCGCCATGCCGGCGCCCCGACGCTTGCGCCGATCAACTACCTGCATCTGGTCTGGGCGGCCCTTCTGGGCTGGCTGATCTTCGGCCATGTTCCGGACAGCATCGCCCTGGGCGGGATGGCGGCGATTCTTCTCGCGGGGCTCGCCGTCACGCTTCTGTCGCGCAGCCCGACCCCTGCGCCGCAGGTCGAGTAGCGACCGTGCCGGGTGTGGCGGAACCAAAAATCTTGAAAGATTTTTGACAAGAGTTTTCTGGAAAACTCTTGCCCGCCCCCTCTGCGGTTGTCCTTCCCCGCCCCCCCGGTCTAGACTGCTTCGGGACACCGGAGCGCACATGTCCGAAACCCCCGCCTATCAGGTTCTGGCCCGCAAGTACCGCCCCCAGACCTTTGCCGACCTGATCGGGCAAGAGGCGATGGTGCGCACCCTGCGCAATGCCTTTGCGGCGAACCGCATCGCGCATGCCTTCGTGATGACCGGCGTGCGGGGGGTGGGCAAGACCACCACCGCGCGGATCATCGCCAAGGGGCTGAACTGCATCGGACCGGCCGGGGCGAACGGGCCCACCATCGAACCCTGCGGCACCTGCGGCCCCTGCGTCGCCATCGCCGAGGGGCGGCATGTCGATGTGATGGAATATGACGCGGCCTCGAACACGCAGGTCGAGAAGATGCGCGACATCCTCGCCTCGCTGCCCTACCGCCCGGTCGAGGCGCGCTACAAGGTCATCATCTTCGACGAGGTGCACATGCTCTCGTCCGGATCGTTCAACGCGCTGCTGAAGACGCTGGAAGAACCGCCGGCGCATGTGAAGTTCATCTTCGCCACCACCGAGATTCGCAAGGTGCCGGTCACCATCCTGTCGCGCTGCCAGCGCTATGACCTGCGCCGGATCGAACCCGAGGTGATGATGGCGCATCTGTCGGCCATCCTGGCGCAGGAAGGGGCGGCCGTGGCGCAGGACGCGCTGGCGCTGATCACCCGCGCCTCCGAAGGGTCGGTGCGCGATGCGCTGTCGCTGCTGGACCAGGCGATCGCGCAGGGCGCGGGCGAGACGAGTGCAGCGCAGGTGCGTGCCATGCTGGGGCTGGCCGACCGGGGCCGCGTTCTGGATCTGTTCGATCTGGTGATGCGGGGCGATGCGGGCGGCGCGCTGGCCGAACTGTCGGGGCAATATGCCGACGGGGCCGACCCCATGGCCGTGCTGCGCGATCTGGCCGAGATCACGCATTGGCTTTCGGTCGTCAGGATCACGCCCGAGGCGGCCGAGGACCCCACCGTGCCGCCGGACGAACGCGAACGGGGCCGCGACATGGCGCAGCGCCTGCCGATGCGGGCATTGTCGCGGACCTGGCAGATGCTGCTCAAGGCGCTGGAAGAGGTGGCGCTGGCCCCCAACGCCATGATGGCCGCCGAAATGGCGGTCATCCGGCTGACCCATGTGGCCGACCTGCCCGACCCCGAAACGCTGATCCGCCGCTTGCAGTCGCAGCCACCGTCCGCAGCCGCCCCGCCCGCGACAGCGCCGCGCCCGCCGACCTCCGGCCCCCGCATGGTGGCCCCGCAGTCTGGCGGTGCAGCCCCCCGTGCCGCTGCCGCTCCGGCGCAGGAGCCGGATATCGACCTTCCCGCCACCTTTGCGCAGGTGGTTGACCTGATCCGCGCCCGGCGTGACATGCGGCTGCTGGTCGAGGTCGAAACCGATCTGCGGCTGGTCCGCTATGCTCCGGGGCGGATCGAGTTCGAACCCGGTCCGGGCGCTGCCCCCGATCTGGCCGCACGCCTGTCGCAGCGGTTGCAGTCGTGGACCGGCGCGCGGTGGGGCGTGTCGGTCACGGCACAGGGCGGTGCGGCCAGCATCGCCGAGGTCCGCGACCAGAGCCGCCGCGCCGCCGAGGCCGAGGCCCTGCACAACCCGCTGGTGCAGGCGGTGCTTGCCGCCTTTCCGGGCGCGCGGATCGCCGAAATCCGGACCCCGGTTGCCACGACCCTCTCTCCGGTCGAAGACCCCTTGCCCGAGGGCGAGGAGGAATGGGACCCCTTCGAGGATAGCTGAAAGGACAGACCATGCTGAAAGGCCTTGGAAATCTTGGCGACATGGCCAGGATGATGAAGACCGCGCAAGAGATGCAGACAAAGCTTGCCGACCTGCAGGAGGCGCTTGCCAGCCGCATCGTCACCGGCGAATCCGGCACCGGCCTGGTGCGCGTGACCGCCACCGCCAAGGGCGAATTGACGGGCATCACCATCGACCCGTCTATCTTCGTGCCGTCGGAAAAAGAGGTGGCCGAAGACCTGATCCTGGCCGCGATCAAGGATGCGCAGGCCCGCGCGGCAGAGGTTTCCGCCACCGAGATGGCGCGGATGTCGGAAAGCCTGGGCCTGCCTGCCGGCATGAAGCTGCCGTTCTGAGGCCATGCCCGATACCCCGCCCGAGATCGACCGGCTGATCGACCTGATGGCCCGGCTGCCCGGCCTTGGCCCGCGGTCGGCCCGGCGCGCGGTGCTGCACCTGCTGCGCAAGCGCGAGGCGGTGATGGCACCGCTGGCCCGGTCGCTGGCGCAGGTGGTGCTGACCGCGCGCGACTGTTCGGTCTGCGGCAACATCGGCACCACCGACCCCTGCGCGATCTGCGCCGACCCGCGCCGGGCCACAGGCGAGATCTGCGTGGTGGAAGGTCTGGCCGACCTTTGGGCGATGGAACGCGGCCATGCGTTCAAGGGCCGGTATCATGTGCTGGGCGGCACCTTGTCGGCGCTGGATGCCGTGGGGCCGGACACGCTGCGCATCCCCGCGCTGGTGGCGCGGGTACAGGCAGAAGGCGTGACCGAGGTCATCCTGGCGCTGAATGCCACGGTCGACGGGGCGACAACCGGCCATTACCTCGCGGATGCCCTGGCGGCGACGGGGGTTGCCGTCACCTCGCTGGCGCAGGGCGTGCCGATCGGGGGTGAACTGGACTATCTGGACGACGGCACCATCGGCACCGCGCTGCGGGCGCGGCGCAGGGTCTGATCGCTTCCTTTCTGCCCGGAATAACGGCGCGATCACGCTGGACTGCACATCATCTGTTACCCGGGTGACTGTGCAGGCACGGCTGCCTGCGCGATACCCGGTCATCAGGACAGGAGATACTCGGATGACACCCCACGAATCGCCCCCGCGGACGGACCGCCCGGTCTGGTCCGCCCAAAACCTGCCCAAGACGAAAGCGCCCCGGATGCTGACCTTTTCGGTGCTGGCCATCATGGCCGGGCTGGTCGTGATCGTGCTGGCAACTGCGATGAACGGCCCGATCCAGACCGCCGGAACCCGCATGGAACCCGCGCGGTTCAAGGTCCTGTCCCAGCAGGCGGGCAAGGCCGCCACCGGACCTGCCGGCCTCGTGGTTGCCGCCGGCACCCCCTGAGCGGCGCGCAGGGCCGCAGCCCGGCCCTGCACCGCCCCCTTTGCTAGCGCGCGTCGTCGTCCTCGTCGTCATCCCCGTCCTGGTCGGGCAGATTGAAGAAGCTGTCGGCATCGCTGAAATCGGCGGGCGATTCCTCGCGTTCCGGCGTGAAGGCTTCCAGACCCGCCAGACCGGCGGGTATCTTCGGCTCGGTCGCCATGCTCAGCGACTGTTCGGTGCTGACCAGCTTGCGCCGTTCGTCATCGGTCATCACCGCACCGTCGGCGGCCTTTTTCTTGACCGCCTGCTGCACGGCGGCATCCAGTTCGGTCTGGCGGCACAGGCCAAGCGCCACGGGATCGACCGGGGTGATGTTGCCGATGTTCCAGTGGCTGCGGTCGCGGATCGACTGGATCGTGGGCTTGGTCGTGCCCACCAGCTTGCCGATCTGGCCATCCGAAAGCTCGGGGTGGAACTTGACCAGCCAGTAGATCGCCGCCGGACGGTCCTGCCGCTTCGACAGCGGCGTATAGCGCGGCCCGCGCCGCTTTTCCTCGCCCACGGCGGCGGCGTTGAACTTCAGCCGCAGCCGGTAGGACGGGTCGGCCTGCCCCCGCTCGATCTCGATCTGCTCAAGCTGGTTGTTGGCCACGGGATCGAACCCCTTGACCCCGGCGGCCACATCGCCGTCGGCGATGCCCTGCACCTCAAGCTCGTGCATGCCGCAGAAATCGGCCACCTGCCGGAACGAAAGCGTCGTGTTGTCGACCAGCCAGACGGCGGTGGCCTTGGCCATGAGCGGCTTGTTCATCGGGAACACTCCTTTACAAATCTCTCCCGGGCCGGGAAAACGGCTGCGACCGTAGCCGCCACTCCTCGTTTTCGGGAATTGGCACTGCGTATAGTCGCTGTGCCCGGGGGAGAAAAGGGAAAATGCGTGCCGCCGGGATTCTGGCCTTCTGCTTGGCCGCGCTGGCCAGCCCGGCCGGGGCCGAGGGCGAACGGGCGGGCGATTTCGACTACTATGTGCTGGCGCTGACCTGGTCGCCCAACTGGTGCGCGAGGGCGGGCGACGCGCAGGGCGACGACCAGTGCCACCCGCGCCACGCCTACAGCTTCACCCTGCACGGCCTCTGGCCGCAGGACGAGACGGGGTATCCCAGCTACTGCCGCACCCCCGCCCGCGACCCGTCCCGCGCCGAAACTGCCGCGATGACGGATGTGATGGGGTCCGGGGGGCTCGCCTGGCACCAGTGGAAGAAACACGGCCGCTGCGCGGGCCTGTCCGCGCAGGACTACTTCGCCCTGTCCCGTCGCGCCTATGCCTCGGTCACCATCCCCCCGGTATTCCAGCGGCTTGACCGCGAGGTCACCCTGCCTGCCAGCGTGGTGCAGGACGCCTTCCTCGAGTCCAACCCCGGCCTGAAACCCGACCAGATCACCATCACCTGCGAAGACGGCCTGATCCAAGAGGCGCGCCTCTGCCTGACAAGGGACCTGCAATTCCGCACCTGCGGCGCGGACGTGGTGCAGGACTGCCGGTTGCAGGATGCGGTGATGGGGCCGGTGAGGTAGTCCTGTCACCCCACCCGCAGCACGATCTTCCCGATATGGCCTGAGCTTTCCATCCGGGCATGGGCCGCCGCCGCCTCGTCCAGCGGGTATTCGCTGTCGATCACCACGCGCAGCGCGCCGCTGGTGACCATCGGCCAGACCTTTGCCTCAAGCTGTTCAGCATAGCGGGCCTTTGCGAGGTCGGATTGCGGGCGGAGCGTAGAACCGGTGATGCTCAACCGCCGCATCATTACCTCGGCGAAGTTCAGCTCCACCTTCGGGCCCTGCAGGAAGGCGATCTGCACCAGCCGCCCGTCATCGGCCAGCGCCTTGACGTTGCGGGGCAGGTAGGCACCGCCCACCATGTCGAGAATCAGGTTGGCCCCGCCCTCGGCTTTCAGGATCGAAACGAAGTCCTCGGTCCGGTAGTTGATCGCCCGCTCTGCCCCAAGGCCGATGCAGGCCGCGCATTTCTCGTCGGACCCGGCGGTGGCGAAGACCCGCGCGCCAAGGGCGCGGGCGATCTGGATTGCTGTGGTGCCGATGCCCGACGACCCGCCATGCACCAGAAACCGCTCACCCCCCGTCAGCCCGCCGCGCAGCACCATGTTCGACCAGACGGTGAAACAGGTTTCTGGCAGGCAGGCAGCCTCGCGCAGGCCCAGACCTGCGGGAATCGGCAGGGCATGCGCGGCGTTCGTCGCCACATGCTCGGCATAGCCGCCGCCCGGCGTCAGCGCGCAGACCGCATCGCCCACCTGCCAGCGCGCCACCCCCGGCCCCACGGCGGCGACGTGCCCCGACACCTCGAGCCCCGGCAAGGGCGAGGCATTGGCGGGCGGGGCATAGGCCCCGGCGCGTTGCAGCGCGTCGGGGCGGTTCACGCCCGCAAAGGCCACGCGGATCACGATCTGGCCATGGCCGGGCACCGGCACCGGCAAAGTCACGGGGCGCAACACCTCGGGTCCGCCGGGCTCGGTGATCTCGACGGCGCGCATGGTATGGGGCAGGGTCATCTGGTCTTCCTTCTCAGGACCGGAACCGGCCCGGCATATCGTCGGGCTGCACCGGCATCCTGATCTTTTCCATCAGTTTCTTCGGCCCCGCCAGCACGGCCTTGGCCAGCGGGTTCTCCAGCACGGCGGATTTCACCTTTTCGAACTGCATCACGTCCTCGATCCGCCGATCCAGGAAATCCCAGGTCGCCTGATGGCCGGGGCTGTCGTCGCCCAGCCAGAACAGGACCGTCGCGCCATAGACCCCCGACAGGGTCGCGCGCTTGGTGTACCAGTTCAGGTCGGTCGAGGTATCGCCAAGCGCCGTCCAGATCGCATCCGCCGTGCCCCAGATCGCGCGGGCCCCGTCGGCGGCATGCATCGGCAGGGCGAACAGCGTGGTGCCGCGCCGCACGGCCTCCTTGTCGGTCGCGGCCTCCAGCCGGAAGCGCACGGCGGCGGCCACCCGCTCGCGGAACCGCAGGGCGGACAGGTCGGTGGCTTCCAGCCGGGCCAGCATCGCGGCATCGCCGCGCGCGTGGTAGGCCAGCGCCAGATCGACCGCGCCGCGCGGGAACAGCGCGCGCGCCAGCCCGGTGGCCACGCCCGCATCGACGATGGCCGCGCGAAAGGTCGCCTCGGACCAGCCGTCGAACGGCACGTGCAGCAGCGCCGCCTCCAGCAGCGCCTCGCGCGTGGCCATCATCCCGTCATCACCCGTTTCCATCGCGGCCCCTTTGTGTTGTGGACATGCCTGTGACAGCTTGTTATAGCGCCCCGGCCTGCACAGTCTCGTGCAACTCTAACTTAGGAAGGTGGTGACAACCACATGCAGGTCAGCGTTCGCGACAACAACGTCGATCAGGCCCTCCGGGCCCTGAAGAAAAAGCTCCAGCGCGAGGGCGTGTTTCGGGAAATGAAGCTCAAGCAGCATTTCGAGAAACCCTCCGTCAAGAAAGCGCGCGAGAAAGCCGAAGCCGTCCGCCGGGCACGCAAGCTGGCGCGGAAGAAAGCTCTCCGCGAAGGCGGCGTCTGAGCCGACATCCGAACCCTGCGGCGGGGCGACCCGCCACCCGATCAACCCCCAGGCCTCTGCCCGGGGGTTTTTCATTTTCCGCCCCGCGTTTGCCCGCGCCACAGGCATTGCGCCGGTTTTTCTTTCGCCTGCGCAGAAAACCGGGGGAAACGGAGCCATTCCGCCGTTGCGGCGTTGTGGATGCAGACATTCTTGCGGGCCATGGCCCCAACCCGTGCCCCCTCATGGCACGCCAGCCCGGAAAGAGGCCCCATGCTGATCCGATTCGGCTATGACATCACCGTCCATTGCCCCCAGGCCACCCCGATGATCGCGATGATGTCGCCACGCGACGAACGGCGCGATGACCTGAGGGTGCAGGCGGCGGTCGTCACCGTCCCGCAGGTGGCCACCTCGGTCTATCGCGACCTGTTCGGCAACACCTGCCGCCGCTTTACCGCCCCTGCGGGTCAGTTCCGGATCCGGTCGGACTGCACGATCGAAAGCAGCGATGCGCCCGATCCGGTTCTGCCCGGCCTGCAGGAGACGCCGCTTGCCGACCTGCCGGATGACACGCTGATCTACCTGCTTGGCAGCCGCTATTGCGAGACCGACAGGCTGAGCCAGATCGCGTGGGACCTGTTCGGCCGGACGCCCCCCGGCTGGCCCCGCGTGCAGGCGATCTGCGACCATGTGCACAACCACATCCGGTTCAACTACATGAACGCGCGGTCCACCCGCACCGCATATGACGCGTGGCAAGAGCAGACCGGCGTCTGCCGCGACTTCGCGCATCTGGCCGTAGCCTTCTGCCGCTGCATGAACATCCCCACCCGCTATGTGAACGGATATCTCGGGGACATCGGCGTTCCGGTCACCGGCCCCATGGATTTCGCCGCCTGGATGCAGGTGTTTCTGGACGGTGCCTGGCACACCTTCGACCCGCGCAACAACAAGCCCCGGATCGGCCGGATCGTGGTGGCCCATGGCCGGGACGCGGCAGATGTGCCGCTGATCCACTCGTTTGGTCCGCACACGCTGATGAAGTTCGAGGTCTGGACGGATCAGGTGGCATGACCTGCAGGTGTCGGGCGCGCGTGCAGCCTGCGTGATCTCGTGGCGGTCCGCCGCCAGGTGCCCGGTGCCGCGGTCGGCCCCGACGGCGGAAGTCGGCACGGCCCGGATGGAAACGCCGCGGAGGGCGGCAGGGGTCGGTCGGAACAGCCGTCAGGCGCGATCCAGCGCCGCGCCCATGACCTGCGCGGTCTCGGCCCAGGTCGGCAGGGTGTGGCCCGCGCGTTCCGAGGCGGCGGCGCGGCGGCGGCGCTCGGCGGGGTCGGTCAGCAGGCTGCGCAGCGCGTCGGCAAAGGCTGCGGGTTCGTCGGGCGGCACCAGCAGACCCGCATCGGCGGGCAGGGTCTGCGGCACGGCACCGACCCTGCACGACACGACGGGCAGGCCGTGCAGCAGCGCCTCGCCCAGGACGATGCCGTAGCCTTCATAGCGGGTTGCCAGCGCAAATACGGTGGCGCTGCGGTACAGGGTGCGCAGATCGCCCTCGTCGATCAGACCGGCAAGGCGCACCCGTCCGTCCAGCCCGAGCCGGGTGCACTGTGCCCGCAGTTCCGCCGCCGTGTCGGGGAAATGCGGGGCACCGACAATGGCCGCCTGCCAGTCCAGATCGGTCAGCCGGGCAAGGGCGGCCAGCAGGATGTCATGCCCCTTGCGCGGGGCCAGGATGCCCACCGACAGGATCAGCGGCGGGGTGGCCGGGGTGCGCACGGGATCGGGGGCGGCAAAACCGGGCGGTGCCACCGAAATGCGGGCAGGATCGACCGCATATTGGTCCGCAAGAATATGCGCGGTATGGGGCGACGGGACGACCACATGGGCAGCAAGCGACAGGTTCGCCGCCTCGCGCCGGTGCAGCAGGGCGGCACGGGCCGGGGACAGCCCGGTTTCCAGCGCCAGCGGATGGTGGATCATCGCCACAATCGGCGCGCGGAGGGTGGCGAGCCCTTCGGTCTTGACCGCGCCGAACACCAGACCGTCGATGATGATCGGTCGGTCGGGCGGGACGGCAGCCATCACGGCGATCGCCTCGGCCATTTCGGCGGGCGAGGGGTCGGGAAAGCTGGCGGGCAGGATCAGGTGATCGACCCTGCGCCCCTGATCGCGCAGCGCGTGCAGCAGCATGCGTTCATAGATATAGCCGCCGGTCTTGGTCTCGATATCGCCGGGAATGGCAAAGGCTGCGGCACGCATCTGGGGTCACCCGGCAAGCTGTTCGGCGGCAAAGCGGTGCAGAACCGCCCGTTCGACCGCACCGACCGCAAGGTAGCCCAGGCTCGCGATGACCGACAGCAGAACCGTGGCACTCCACAGCATGCCATAGGCCGAGGTCGAGGCCGTCATCGCCATCAGCGCGCCGGTGCCGGTGCCGGTCGCAAGCCACTCGGCAGTGGTGACGGCA
>JAAFHX010000076.1 GCA_013297695.1 Rhodobacterales bacterium | reverse complement strand
CACTGGAAGTTCACCTTGCCAATCCTGAAGAGCTCGAGGGCTACACCCAACTGTTCCCGAAGGGCGGGATCGGTGTTGCTCAAGGGTCGTCACTTTCGGCATTCGCCGGAAACGTGCTCCTTTACGACATGGATCATGCTTTAAACGATCTGGGTGTGACCGCGATCCGCTACATCGACGACATACTAATGGTATCCCCAAACGCAGCGGACCTAGAAGCCGCAATCAGTTGTACTGAAAAAACGCTGACCGGCTTTGGTTTTGGACTGTACAAGGCTTCGGATGGTTCGGGAAAAGCAGATCGTGGGGAGTGCGCCAACTCGATCACCTTTCTTGGTTGCACGATCCAGCCAAACCGGTGCGTGCCGAGCAAGCAATCGGTGCAGAACATGCGAAACAGCGTCACAGAGGCCCTTTCCAACTCGAAGGCAGCCATTCGTGAAGCAATTCGTAAGGGCGGAGGCCTCGATATAAAGTTATCCCAAAGCGCTACTCTGGACGCTATTGGTCGGCGACTCTATGGATGGCAAAAGGCGTTTGCGTTTTGCACCGATTTACAGCCGTTCCAGCAGCTGGACGATCATGTCGCCACCCATATCCTCGATTATCAGGAATTCGTGCGGCGCAGCCTGAAGGGCAAAAGCTCTGAAATTCAGATGCTGGTGTATGGCATACCGTCCACGAGAGCTGTGTTTGCTGCCCATGGACGGGGGACCTAAACGGGGCAAGGCCCATCTTCTGGCTGCGTGTGCCATTCAAGAGGATTGGCTGTATCGCGCGCCGCATACTCATCTACGAAATCGCGGTGCGGTTCGGGCCTCACTCCCTTTCTTTCACGGCATACCCTGCCACGAAGTTCACCGCCCCCTGGGCCAGCGCGAGCCCTCCGGCGACGAGCGAAGCGCCGACCTCTCCACCGCAGGCCTCGGACAGCCCCGGCAGCCAGGGCGCGATGATCGCGGCCACGATCGGGCCGAGAAGGCTCGTCCAGCCGACGGCTGCCATCTTGCGGGTGGGGCGAAGGCTGAGTTGGTTGATCAGGTTCATGATGGTGTCTCCTTTGGTGGGTCTCAGGCCCGATTAATCCAGCTGCGCACGACGAAGCCCGGGCAGGCTTTGGCGGCGTGGTTGTTATGACCCGTGATGTGGGTGATGGCGGTCTCGGCGCGGATGGCGTCGATCAGACCGCGCAGGGCGCGATCCTGGGCGGTGGTGAAGTGCCCCTCGAAAGGATCGGTGGCGGATGATCCCGCTCCGCCGATCAGGCAGATGTGGATCACACCGCGATTATGGCCTTCGACCCCGGCGCCAATTTCGGTCTCGGCACGGCCGGGCAGGATCGCTCCGTCGCGAACGATCAGATGGTGGTAGCCGATCTTGCGCCAGCCCCGCTCCTCGCGGTGCCAGCGGTCGATCTCCTTGCGCTTGGCGGTCAGGGGCTGGCCACGCATCCACTCCGGATGGGTGACGGCGCAGTGGATGACGATTTCGTCTACGGGATAGCGGGCGCTGCCCTGGAAAATCATCGGCCCGGCTGGCACCGCGTCCAACGGTTTCAGGTTGCGGATCGCGCCATGTTCGGCGGCGACGGCCTTCAAGGCGGCGTCAGTGCGGGGGCCGAAGAGCCCGTCGATCGCGCCGGTGTAATAGCCAAGGCGCGCCAGTGCCATTTGGAGCGCCTTCAGCGCGTCGATCTGTTCGTTCATGAGTGTGGTCCTTTCAGGCAAAGAAAAACCCCGCCGGAAGGGCGGGGCGCAGGGCGGTCTGGGCGGGGTTCAACCGGCAGCGGGTTGGTCCGGCGGCGGGCTGTGCACCTCCCGGGCGGCGGCCAGTTCGGCGGCGAGAAGGGCGCAACGTTCGGAGAGGATCGCGATCTGCTGGCGCAGTTCGGCGACATAGGCGGATGAGGCGGTCGGCGACATAAGGGCTCCTTTCAGGATCAGAAGTCGGTCTCGAGGTAGAGGCCGGTGCAATCGAACGCGACGGCCGCGGCGGTGGCGCCGTTGTTCAGGAAGAGGCGCGGAGCGAGGAAGGTTGCCGCCTGAGGCAGGTCGGTCGTGACTTCCTGTTCGAAGATGGCGCCGGTCAGCTCGTTGACGGCGCGCAGCCAGATCGACGTGCCCGCCGCCGGGCACCAGATCGTCAGCGTGATCAGCCCGGCTGTGGCGACCGGGAACCCGGCACCGAGATCCACAAGGGTCGGCGCGCCGGTCGCGTCATTGGTGACAAGTTGCCAGTTCGTGTGGGTGCCGCGCTGGAAACCGATCCCGATCGCCTCGACAAGCGCCGAAGTTGTCGTTGTGACCGCCAAGGCCGCGACCGAGGACAACAGCCCGAAGAAGCCCATCCCGGTGGCTTGCAAGGTGGTCAGGCTGATGCGGGCGACGAGGGTGAAGCCACCGAGGCCTGCGGCATTGCCCCGCCAACAGGCTGTAACGGCCGAGCGCTGATCGCAGACGGAATCCACCACGGCAGCCGAGGTCACGCGCCAGCGCCGAGAACTCGAAAGCAGCGATCCCGCCGCCAGGGCGGGGTGGCTGATGGTGCCGACGCTGGTCAAGGCGATGCCTTGGGCGGCGATGGTCGTGGCCGAAACCGGCGCCCAGGCCCCGATCCGGTTCAGACCCATATGCGGCTGCAAAGGGAAGTCGCGCCCCGATGGCCGAACGACTTCCAGCCAAGGCGCGCCTGCCCGCTGACGGCCATATAGCGCAAGCTTGCCCGCCGGGGGCGATGCGGGCACGGCAGAGAGGCCCGGGATCACGATCGGTGCCGGGAACTCGGCCCGGCCACTGGAGCGATCGATCACGAAGGCATCGAAGAAGGCCGAGCCGTTCGGCGACACCTTCAGCGTCACGTCGTCAGACCCGAGCAGCCCAAACAGGGCCCGTGCCGAGAAGCCGGTCTTCAAGGCAAGGCTTGCATCATTCCCCGCCGCCGCCTTGTTGATCGTGGCCTCATGCGATCCGCCTGCATTGTTCAGAAGCGTGGCGGCGGCATTGACGCTCAGCCGGTTCGACGCATCGGGCGAGGCACCGCCGAGGCCCAAGCCCAGCGCTGTGATGTTCGCCGCGGCCGCGCCGATCGCGGTGACGCTGGCCGCAAAGGTCACCGTGGGTGTGTTGATGATCGTGCTTCCCAGCGCCCCGGCAGTGGTCGAGCCGAGGTTGATCACCGTCGTCGATCCTGCTGCGCCGCCGGTGCCGAGGTTTATGGTCTTCGTGACCGCGGTCGTCGTGCCGCCAGTGCCGAAGCCATAGGTTGCAGTGGTTATGGCCGTGCCTATCGTCACCGAGGCGTTCGAGAAGGTCGTAGCGCCTGTGAAGGTCTGGGCGGCGTTGCCAAGATGGGCCAGCGTGGCCGACAGGTTCGGCAGGCTGAACGTGCGGGTCGTGCCCGCCGACAGGCCCGAGAGATCGAAGGCCGCGAGCTTGGTCGGATCGGCATCGTCCGCGAGGCGAAAGAGATTGTCTGGGAAAGGCAACCCAGCCTGACGCACCCAGCTCCCGCCGAGAAAGGTCAGGGCGGCATCGGTCGCTCGATCCCAGACCGACCAGCCTTCCGCGGGCGGATAGAAGGCCCAGGCTCCGTCCTGCCAGGCGGCAATCGCGAAGGCCTGGCCAGCCCAGGCAGCCGTAGGGCTGGGGCCGACGACATAGCGTGCACCATCGACCGGCGATCCGGGCGGGCTGTTCAGACCCGTGCTTTCCACGGAAGGCTGCACAAGGGCATCGAGGGCACGGAAGGCCTCGTTGACGGTGATGTGCTTCTGCGCCTGGTTCGCCTCGAGGAACGTGAGGCGGATGTTCGGGGTATCAGCCATAGGGGCCTCCAGATCAAAGCGTGATTTCGAGACCGGCGCCCCGGCCCAGCGCGCCGGTCTGCGCGATGCGAAGCGCGAGAGGTCCGGTGACCGGGGCACCGAAATCGGCGGTTTGCATGGCGGCGGTGTAGGTGAAGGCGGGGGTGGCAAGACCCGAGGCGGTTCGAACGACAACCGCTCCATTCAGGATATCGATCTCGTAACCCTCGGCCGCCTCGCCGAGTGGCACCTCCGTCAGGGCCCAGTTGTCGCCTGCAAAGGCCCGGGTGCGGCGGGTCCAGCTGAGGGCGATATCGCCGCCGGGCAGGGTGACCCGCCGGGCATGACACGGCCGCCAGGGGCGCAGGCCACGGGCCGATGGCGCGAAGGAGAGGGCAAGGTTCGCCGGATCGCCCGCCGGTTTGCTCGAGGCCCCGATCCGCCAGTTCCAGACCGCGCCAAAGTCCGCGCTGCCGATCGGCAGGGGTTTGACCCCGCCGTCCAGCACAACGACCCGCGCCCCGGCCGCGGCAGGGTTGGCGATTGCGTCCTCGCTGCCCAGAAGCCCGCGCAGAAGCCGGGTCAGCCGCCAGCGCCCTGGGGATTGCAAACTGGCCGTGGCGAAGCCGACAATCTCCCAGAGATCGGGCGCGGTCTCGATCGCGACCCAGTTCGTGCCGGAGAAGACTGCCGTATCGCTGACGCTGGCGAACTGGCCCGCGATCATATCGACCCAAAGCTCGTTGCCGCGGTCGAAGCGGTTGGTGGGCCCCGCATAGAAGGGGAAGGCCAGGGTGCCGAACCAGCCCGGCCGCGAAATCGTCGTCAGGACAGCGAACCCGTCCGTCGTGGCCGATCGCCAGACCGCTGCCGTGCCATACCACGGGGCGGCGTGGGCAGCGGCATAAGGCTGCCAGTCTGGGAAATCCTCCGACAGCTGCGGCAAGTTCATCAGCGCCACAAGCGGCGGGCCATAGACCGCCTTCGCCCCCGAAGTCGCGCCCCGATCGCTGCCAGGGGCCAGATCATAAAGCGCCCGATCCGACCGGCGCGCTTCCACCCGCCGCCCAGCGCCATCGGTGATCGAGGTCAGGGCGAATTCAATCAGGCGATTGTCGTGATCGAGGAGGATCACATCGGCGGGGTCCAGCGCGAGGCGCGACAGTGGCAGGGTGAAGCTGGCCTTCTCACGGCCGACCCAGGCCTCGAAGAGGGCCCGGCGGACCCCGCGTTCGGCGGCGCCACTGGTTGAGGCGATGGGCAGTTGCTCGGCCGAGATGCGGGCGGTGTCGACGGTGATCCGCCGGGCCTCGACCGTGATGCCTGCGAATTCCTCGTCGCGCGCCATCAGGCGCCATTTGAGGGCGAGGGGCAGTTCGGTCTCTTGCGCCCGGGTCAGTTCCAGATCCTCGGCCTCGCGGCTGGAAGCGACGAGGCTGTCGAGGGTGATCGTCGCCACCGGCCGCTGCCCCCGCATCCGAAACCGGATTTCGCCTTCGGCCTCGAAGGCATCGAAGCCGAAAAGCCGGGCGAGGGTCTCGATCGAGGCGCGGGGGCTTTCGATCGCGTTGACCGCAAAGCCCGGCACCGACCCGGCCAGATCGGTAACATCGAGGTCAGCTGCAGCAATCCCAGCGCGGGCGCAAAGTTCGGCCACGAGTTCGGCAAGGCCCGTGGCCCCGGCCCGCCCGGTGAGCCAATGGCCGAGGCGCCAGTTCTCGGCATCGGACCAGACATCGCTGCGGGCCGGGAAAGCCGGGAAGGGGCGGGCGTCCCACGTCCAAAGCGCGATCTCGGCGGTCTCGATCATCCGGCCTGAATAAAGGGACGCTGCCGGGTTGTTGGCCGGGTTCGCCCAATAGCCGATCAGGGCTTCGGCATAGCGGCGCTGAATGAACTCATCCGGCCAGCCGCGCGAGAAATGCGGCAGCAGGGATTCCGAGGACTTCGGGTCGACAAAGACATTCGGCTGGTTGGTGCCGCGGTCGACGCAAGGGGCTCCGGCTTCGGTGAAACGGATCGGCTTTGATCCGGGCAACCATGCCGTAGGCCCGCCGCTTTCCTCGCCACCCGGGCGGTTGACGTGTGGTTGGCTCCACCAGTTCCGCAGGTCCTTGGGGCGGAACACCCAAGGCTTGCCCGAGCCATCTGTGATGGCGTTGCGGACTTGCGCCAGGCGGTCGGCCGAGGAGGCGTAGAACCAGTCGAAGCCTTCGCCGCCTTCGATGTTCGCTTGCAGATAGGCGGTCTGGTGTGGCCCCTGCCATCCCGCGAGAGCGTCAAGATGATCATCGCCATCGCGCCAGTCGGAGATCGGCAGGTAGTTGTCAATCGCCACGAAATCGATGTTGGGCGAGGCCCAGAGCGGATCGAGGTGGAAGAACACGTCTCCCGTGCCGTCTGCGGGCTGATGGCCGAAGTATTCTGACCAGTCGGCGGCATAGCTGACCTTGGTGCCCGGCCCGAGGATTGCGCTGACATCGGCGGCCAGTTGCAAGAAGGAGGTGACGGCAGGATAGGTCGAGGCGCCGGATCGGATTTGCGTCAGCCCGCGCATCTCGGTGCCGATTAAGAAGGCATCGACGCCCCCGGCGACCGCGCAGAGGTGGGTATAGTGCAGGATCATCCGGCGCAGGCCCCAATCACTCCCGCTGCCAGTGAAGCTGACCGTCGTGCCTGACACCGCAAACTGCCCCGGGGTGGCCGAGCCGAAGAAGGCTGCAACCTGCGTCCCTGCCGCCGCCGTCTTGTCGACTGTCCCGGTAAAGCCCGCCGCCGGGGAACAGGTGATCCGGCCGCGCCAAGGATAGACCGGCTGGCCGGGCGTGCTGCCGTTCGGAGAATAGGGGTTCGGAAGGGTGTTGGCGGCGGGGATGTCCATCAGGATGAAGGGGTAAAAGGTGACGCGCTTGCCCCGGGCCTTCAGTTCTTGGATTGCCTGCACCACTGCCGAATCCGAAGGCGTGCCGCCATAAGCAGGACCGCCAGCGACGGTGGAAACGACGTGCGCCGCGGCGCGCGTCACGCCGTTCACCTGCCAAACCATCGGGGTGGTGGTCTTGGTGGTCGATTCCACGCCCGGTTTGATCTGGCAGCTGCCTGCCCGCAGATCGGTGCCGAACCAGGACACCACCAGCGACACCGCCTCGCATTCTGGCAGGGCGGCATCCAGTCGGTTCAGCGAGGCCACAAGATCGGGCAGGCCCTCGACGCTGTTCTCGTTCTCCGGGTTGGAGGTGCCGTTGCCACCCGAAGACCCCCAAAGGCCTGGCGCAGCCGCGGTGCGGGTGACGGTCTCGGTCGCATAGACGAACTCGCCCGCCGAGGGGATCAGGTTCACGGCGCGGACAAGGCGTTCCATCGCGGCGGGATCGGGCGAGGGCCGGATCACCTCGAAGGAGAGCTGCGGCAGCCGGTTCCCGAAAGTCTCGAGCGCCAGATCCTCGAATACGACATAGGCAACGCCGCGATAGCCCGGGGCCTGCCCAGCGCCTTCCTTGGCCTCGATGAACGGGTCGGGCATCTGGCTTTCCGTGCCCAAGTGCACACGGATCACGGCGCCTGGAACGTCGAAGGGTTTGCCATCGGCCCAGATGCGGCAAACCCCGCCGATCGGGCCCTCGCACAGCGCCACGGCGAAGGAGGCGTAGTAGCGATAGCCTTCGGTGACGACCTTCGGCCCGCCGCCTTTGCCGCCGCCTTGCGTCTGGCGGAACTGCTCTTCGCGAAAGTCGGTCGCCCAGATGATGTTCCCGCCCAGCCGCATCGTGCCGTAAAGCCGCGGGATCACGGCGCCTTCGGTGGCCGAAGTCAGGCGGAGGTCATCAAGCTTGGCGCCCTCGATGCGCTGGTCGGGCGCAAGCCAGCCGATGATCAGGCTGTCGATGACCGAACCAGCGAACGACCCGATGGCGCCGCCGATGGTGGCGGCGCTGAAGCCGAGAAACGCACCGCCGAAGGCGCTGCCGATTGCGGAACCGGCGGCGGCGAGGAGCATGGTTGCCATGGGGATCAGCCTGGAAAGAGGAAAGCCGCCACGGCGCGGCGGCGCCAGGGCAGGGTGAAGGGTTCGCGCGTGACACCCGTGGCCTCCCGGGCATGGATGAGTGCGGGGCCGGGCACGAGGATGCCGCAGTGTTTGGCAGGACCGTTTGCCACCATGCGGAACAGGATCAGCGCCCCGGGTTCGGCTGCACCAATTGGGGTCTCGGTCAAGAAAGCCCGGGCGGCCTCCCACATTACTTCGCGCCCGCTGCTTTCGCCCCAATCGCGGGTATAGGGCGGCGGGGCGATCGGTTCCGCCACGTGCAGGTCGCGCCAGATGCCACGGGCGAGGCCGAGGCAATCAGTGCCAAGACCCCGTGCGGAGGCCTGATGCAGGTAGGGCGTCCCAAGCCAGCTTTCCGCGATCGCCACCACGCGGGCAGGATCGGCCGGGGCGCGGGTCTCAGCCATCGGCAAGGGGGCGCAGCGGCGCGCCCGAGTTGGCGTCGGTTTCGTTCGGGTAGCGGGTAACCAGATCGTCGCCGGGAATCGAAGGGAAGCCGCGGAAGTTCAGCGCATTGCCAAAGCGGTCGCGGCAGGTGGCATGGCGTTTGTCGCAGCCTGCGGTGATGGCGAAGGCGTCGCCCGGGGTGATCGGGCGCACCGGGGCCTCCATCAGGGTGATCGTGGCCGTGCCGCTAGCAAGCGTTTGACCCGCCACTTCCGCCCGCCGCCAGGAATTGGCGCCAGAGGTCCATTCCACCACCCCGAAATCGAACCACCCGCTTGCGAACCCACTCAGGCCCGCGGCCACGGTAAACCGCCGGTCTCCGATCGTGGCCGTGACCGACCCTGTGCCACGATAAGCAGGGCCGGTCAGGTTTACCCCGCAGCGGGCATCACCCAGCGTCGCGTCGCAGAAATACTGGAACGTCCGGCCCACGGGCTGGTTCAAGAGATGCGCTAACGCTCGCACTTCGGCCGTGAAGGCATGGCGGCCCCGCCTGATCTCGCCGATGCTGCCCCGGCGCATCAGCACGCGCTGGCTGACGGACTGCCAGTTCACCAGCCAAACCTCGACCGCAGCATTGTCCCAAAGCCCGTCGGCGATATCGGTCTCGGTGATCCGATCAGACCGCAGCGCGCCCTGGACGTCTTGGGCGTCAACCGACAGATCACCGAGGCTTCTGATCTCGCTGGCCGCGAAACCTGTCTCGGGTTCGAAACTGGTGCCAGCGAAGGCCAGCACCCGATCATGGTCGGTGAAGCCGAACATCGCGCCATCCCGGCGTTGCAGGCGCCAGCACCAGGCGAGGGTGGTGTTGCCTTCATCCAGATGCGCCTGGAAACCTGCGGGCAGGGTCTTCATGGGGTGCGGTCCTGTTGTTCGAGGCGGCCGACAGCGGCGCCAATGCGAGCGATGTTCTCGTCGAGGCGGATCATGCGCTCTTCGATCACGGCGATGGCGCGCAGCGCTTCGGCCACGTCGCGGATTTGTTCGGGGCGGATCATCGCCAGATCGTCCAGTTGTCGTTCGAGCATGGCGACGCGGGTGTTGATGATCCCGGCCCACCAGATCGCGGCACCGCCTTGGGCCGAAAGGGCCAAGGCCAAAGAGACATAGGCGACATAGCCCATGGTGTTGCGGTCTTTGGGTGGGGTCATCGGCGCACCTCGATCAGGGGAATGGACGGGATGGAGCCGGTGCGTTCGATATCGAGGGTGACGGGCAGCTCGTCGGTGTCGAAGCGCACTGGCACGTCGAATTCGAACCCGGCTCGGATCACAGCGCCGGTGGTGGGGGGAACAGTGAAGGTTATGATCCCGCTCGTCGTATTGACTGACCAGCCGGACCCTTGCACGGCCCCGTTCAGCGAAACCGTCACCGTGCCAGCGACTGGCTTGAAAATTGCCCGCGCCCAGGATTGCGCACCCGAGGCATATGTCTTGGTCAGGGCAAAGGTGGTGGTCGATCCATTCCCGGTGCCGATGATCTGGTCGGTGGGCGCGGGCGCGGCCGAGGGCAGGCAGGATTTGTAGTCCGACCAGTCCTTGAACCGAAACGCGTGCAGGCGGCCGTTGCGGGCCTCGAAGAAGGCGACGACCGCCGCCAGATCGTCAGCCCGGCGCACGCCATACGACACGTCGTAGCGGCGGCGCGAGTTCGCCCAAGTGGCGTTGCGTTCTTCATCGCCGGAAGCCAGTTCAACAATCCGGGTGCGCCGTTCTGGCCCGCCCTTTGCGCCCCGGCTGATGCTGTCGGGAAACCTGATCTCATGAAACGCCATTCAGCTGCTCCTCCGGCCATAGGCCACAGCCCGGGTGATGTCGGAGGCGACTTGCGCGCGGGAGGCGCGGAAGCTCTCGGCATCGCGGGCATAGATGTTGACGGTGGTGCCCGCTCCGCCTTCCCAGGCGCGGGTCTCGGCACGGTTCAGGACGCGTTCGCCGCGCAGAAGGACGGCGGCATATTCGTCAGACCCGAGGCCCATGCCGCCCCCATTGTGGAAACGTGGGGCGGCGGCCAAAGCGGCGGCGGGGATCATCATGCTGGAAGGCCCGGGCACGCGACCACCGGAATGGTAGACCCCGGCCGAAATCGATCGGCCGCCAAAGCCTCCGCCAATTCCGCCCAGCACCCCGCCCAGCGCCGATGCAAGGGGGCCGAAAACGAAGCGGCGGAAGGCAATCTTCGCGAGATCGGCGATGATCGAGGTCGCCAAACTCGAGAAATCCAGCTTCCCCGTCCGGACGAACTCGGCGACGGCTTCTTCCCCAGCGCGAAAGGCTGAGGTGATCGCCTCGCCGACGCTGCCGCCCCAGTTCGCGGCCTCGGAGGCATAGGTGGAGAGCGCCTCGCTGACGGCGGCCCAGCCGGTGGCGGCAATATCCGCCGCGGCGGCCACTTCTTCGGCCGTCTGCAAAGGACCGCCGCCGCCGCCCGCGCCGCCCTCTGCCGGATCGTCGGGCGTGATGGAGATTTGCAGCGCCCGATCGCGGACATCGTTGAAGTATTCCGAGAGGGGCGAACCCGAGACGATGCCGCGGATTTGGGCGGCCAGCGCCGCCCTGCGTTCGGCATCCCGCGCGGCATAGGGGTTCGCCACGCTGTCGATGCGGAAGGTGGCCGGGTCTAAGGTGGACAGGGCGGGATCAAGGCCCACGGCTTCTAGGGCCGCATTCGCCGCCTCGGCCAGGGCGTTGATCCCGGCCAGCGCTTTCTCGATCATCCAGTTGACGGCATCGATCACGGCATTCGCAGCACCGACCGCCAGAGCCCCGACCGCATCGGGCACCCCCTGAAAGGCATAAGTGGCACCCGCGGCTGCGACCTTGAAGGCGTTGATGACGAGGTCGCCCATCCAGATGACGCCATCGACAATCCGCTCCCAGGCCCAATCGGCCCAGGCGACGGCATTGTCCCACCAGCCGCGGATCGTATCGAAGACGGGCTTGCCGACCTGATAGACGTTCTCGGCAAAGACCTGCCAGGCGGCGCGGGCGACGTCGGTAAAGCTGACCTGCGCGCCGGTGGTCGCGTTGATCTCGTTCCGCATCCCGGCAATCGCCGCCGAGCCCAGCGCCACGGCGGCCGTCACCAGCGGGAAGCGCCCAGCGATTTGCAGGATGCCTTGGCCGAGCGTGCGCGCCATGCCACCCAGATCGCGGAAGAGCGCCCCGACCCCGCCATTCCCGAAGCCATAAATCTGGGAAATCTGGCTGCCTTGCTGCGCCATGACCATGAAAGGGTTCATGCCGCCCGCGAGCGACACGCCAATGTCCTGAAGCTGGAAGGACAGGTTCGCCATGCGGTGGCTGGCGTTTCGGGTCGCCGTGCTCATGCCCCCGAGAGCCGTGGTTCGCCCCTTGATCGCTGCGATGCTGGCCAGCGTCGCCTGCCGTTCGCGGGCAACGGCCGCCGTCATCTCCTCCGCAGAAATTGCCCCTACACGGTGCGCCTGCCGGATCTCGGTGAGGGTCGATCGATACTCCCGCACAACCGCGAAGAGCGGGTTGTGCTTGGCCCGCAGGTCATCAAGGGCCCGACCATAGGCCGCAACGCGCGACATCCCGCCCGAGACGCCGGTGGATCGGTTGACGGTGTTCATGACAGACCCAGACACCGCCCCCGCCTGCCGCAAGGCTGATGCCGCGCGTGCCGCCCGATCGGCAAGTTCCTGCATCTGGCGCATGGCCTCGCCAGCCGAAACCCCGGCCGCGTTCAGCCCCGCCGCTGCCCGGGGCCCCGCCGCTTCGATCAGGGTCAGCGCCCGGGCACCCTCTTGGCCGATACCGACCAGCTCGGCCTTCAGCGCTTGGCCGCCGGTCGCGACAAGGCGCACCGATACCCGGCGTTCAGATCGGCCGGTCATGATCCAGTCTCGTCATGTTGGGTGGCTCTCACTTGGGCGTTGGTGCCGCGCACGGCGTAGGGTTCGATCAGGGGCAGCAGCTCGGCCGTGATCAGCCGGTTCAGGCCCAGCGCCTCGGCCATGGCCAAGGCGGCCGTCATGTCCCAGCCGACCACCCCGCCGGGGATGGCGCGGAACTGGCCGCGCAGGGATTGGGCCAGTTTCCAGACCTGCCAGGCTTCAAGCGTGCGGGGGCGATGGAGATCAGCGGGGCAGGCAGGGCAGGGCTTTACACATCCGGCGCAGTAGCCTTCGCCCCCGCCGAAGTGCCATTCGGCAAGGGCGCGGAGGCGTTTCCCTCATCGGCCAGGATCAGTCCTTTGGCCACATAGTCGGTCTGGAAGCGCTGAAAGAGCGGGAAGAGGTCGAGAAGCGCGGCAACCGCTTCGGGCGTCGGCGGCACGGGATAGCCCTCGGCATTGCCGACTCCTTCCCACTCAAGAATGGCCAGCGACCCGATCGCCTTGGCCAGGGCGACGGCCACCTGATCTGCGGGCGCGTCTTCCGGCAGGCTGGCGACTTGGGCGTCGCTGCGGGCGGCGCCGATCAGGGCGGAGGTCAGTGGGGCAAGGCGCAGGCGCACCCCGCCGCCGAGATCGAGCCAGGCTGGTTCGGGGGAGAGGTTCAGGCGGATCATGGAAAGGCTCCTCAATAGCTGGTGGTCGTGTTGACAAGGACGGCAGTGCACATGCGGGCGGGGGACGTGGCCCGGGCGGCCTGCCATTCGAAGGTGGCCTGCACCCCTTGCGGCCCGTTGATCGGGATGCGCGGGCGGGGCAGATAAGCGGCGTGCACCGTGAAGGTGAGGGACGCGTTCGCCCCGAGGCTCCAGGCGAAGACCAGTTCGCAGGGATCACCGGCGATCGCCTGGTTCACCAAGGTCAGATCGGCGAACCTCGCTTCGATCGATCCGGTCAGGGCCGCCATCGATGGGTCCAGCCCCTCGAGGAGACCGTCGTTGCGGATGGTCTCGATCCGGTCGAGGTTGTTGGCATAGGACACCTGCGCTGAGACGATATTGCCCAGCGCTGCCCCGTTCCGCGTGATCGACCCCTGAAAATTGCCGAAACGCTGCAAGGGCAGGGTGGCATCGGTCAGGGTTCCGGCGGCGGTTGTGGCCGCAACCGTCTCGCCCCGGCCGATCAGGCCGACTGTAGCCGTCAGAAGCCCCGAGCGCTGCGACTGCCACTGGATGCGATCGGCCACGAGCCCGGAATACATCGCGAACCGCGGCACATCGGGCATCTGAGTCTCAATCGCAATGCTGGGCAGCGTGAAGCCGCCCGATTGAAACGTGTGCGTCCTGGGCGTGGTGCCGGTTGTCACCGGCTGGCCGAAGATCGCCTTCAGCCAGAAGCCGAGGTTCTCGGCATCCATCGGAATGACGACATCGCCGTCTACAATCACTGCATCGCGGATCGGCGCCTGCGGATCGCGACCGTAGCCGAGGAGTTCGGGCGACAGAAGGCCCTGTTCGGAGCCGAGGGTCGTCGTGGCAAAGGGCATCCGGCGATAGCCGCTGGCGGGCGGCGTGCCGTAAACGGATTCGAAGGCGAACGCGACTTGCGTCCGCGCACCGGGCTGGCGGGCCATGGGTCAGTCCTTTCGGGAGGGTGTCAGGTCAGAGAAGCGGGTCGGTCGTGGCGTAAGCGAGGATCACCGGGATCACCGCGGCCTTCAGGCCCTCATTGCCGTCGATCGCCAGCAGCATCGGTTCCGGTGCTTCTGGCGTGATGTAGTCGCAAAGGCCGCCCAGCGTTCGGTCGGCGGCCAGCGCCGTGCCAATGGCCAAGCGCAAGGCGTCGAACGCCTCATCGCGGACGGCCGGGGTGCCATCGACCACCACTTCGATTTCGGCGCGGTGTTCGTAGTAGTAGCCCGGTGGCGACAGCCACACCTCCGGCGGCCCCGGATCGCCATCGCGCAGGATCACCAGCCCTGCCGCAGGCACCTTCTCAGGCAGGATCGCATTTCGCAGCACCCTGGCCCCCGGCGGCATCGCGCCGGACAATAGAATATGGAGCGACCCGAGCAGGCGCTCGGCTGTGGATTGCGTGGACATGGGTTGGGGTTCCGTGGTTCGTTCTTGAAGAATTAGTGCCTATAGGCTATATAGCTTCCAAGACATGAGGACCGAATGCCCTGGACCGTTTCCTTCGCCGACGAGTTCGAACCGGAGTTCGACGAACTCGATGCAGAAGTTCAGGATGCAATTCTTGCGCGCGTGCTGCTGCTCGAGCGCGAGGGCCCCTCACTTGGACGGCCGCATGCTGACACCCTAACCGGGTCAAAGCATGCAAACATGAAAGAACTACGCTGCACCGCTGCGGGTGGTGTCTGGCGCATCGCCTTCGCATTCGACCCCGATCGGCAAGCAATCCTGCTTGTTGGAGGGGACAAGTCCGGCGGCAGTGAAAAGCGCTTCTACAAGCAGCTGATCACGCGCGCCGACGAACGGTTTGACCGCCACCTCGCGGCACGGAAAGGATAACGACCATGGCACGGAGCCTTCAGGACAAGCTTGCCACGCTCGACCCCGATCGCCGGGCACGGATCGAGGCCGAGGCAGAAAAGCTGCACACCGAGTACCTCACGCTTCAGGAGCTACGGAAAGCCCGTGACCTCACGCAGGTGCAACTGGCCACGACCTTGGGCATCCAGCAGGCTACGGTGGCGAAGTATGAGCGCCAGAGTGACCTTCTGCTTTCGACCCTGACCAGCTACGTCAGAGCGATGGGCGGCTCGTTGAAGTTGATGGTCGAGTTTCCCGGCAAGGAACCCGTGGCCCTCGAAGGGATCGGCGAGATTGATGAACCGCGGCGCCGTCGCGGGGGTGAAGGTGGTCGACGGGTCGCGGCTGGTTCGTGACTGTGCCTTGGCGGCGATACACTTAAGCCGATCACGCGCTGATGGGCCTGTCCGCCCACTTTTCCGCTAGAAGAAGGCCAAACTGGCGCTTCTATTGCGGTAGCCCATTGTCGTCGTAGAGAAAGTCTTGGCTGCGCGCCGCGCTTGGTCCGTCGCGCAACTTGGCCAGGGCGCTGCCTTGCGCGGCCTGCATCAGCGCCCTGCGCCCTTGACTTGGCGTCGCAGCCGCTTTCGCGATCGGCACCAGCCTGACGGCAGCTTTTCCTTGCCGTGTCAGCACGATCTCTTCACCGGCTTCTGCCCGGCGCACCAGTTCAGCCAGTCGTCCCTTTGCATTGCTGACCGAAATCTGCATCGCGTCCCCAAAGTTTCGACCAGTAAAGAGCGGGGTGGCGCATGTGATCAAGCGCTTACTCTCGCCATGCCCCCAAGATCGCCCCCGGCAGCCGCGCCGTTGCTTCCCGCGCCAGCCCATCAAGGTCCAGCTTCTTCGGCATCTTCACCTGCCGCAACAGCAGGAACACCGGCACGGTTTGCGCCCCGGTCAAAACGCCATCCCGCCGCCGCCGACCACCCTTCGCCGCCGCCAACCCGCGGGAGGTTAGCCGCGCATCATCAGCAACCAGCAGGCTGGGGCCGTTTCGGCGATAGACGAAGCGCAACCGCATGCCGGTGCGTTGTTCCCAGCGCCAGGGCGTGATGCGCTGGCGGCCGAGGCCGGTGAGGCCTGCTGCGGGCAGAGGGATCGCCAGCCAGAGGCCATTTATGCCCCGGATCAGCATGCCGCCATCGAAGGCGTGCAGGATGTCGGGCGCCTTGGTCCAGACAAGACTGGCCGCGCGCAAGCTGCTCCCCGATCGTGGGAAGTCGGCCTGCCGAACAGAGTTGGCGAGGCGCGATCCCAGACCCGATGCCCGAACCTGCCCTCGCCAATCGTCGCGCAGGCCTCGCCCGGCAGCAAAGACGCCGCGGGTCACGGCGGCCTCTGCCTCTTGCAGGATCTCCGTCGCGATCGCGGCCAGATCGCTGTCGATGGTGGCGTCGATCTTCATACTTCCCGCGCCTCAGCCTTCCAAACATGGCGCAGGACGTCGCGTAGGGGTTCGCCCCGGACCTCGTAGATCACGCCGCCGATCTCGAACGTGTCGCCCGGGGCAAGGGTGCCCAGCGCGGCACACTCGACATCGATCATCACGCTGTCGGGGACGAAGCGGCCCTCACCAAAGCCCGTCACCGCATCCGGTCGCCGCAGCATGATGCGAACGGCGACCGGTGCGCCAGCCCCATCGGATCGCCATAGCGCATCCTGCGCGAGGTTCGGGTCGCGGAAGAGGGCGACCTTGGCGTTGGCGAAGGCCGACATCTCAGGTCGCGCCCCCGTTCAGGCGCACGATCCCGGTGGTGTCGCCCGCACCGCCCGCCACCGCCTGCGTCGCGATCCCGATCCGGGTATTGCCGGTCAGGACGTTGGTCGTCCGGCTGGCCGCCGCATCCCAGTAGATCGTCTGACCGACCGTCCAGGCCTGCGAGGGGGCTTTGGGCAGCGAGAACACACCCACCAGCCGGATGACGGCGGTTTCGCCGATCGCTGTCGCACCTTCGGCGACGCCGAAGATGCTGCCGACCAGTACGCCCTGGCCGGAGGCGATGACGGCCGCGGCGGTGATGTTGATGGTTTCGCCATTGGCGATGAAGTTCTTCATCGGGTTTCTCCTTCAGAGATGGGGGTCAGACGCCCGCGTTGCGGAAGAGGCCGCGCCAGTCGATGGCTTTGGCCGCGAAGTCGTGGCGGGCCTTGATCTCGATCCCGTCCACCTCAAAGCCCGAACGGGTCTCGGTGTAGACGCCTTGCTGGCCCTCGAGATAGGCGAACTCGATCGTGTCGATCCGCGACGGATCGGCCGCGAGGAACCAGGGGTCGGGCCCGGCGGCCGGGATTAGCCGGGCCTCTTCGATCGGTTCCAGCCGGTTGGCGAAGGCATTGACCCCAGCGACTGCGTTCGGGGTGGTGGCGGTGACGTTCTTCCGCGCCTCGACCGACCGCACGCCCGGCGGGGTGATGATGTAGCGCGGCAGGACGCTGATCTGCCGCCCCTCAAGGCCCCGCTGGTTGCCGAAGAGGCGATAGGCCTCGGCGAGGGTGGTTTCCGAGATCGTGCCCGCCGTGCCGAGGTTGGCATAGGAGGCATGGAAGAGCGGGTTGCCGTCGGCCATGTTGGGGTTGGTCGAGAAGATCGAATAGACTAGATCGCTTTCAAGATCGGCCGCGGCGGCCCCGAAAGCCGAGGGGATGCGGGTGAAGGCGTCGAGATCGTCGTTGATCAGGGTTTGGCGCGTGATGCCAACAATCCGGCCATAGCTCACCAGCGCATAGACCTCGCGGCTTTCGCCGATGGTGCCATAGGTGAACTCGCCCGATTCTGGCACGCGCAGGAGGTCAGGTGCGCCGCCGAGCTGGTTGCGGGCGACCGGCTTGAAGTCGGTGATGACGGCCTGCCGCGCCCAGGCGGTAAAGGTACGGGGCGTGGTGTCATAGGCCGCGCGCAGGGTCTTGTTGGCGACATTCGCCAGGATCAGGGGGAAGTCGCTGGTCGAATGCAGGCCCGAGCGACCGATTAGAGCGGGATGACGCTTGAGTGAATCGGGGGGATTCCCTTGGGTTGGGATTTCTGATTCATCATGGAGGCTGGGGATGGAGGCCAGCCTGCATGACCAAACCCCTTTCGATGGATATTCGCGA
>JAAFHX010000075.1 GCA_013297695.1 Rhodobacterales bacterium | reverse complement strand
CCGCCCCATCGGCGCGCAGGAAAATCTTGTCGCTGGAACGTTCGGCGGCAATCGCGCGCAGCTTGGGGATCAGCTCGCCCTCGGCGACCTCGGTCGTCTGCAGCATCACGCGGCCTTCGGCGGTGATGGTGATGACCAGCGGTTCTTCCTGTTCCGTCGGCAGCGCCGAAGCGGCCGTCTGCGGCAGTTGCACGGGAACGCCCACGGTCAGCAGCGGGGCCGCCACCATGAAGATGATGAGCAGCACCAGCATCACGTCGACAAAGGGCGTGACGTTGATTTCCGACATGGCCGCGCTGCGACCGCGCCGCCGACGCCCGCGCCGCCCGCCCCCGCCCGATCCCTTGACGACCCCTGCCCCCATGGCTCAGGCGTCCAGTTGCCGGGACAGGATGGTGGAAAACTCGTCGGCAAAGGCCTCGTATCCGCCCAGGATGCGCTCGGCGTCGGCGTTCAGCTTGTTGTAGAAGATCACCGCCGGGATTGCGGCGACCAGGCCGATGCCGGTCGCCAGCAGCGCCTCGGCGATGCCCGGGGCCACGACGGCCAGGTTGGTGTTCTGGCTGATCGCGATCTGCTCGAAGGCGTGCTTGATCCCCCAGACCGTGCCGAAGAGGCCGATGAACGGCGCGGTTGACCCTACCGTGGCAAGGAACGACAGCCCGCCGTTCAGCGCCTCGCTTTCCTTGGCGATGGCCACGTCCATGCTGCGGTCGATCCGCGCCTGTGCGCCCGCGATCAGCCCACCGTCCTGCCGGTGGCTGCGCCGCCATTCCAGCATGCCGGACGAGAATATCCGCTCGGACGCGCCCGAGGGTTCCGTGCCCACCCGGTCGAACAGTTCATCCAGCGGCTCGCCCGACCAGAAGGCGCGGTCGAAGATCGACGCATCCTTGCGGGCACGGGCGAACAGCAGGTGTTTCTGGATGATGATCGCCCAGGACCAGAACGAGGCGAAGATCAGCATCAGCATGACGATCTTGACCGTCAGCGTGGCGCGCGCGAACAGCGCCAGAAGCGAAAAATCGATCTCCTGCGCCGTGGCGAGGGTCTGGGTATCCATGAGCCTGCTCGTCTTTATGGGGCCGCGTCTGTCGGGCGCGCGGCTTCTGCGCGGAATTCTACGCGGAATCGAGAGGGAATGCCAACACATCCTCGTCAGGCGGGATGCATGTCAGGCGGCAGGAGGGTGTCCGGCACCGGGGGCCCCGTCCGGAAGGGCCGACATCGCGGCGCGCAGTGCCGAAGGCAGGCGCGAGGGATTGCCGGCCACGGTCAGGCAGACCAGCACCACCCGCGCGGCGAACAGCCGGTCGGGCCCGCGCAGCACATCCTGCGCCAGGGTGATCCGCGCGCCCGTCATGGCCTCAGGGCGGGTCTGCACCTCCAGCAGGTCGTCAAAGCAGGCAGGGGCGAGGTAATCGGCCTCGATGCGGCGCACCGCAAAGACCAGACCCTGCTGCGCCTTCAGCGCACCCTGGTCGATCCCCAGCCCCCGCACCCATTCGCTGCGGGCGCGCTCGATGAACTTCAGGTAGTTGGCGTAATAGACGATGCCCGCAAGGTCGGTGTCCTCGTAATAGACCCGCAGGGCAAAGCGGTGGGTCACGCGGGCCGCCCCCGCGCATCAGCCTCGTCGGACAGATGCACGGCGATGATCTGGTCGAAATCCGCTTCGGCGCGGAAGCCGAGTGCATGGGCGCGGGCGGTGTCGAACCGTTGCGGCCAGGTTTCCACGATGGCGGCGATGGCCGGGTCGGGTTCCACCCGGATCAGATCGACCGCCGTCTGCCCGGCCACGCGGCGCAAGGCCTCGATCTCTTCGGCCACGGTGGCCGACAGGCCGGGCATGTTCAGCGCCCGGTCCACCTGCAAGGGGCCGGTATCCATCGCCGCCGCGCGTTCCAGAAAGCCCACGGCGGCGCGGGGGCTGGCGAACCAGTGGCGCAGGCTGTCGCGCACCGGCAGGATCGCGGGGCGGCCCGCCAGCGGTTCGCGCAGGATGTTGGAAAAGAACCCGGACGCCGCCCGGTTCGGCGCGCCGGGCCGGATGCAGATCGTGGGCAGCCGCAGCGCCACCCCGTCAAGGAACCCGCGCCGCGAATAGTCGTTCAGCAGCAGTTCGGTCATCGCCTTCTGCGTGCCATAGCTCGACCGGGGGGCTGCGTGGAACTCGTCGCCGATCACCGCCGGAAAGGGCGTGCCGAAGACGGCGGTGGACGAGGTGAAGACAAGGCGCGGGCAGTAGCCCGGCCCCTGCGCCCGGATCGCGTCGAACAGCGCGCGCGAAGCGTCAAGGTTGATCGCATAGCCCTTGTCGAAATCCGCCTCGGCCTCGCCCGAGACGATGGCGGCCAGGTGAAAGATCACCTCGGGCCGCCGTTCGACCAGCGCCGCCGCCGTGCCGGGGGCGGCCAGATCGACGGCCAGCGTGCGCAGCGCGCCGACAAAGCCTGCGGGCGCGCGCGGTGCCACCACATCGGCAAGGGTAAGCGCGGTCACCGGCCGTCCGCCGATGCCGCGCGCGACCAGCGCCGCCGCCAGCTTTGCCCCCAGCATCCCCGCCGCGCCGATGATCAGCACCCGCATCCGCTGCCCCCCCCTGCTGCCCTGTGCAAAGGCTAGTCGCGGCGCCCGTCGCAGGGAAGGCCCTTTTTCCCCGCCCCGTCCGAAGGTTGCATGCCCGCCCTGCGGCATGCACAGTGCACCGGAACCCAGGGGAGAGTCGCCGTGATGTTCCGTGCCGCGCTGATCCTTGCCGCCCTGCTTCTGGCCCTGCCCGCAACCGCCGACGAGGTCGGGCGCGTGGGCGTGGACTGGGTCGGCAATGACATCGTGGTTTCGGCCTTCGCCGACCCCAAGGTCGAAGGCGTCACCTGCCATGTTGCCTATTTCGACCGGTCGGTGATCGACCGGCTGCAGCAGGGCAACTGGTTCGAAGACCCGTCGTTTTCCGCCGTCGATTGCAGCCAGACCGGCCCCATCAAGGTCGGCGACATCGACCTGTCACCTTCGGGCGAGGCGGTGTTCAGCGAGGGCCGGTCGCTGGTGTTCAAGTCGCTGCGCGTGACGCGCATCTATGACGCGTCGAACCGGACGCTGATCTATCTGGCCCATGCCAGCGAGGTGACGCAAGGGTCGGGCAAGATGGCGCTTTCCACCATCCAGCTTCCGCCCGGCACGGAACCCTGACCGGTCAGTGCGGCGCCCCGATGCGGGCCGCAAGGCGCAGCGCATGCGCCGGGTCACGCGCGAGCGCGGGCAGCACGGGGTCATAGGCCGCCCGGATCAGCCGCGCCATATCGGGGCGCAACATCACGCGGCCGTCCTGCAAGGCCAGCGGCGGCACCTCGCGAAAGGCGGTATCCGACCACAGCAGCATGGTCTGCACCGCCTGGCTCAGCGCCAGCGTTTCGGCTGGCACCGCCGACAGATGCGCGTCCATCCGCAGGAACACGAAGGCTGCGCGGATGGCTCCCGCAGGATCAAAGCGGAAAATCCGGTACTGGTTCGCCTCGGCCGCATCCAGCCTTGCACACAGGGCAGGCAGGTCGGGCACCATCCGGTCCAGATTGGGCACCTGCGGCAGTTCCGCCCAGTCGCGGAAGAAAAAGACCATCAGGTTCGCGCCAAGTTCCGGGTCGAGATCGGTCATCCGGTGCCCGGCCAGAGTCACCACCGCCTCGATGGCCCCCTTGACCACGGACAGGGTCGCGGGTTCCACCCCGAAAACCACGGGGGCGATGGGGCGGCCCCACCGCGCGAACAGAAAGCTGCCGTCGGCGCGGGTGAACAGCGCCCGAACCTCTTCCGCCGTCATCTTCCACCCCGTCGCCCGTGCCCGGCACCCGTTCTGGCCGGGCGGCGGGGCAGCGACAACAGGCCGGGGTCCAGCACCAGACCCCGGCCTGCGCCGACCGCCCGATGGGGTCAGAGCGCCCCTTCGTTGGTCAGCGACATCACCTGAACCACCGTCCCGCCGTTGACCAGACACTGCCACCGCGCCTGGTCGGGGCCGACGCCGATCGTCACCATGTTGTTGGCCTCGGAGGTGACCGATTCCAGCACGGTGACCGAGTTGTTGGTCTGGTTGGCAACGGCGGTCAGGCAGACCGCCTCGTCGGACGCGGGGGCCATGCGCAGCGGGGCGACCCCTGCCGTTCCGGCATCTTCCACGCAACCGGCCAGGGCGGCCAGCACAAGCATCCCGAATGCGGGTTTGAATTGCATCATCATCCTTCTTTCTTTTTCTTGCGGTTTGTCGGGTTCTTGCGGGTTGTCGGGTCGGGGCCGGTCGCTGTCGGCCCCAAGGTCGCTACATGATCGACATCGACAGCGTGAAGGGCACCGTCTTGCCGCCGTCGGCGGCAGCACCCAGCAGATAGACGCGGACGGTATAGGTGCCGGATTTCGGCAGCTTCACGCCGGTCGCGTCATTGCCGTCGATCGAGGAATTGTAGATCGCCTCGCCGCTGCTGCCCGGCGGCAGGATGTTGAAATAGACGCTGCTGCTGTCCGCGATCAGCGACACGCCCATGGTCTGCCCGGCCTTCGCCCCCAGCAGATAGTCGTGGTAGCCATCGCCGGTGACCTTGCCCTTCACCGCAGTGTTGTCATTTCCCCGTTCGAACTTTACCGTGGACTTCGCCTGGGCAATCGCCTGCGACCCAAGCCCCGAAAGGATCAGCGCAGCCCCGGCCAGAAGCTGCCGGCGAGAGGGAGAACGTGTGATCATGGCCTTTGGTTCCTTGTGCTGTGACCCCTGGAATATCCGGCGCGCTGCCCCTGCGTCCGACCGCCCCGGGCACCGCCAGCGTCGTCATTCTAACAGCGCAGGATGCACCCGCTATCCGGTTTGCGCGCGGCCTGCAGATCGGGGTGACCACCGCAGGACCGGCGATGATCCTGCCTGACCGCACCCCGGCGGTGCACCCGCTGTGGTTCGAGACGCGCGTGCAGCCGGGCCGGGGCAATGTCGGGACCGGCCTGTTTGACCGGGTGTTCTTTGTCGACGTGTTCGACGGGTCGCAGGGCATTGTCCGGGTTCTGAACCTGACACTGGCCTCGGCCACGTCGCGGCTGTCGGAGGTCGTCAGCACCGGGCATGAGGTCGCGCTGGAAGATGACCTGTCGCCCATGCTTCTGCTGCCGCGCGCGGGGCGCATCTTCTGTGCGGCCGGAACGCGCGATCTGGTTGCGCGTCCGGGTCAGGTGATGGTCGTGCCGCGGGGCCGCCGCCGGACGGTGACGATGCCGGACGGCGACAGGCCATTTCACGCTTTCGTGCTGCGCCTGCGCGAACCCGGGGCGGGATCGCCGCTGGCCAACGGGGCGACGCTGGAGCTGTCTGACCTGCCAGACCTGTCGGCGGCGGTCGGTCTGATGACCGGGCTGGCCCACCCGGACGAAGCGCCGCGCGCGGTGCTGGCCGCGCGCCTTCAGGCCGTTGAAACGCTTGTCGCCGGAACGCTGGAGGGGCTTACCCTTGCCCAGGACGCCCCGACCCGGCTGTCGCGCACGGACCGCGCCCGGCGCAGGGCCGAAGCCCTGCTGCGCGAACATCATGCCGAGGACATCGCGATCCGCGACGTTGCGGATCGTGTGGGGCTGAGCATGCGGCAGTTGCAGCACCTGTTCGCCCGCGACCATGGCCTGTCGCCGCTGGCCTGGCTGACCCGGCTGCGGCTGGAGCAGGCACATCTGCGGCTGAAAGGGGCTGTGCCCGCACCGCCGGTGACCGATGCGGCGCTGTCTGCGGGGTTCTCGCATCTGGGGCGGTTCCCGGCCCAGTACCGCAGGCGGTTCGGCACCCTGCCGTCGGCCGAACGCCGGGCGCTGTCCTGAGCGAGGGGGGCGGCCTCGGGGCCATCGAGGCCCCTCGGCCGCCGCTGCCGCCACAGGGTCCGCAGCCGCGCGCCGGGGCTGACCGGGCGCGGGGGGGCGCTCAGCCGTCGAACAGTTCGGCCTGGCCTGCCGCACGGGGCGGGTCCAGCCCCAGATGCCGCCACGCCTTCTGGCCCAGCATCCGCCCGCGCGGCGTGCGCTGCAGAAGGCCCTGTTGCAGCAGGAAAGGCTCGATCACCTCTTCGATCGCGTCGCGGCTTTCGGACAGGGCGGCGGCGATGGTTTCCACCCCGACCGGGCCACCGCCGTAATTCTCGGCCAGAAGGGCAAGATAGCGCCGGTCAGCCCCATCAAGGCCCAGGTGATCGACGCCAAGCCGCGTCAGCGCCCCGTCGGCGATGCTGCGCGTCAGCCGCCCGTCGCCTTCAACCAGCACGAAATCCACCACCCGGCGCAGCAGCCGCCCGGCGATGCGTGGCGTGCCGCGCGCACGCCGGGCAATTTCGCGGCAGCCTTCTGGTTCGGCGGAAACGCCCAGCAGCCGCGCGCCCCGGGTGACGATCTGGTAAAGCTCGTCCTCGGTATAGAACTGCAGCCGGGTCGGAATGCCGAAGCGGTCGCGCAGCGGGGTCGTCAGCAGGCCGAGCCGGGTCGTGGCCCCGACCAGCGTGAAGGGCTGCAGGTCGATCCGCACGGTGCGCGCGGCCGGCCCCTCGCCAATCACCAGGTCCAGCGCGAAATCCTCGAGCGCGGGGTACAGCACCTCCTCGACCACCGGCGACAGGCGATGGATCTCGTCGATGAACAGCACGTCGCGCGGTTCCAGGTTGGTCAGGATCGCCGCCAGATCACCCGCCTTGGCCAGCACAGGCCCCGAGGTCATGCGGAACCCTACCCCAAGCTCGCGCGCGATGATCTGCGCCAGCGTGGTCTTGCCCAGTCCGGGCGGGCCGTGGAACAGCGTGTGATCCATCGCCTGCCCGCGCATCCGCGCCGAGGCGATGAAGACCGCCAGGTTCGCCCGCGCCTCGGCCTGGCCGATGAATTCGTCCAGCGTCTGCGGCCGCAGTGCGCGGTCGGCATCCTCGGGCAAGGGATCGGGGCGCAGGGTGGGGTCGGGGTCGGTCAATTCAGGTTCAATCCATGCTTGCCGATGGTGTCCAGCCGACGCTTCCAGGTCTGTTCGATCACGATCACCTCTTCGGCGGGCAGGTCAGGGTCGGTGCGCTGCAGGATCGAGAAGCGGAACCGCGCCGGGTCGCGCCGGGCAAGCTCGACCGTCACGCCCCGGTCTTTTCCGCAATGTTCACGCCAGCGGCCAAGGATGTTCTGCTGCCCACAGGCCGATCCGACATAGCGCGCCCCATCGGCCTGATCGACGATCAGATAGACCCCCCGCCATTGCGCCAGGCTCAGCGCCCAGTCATGCGGCAGGTTGCGCACCTCGGCGGCGGACAGGATGAAGTCCTGCCAGGCGGGCACGGGGGGCGAGAAATGCGCAGTCCGGGTGATCTCGACCACTTCGGCATCGAAGGTGTCGCCAAGCCGCAGGTAGGATTGCGTCGGCTGGTGCGAGATCAGCAGACGCCCCCGCAGATCGCCCATAACGTCGGTCGGTTCCAGGTGAAACTCGGCGCGCCCCTGCCGCCCCTTCGCGGCCCCCCAGACGGTAAAACTGGACATCCCGTAGCGGGCCTGCAAGGCGGCATGGCGCGGATCTGCGTCAAGCTCGGCCAGCGTCCTGTCCCGCCAGCCGATGGATCGGTAGACCCCGACAAGAACGAAATCGGTCCCTTGGGTGTTCACGAAGGAAACCATCCAGGGCCGGACCTTGAGCGTGGCTTCGGGACCCGCCGGGTGGTTGTTCTGATAGGCGTCGAACAGCGCAGGTTCCTCAACCGCAAGGGACGGAAAGACCCGGCGCAAGTGCTTCTCGACCGGGGTGTGCAGGATCACGCAGACCTGTGACAGGTCGAGGTTCGTCTGACCCAGGAACGCGCGAAAGCGCATGGTTCAGCCTTTCTGCCCAAGCAGTTTCAGACTCGCCAGAATCAGGCGCGCGGTGTCGGCCCCGGGTTCGTCGGTGCTGACCATCGACACCGCTTCCGCCGCATCCCCCACCCCGTAGCCGAGGTTGACCAGCGCCGACAGCGCATCGGCGGTATAGCGGGCGCGGGCCTGACCGTCGGGGTCGGCTGCGGGCGGGGCGGTGTGGCGCACCGCTGCGCGCGGTCGGGGTGCCGGCCCGGCGTGCTCGGCGGCCGGGGCGAGCGTCGGCCCTGCCGCCAGCGCCACCCCGGCCGCCATCACGCCGGGGGCCTTGGACTTCAGTTCAAGAACCACCCGCTGCGCCAGCTTCGGCCCGACCCCCGGAGCCGCCTGGATCGCCCGCGCATCGCCAAGGGTGATCGCCCGCGCCGTGCCTTCGGGGCCAAGCGTGCCCAGAATCGCCAGCGCCGCCCTGGCCCCGATGCCCTGCACCGAGGTCAGCAGCCGGTGCCATTCCTTTTCCAGCATCGTGGGAAAGCCGAACAGTTGCAGCAGGTCTTCGCGTACCAGAAGGTCGGTGAACAGGGCCACCGCCTCGCCCACCGGCGGCATGGCGGCCAAAGTGCGGTCCGAGACGTGGACGATGTAGCCCACGCCGCCCACGTCGATCAGAACATGGTCGGCCCCGCGATGATCCAGCCGCCCGGTCAGCTTGCCGATCATCGCGCCGCCGCCTGCGCTGTTGCCGCCCGCGCCAGCGCCGCCGTCAGCCGCCCCGCCGATTGCAGGTGATGGGCATGGCAGATCGCGACGGCCAGTGCATCGGCGGCATCGGCCCCCGCGATCTCGGCCCCCGGCAGATGCAGGCGGACCATGTGATCGACCTGCACCTTGGCGGCATGGCCCACGCCGACGACCGTCTTCTTGACCGCGTTCGGGGCGTATTCGCCCACCACCAGCCCCGCCTGCGCGGGCACCAGCAGGGCGATGCCGCGCGCCTGCCCCAGTTTCAGCGTGGCCACCGCGTCCTTGTTGACAAAGGTCAGCTCCACCGCCGCCGCCCCGGGGCGAAAACGGCGCAAGACCTCGGTCAACTGGCCGTGCAGGCTGAGCAGGCGATCCGCCAGATCGCCCTTTTCGGAATGGCAGATGCCGTTTGCGACATGGGCCAGCCGCGCGCCCTGCACGTCGATCACGCCCCAGCCCAGGTTGCGCAACCCGGGATCGATCCCCAACACCCGCATGCCTGACCCCCAGAGCGCGCGAAACCGCGTCTTTTGTGCATCACTAGCACGAACCGGGAACACCCGCCAGTTGCATTTCGCCGGGCCTTCGGTGCCGCCCCCAACACCGTGCAGATGCAGAAACCGACACTCGACGATCCGGTGCCGACGATTCGGCGGGGAAGCCATGAAAACACGAAGAAATCACGACCATCTGCCATGCGTGGCATGCATGGTCGCCATGAGTTCGGCTTGCTTGCCTTGCACATGCAGCAAGATTAGCTGGCAGCACGAGGGCAAGAATGCCCCATCCGCAGGCAATTTGAAAAGGACATATCATGGCCGCGACTGAACCAACCCGCGCGGCACCGTTCGGTGCCATCTCCACCTTCCGCGTTTCGCGGATGCTCGAAGACTCTCTGGCCGCACTGGCGGGCTGGAACGATGCCCGCATCACCCGCAAGTCGCTTGGCCGCCTGTCGGACCGCGAGCTTGACGACATCGGCCTGTGCCGGGGCGACATCGACCTGATCGCCCGCCGCTGATCCTGGCATCTGCGCGCGGCGCGGGCCGCTGAAAGGCCGTGCCCCCCGGGGGGGCGCGGCCTTTGTCGTCGAGGTCAGCCGCGGGTCAGGACAAGCGTCGCCCATTCGCCGATATCTTCCCGCGTCCGCAGGGTGAAGCCCTGTGCGACATAGGCCGCCAACACATCCTCTGCCTGAACGACCAGCAGCCCCGACAGGATCGCCAGACCGCGCGTTCCGACATGGGCAGCCATCGACGGGGCGAGGTCGATCAGCGGGCCCTTCAGGATATTGGCAAAGACCAGATCGAAGGGGGCGGCTTCGGCCAGCCTCGGGTGGTCGAACCCTGCCGCCTCCAGGCATTCCACGCGGGTCTCCAGCCCGTTCACGGCGGCATTCGCGCGGGCCACGTCCACTGCCACCGCGTCGATATCCGACGCGATGACCGGGTTGGGGTAGACGCTGGCGGCTGCCATCGCCAGAACGGCGGTGCCGCAGCCGATGTCGGCCACGTTCCGCGCGACAAAGCCCTCGTCCACCAGCCGGTCCAGCGCGCGCAGGCACCCAAGCGTGGTGCCGTGGTGCCCGGTGCCGAAGGCCACCGCAGCCTCGATCAGCAGGGCAATGCGTCCCGGCGGCACCCTGCCCGCATCATGGCTGCCGTAGACGAAGAACCTCCCGGCCTCGACCGGGGTCAGTTCGCGGCGCACCTTGGCGACCCAGTCGATTTCCGGCAGTTCCGAGATCGCGAAGGGCGCGGCCCCGTGCGCCATCGCCATCAGCGCCAGCACGATCTCGTCCGGCGGTTCGAGGAAATAGGCCCCAACCTCCCACAGACTCGAGCCATCCTCGATCTCGAACACGCCGACGCCGGTCGGTTCAGGCTCCATCCCCTCCAGCGCATCGGCGAGGTCTTCGGCGGCCGCCTCGCCCGGCAGGGTGGTCAGCGCGGTATAGGTGGGCATGGGGCGTCCTTTCAGGGATGCGGGCGGGATAGCCCCGGCGGGCGCCGTTCGTCAAGCCGGGCCGGGTGGCATAGGCGGAGCCGGGGGTTTCACACCCCCGGACCCCCGTGGGATACTTGTGCCAAGATGAAAGACGCAGCCGGAGCGGGGACGATGTTCGAAGACCCCCCCTCTCTCGCCTTGGGGCGGTCGCCTGCATGTCGGGGAAAACCGGAGCCCCCCTTTCCTTGTCTCGATCTAGGGACGCAGGCCACGCAGGATCCGCGCCGCGAGTTTCGGCACCGCGCGCCAGCCAAGATCGGCATAGTCCAGATCGCCCGACAAAAGCGCCAGATAGCGGCGCTGCAGGCCCGGTTCGCGCTGCAACAGGCGCAGGAAGGCGGGTTGCAGGCGCGGCCGGTAGATCAGCGCGCGCAGGGTGCGGGCGCGGCGCAGTTCGGCATGGATCGGGCGAAGTGCGCGGGTATAGAGCGGCAGCGCCCGGTCGGGGGTGCCCGCCGCCAGCGCCTGCACCGCCGCCTGCGCGGCCAGTTGCCCGCTTTTCATCGCCCAGGCGATCCCCTCGCCGGTGATCGGGTCCACCAGCCCTGCCGCATCTCCGGCCAGCAGCGCGCGGCCCTGCCCAGGTTCCCTGCGAAAATCGCCAAAGGGCAGAAAGGCCCCCTTGCATTTCGGCGTTGCACCGCCTGCGTGGCGGGCAAGATAGCGGTCCAGGTGCGCCCGCATGTCGGGGTTGCGGGACTGCAGGCCGCCGATGCCGACCGTCACCGAACGCGCCTTGGGGAAGGACCAGCCATAGCCCCAGGCTGCCGCCGAAAGGTCGATCTCCACGGCGTCGTCCGGCGCGGGTCCGTCGCGCGGCACCTCGACCTCCAGCCCGAAGCCGATCTGCGCCGGGTCGTAGGCCCGCCCGAACAGCGCGCGCGCCAGTGCGGAATTGGCCCCGTCGGCCCCGAGGATCAGCGGAGCGGTCAGCGTGCCGCCGCCTTCCAGCGTCACGCTGGCCGCCTGCGGGTCCAGCGCGGCAATGCGGGCGGGGGCAAAGACCTCGCAGCCCGCGCGGGCGGCCTCGGCGTGCAGCATCGCGTCAAAGTCGCGGCGCATCGTCATCCAGATCGACGGGGCATCCGGGTGCTCGCCGAGGCGCACCCCATCTGCCACAAGCCGCATCCGGTGGCAGGGCAGGAACAGGTCGCTGTCGATATCCTGTCCGAAAATCTCGATCAGATGGCGGCGCGACCGGCCGGTGAAACCGCCGCCGCACAGCTTGTCACGCGGGAAGGACGCGCGGTCGATCAGGGCCACCCGCAGCCCTGCCCGCGCCGCCGTGACCCCGGCCGCCGCCCCGGCAGGACCGGACCCGAGGATGATCAGGTCATGGGTCACCTGCCCTTACGCCAGATCGGCGGGCAGCAGCGCGTCGGGCATGTTCTGGTAGCACACGGGCCGCAGCCAGCGCCGGATCGACATCGTGCCGACCGAGGTCGCGCCGAAATTGGTGCTGGCCGGGTACGGCCCGCCATGCACCATCGCATCGGCCACCTCGACCCCGGTCGGGAACCCGTTGGCAAGGATGCGCCCGGCCTTGCGTTCCAGCACCGGCATCAGGCGACGGGCCAGCGCGTGGTCGGCGTCGTCCAGATGCAGGGTGCAGGTCAACTGCCCCTCGATCCCTGCGGCGATGGCCAGCATCCCGGCCTCGTCCGGCACGCGGACCACAAGGCCGAGGGGGCCGAACACCTCTTCCGCGAGACCGTGGCCGGCGTGGAACCCTGCGGCATCGACGGTATAGAGGTTCGGGCCGGCCTGCCGCCCGGTGCTGGCGGTCTCCAGCACCGCCGTCACGCCGTCAGCCCCGGCGATGCGGGCCTGCCCGTGGCGGTAGGCGTCGGCAATGCCGTCGGTCAGCATGGTCTGGGCGGGCACCTGGGCCAGGGCGGCGGCGGCGGCGGCCTCGAAGGCATCGGCGTCGGGGCCGGCAAGGGCGACCACCAGACCGGGATTGGTGCAGAACTGCCCCGCGCCCATGGTCAGCGAGGCCGCCCAGCCGGCGGCGATCTGTGCACCGCGTGCAGCCAGTGCTGCCGGCAGCAGGAAAGTCGGGTTGACGGAACCAAGCTCGCCGAAGAAGGGGATCGGATCGGGGCGTGCGGCGCAGAGGTCGAACAGCGCCCGGCCCCCGCCGAGCGACCCGGTAAAGCCCACGGCACGGATCATCGGGTGCTGCACCAACGCCTCGCCCACATCGCGCCGCCCGCCCTGGATCAGGCTGAAGGTGCCGGGGGGCATGCCGGTGGCCTGAATGGCGGCAAGGATCGCCTGCGCCACGATCTCGGCGGTGCCGGGATGGGCGGAATGGCCCTTGACCACGACCGGGCAGCCTGCCGCCAGTGCCGAGGCCGTATCGCCCCCGGCGGTGGAGAAGGCGAGCGGGAAATTCGACGCGCCGAAGACCGCGACCGGGCCGATGGGGCGCTGCACAAGCTTCATGTCGGGGCGCGGCAGGGGCTTGCGGTCGGGCAGTGCCGCGTCATGGCGGCGGTCGAGATAGTCGCCCTTGCGGATATGCGCCGCGAACAGGCGCAACTGGCCGGTGGTGCGGCCCCGCTCTCCCTCCAGCCGCGCGGCGGGCAGGCCGGTTTCCGACGTGCCGATGGCGGTGATTTCGGCCCCGCGCGCGTCGATCTCGTCGGCGATCCGGTCAAGGAAGGCGGCCCGCGCCTGCCGCGTGGTCTGGCCATAGGTCGCAAAAGCGGCCTCAGCCGCCTGAACGGCGCGGTCGACCAGCGCAGGCGTTCCCACGGCGAAATCCAGCGCCGCGCCGGTGGCGGGAGAGGAACGGAAGGTCGCGTCGCCCGGCGTCCAGTCGCCCGCGATCAGGTGCATTCCGGTGAGCATGTCGGGGTATCCTTCAGTCGTGAAAGGCTTCGGTCGCGGTCTGGCGGCCCTTGAGGCAGGCATCGGCCACGATCCGGAGGGGGGAAATGTCGGTGTCGCTTTCCCGCGCGGCGATCAGCCGGGCAAAGCGTCGGTAGATCTCGGGGTATTCCTCTTCGGGGCCTGCGTCGATCTCGACCCCGTCGATGGCAAACCGCGCGCCGCCCATGCGCAGCTTGAGCCGCTCCGCACCCGCCTGCACCTCGATGTCCCAGGTCTGCGGGCCTTCCTGCCGCCAGTCGAAATCGGCACTGATCGGGATCGCCCCGCGCCCGGTCATCGCCAGCCGCGCGGCGATGGGGGTGAAGGCGTTCGACGGCACCTCAAGCTCGGCGCTGTCGACATGGATTGCCCCCGGCAGGATATGGGTCAGGATCGACAGCGCGTTGATACCGGGATCGAACACGCCGAAGCCGCCCGCCTGCCAGATCCAGGCCTGGTTCGGGTGCCAGCGCCGCACATCCTCGCGCCAGGTGATCGTGATGCGGGTGGGCGTGCGGTTGGCGATCCAGGCGCGTGCGGGCTCGACCGCCGGGGCGAACCGCGAATGCCAGGTGGCGAAGAGCACGACACCTGCCTTCGCTGCTGCCGCGATGATGGTTTCGATCTCGCCCAGGGTTGCCGCCGGGGGCTTTTCGATCAGAAGATCACGGCCGGCGGCGATGGCGGCAAGGCACATCTGCAGCCGCACGTCGGGCGGGGTGCAGAGCGCCACGGCAGCGGGCGGGCCTTCGGCGAGGAAGGTTTCAAGGTCGGTGAAGTTCGGCACGCCTTCGACCTTGCCGTGGCGCGATACGGCGGCGGCAAGCGTGAAATCGGGGTTCGCGGCAATCGCCGGAAGATGCTGGTCGCGGGCGATCTTGCCGATACCGACGACAGCGACGGGAATGGTCATTGGTGCCTCGTTTCAGGTCGTTCGGGCGGTCGCCCGGCGGAGCCCGGGGGTTTCACACCCCCGGACCCCCGTGGGATATTTGTGAACAGAAGACAGTCGGGGAAGCAAGGGTGCCCGACTGTCCGGCGACGCCGGGACGGGCGGCGTCAATGCGCCTCGCGCGCGACGGCGTTGCCGCGCGGGCCGATCAGGAAGTCGAGGTCGGCCCCGGTGTCGGCCCCCTGCACATGGTCGTGATAAAGCTGCGCATAGCCGCCGGAGGGGCGGGCGACCGGGCTTTGCCATGCAGAGAGACGCGCGGCCAGTTCCGCGTCCGACACCTCCAGATGCAGGCGGCGGGCGGGCACGTCGAGTTCGATCATGTCGCCGGTCTGCACCACGGCCAGCGGACCGCCCCTGGCCGCCTCGGGGCTGGCATGCAGGACCACCGTGCCATAGGCCGTGCCCGACATGCGCGCGTCGGAGATGCGCACCATGTCGGTGATCCCCTTGCGCAGGATTTTCGGGGGAAGCCCCATGTTGCCGACCTCGGCCATGCCGGGGTAGCCGCGCGGGCCGCAGTTCTTCAGCACCATGATGCAGGTTTCGTCGACGTCGAGCGCCTCGTCCTCGATCCGGGCCTTGTAGTCGTCGATATCCTCGAACACCACGGCGCGGCCGCGGTGGACCAGCAGGTGCGGGCTGGCGGCCGAGGGTTTCAGGACCGCGCCCTGCGGCGCGAGGTTGCCGCGCAGCACGGCGATGCCGCCCTGCGGGGTCAAGGGGTTGGTGACGGGGCGGATCACGTCGGGGTTCCAGTTGGTGACGCCGCTGACCTCGTCCCAGATCGAGCCGCCAGAGACGGTCAGCGCGTCGCGGTGCAGCTTGCCGCCCTCGGCCAGGGTCTTGATGACGACGGGCAGGCCACCGGCGTAAAAGAATTCCTCCATCAGGTATGCGCCCGAGGGCATCAGGTTCACGATGGTCGGAATGTCGCGGCCCTGCGCGTCCCAGTCGTCAAGTGTCAGGTCCAGCCCGACGCGGCCCGCCACGGCGAGCAGATGGATCACCGCGTTGGTCGATCCGCCGATGGCCCCGTTGACGCGCATGGCGTTCTCGAAGGCGGGGCGGGTCAGGATGTCGGACGGCTTGAGGTCATCCTTGACCATCTGCACGATCCGCCGCCCGGTCACATGCGCCATCACGCGGCGGCGGCTGTCCACCGCCGGGATGGCGGCATTGCCCGACAGCGTCATGCCGAGCGCCTCGGCCATGCTGGCCATCGTGCTGGCGGTGCCCATGGTGTTGCAGGCCCCGGGGCTGCGGCTCATCGAGGCTTCGGCCTCGACGAATTCCTCGGCCGTCATCTCGCCGGCCTTCACGGCTTCGGAGAACTTCCACAGATGGGTGCCGGACCCCACCCGCTCGCCCCGGAAATAGCCGTTCAGCATCGGCCCGCCCGAGACGAGGATCGCCGGGATATCGACCGAGGCCGCGCCCATCAGCAGCGCGGGCGTGGTCTTGTCGCAGCCCGCCAGCAGCACGACGCCGTCGATGGGTTGGCCGCGCAGGCATTCCTCGACATCCATGGCGCAGAGGTTCCGGAACATCATCGCAGTGGGGCGGAAGGCGGATTCCGACGGGCTCATCACCGGGAATTCCATCGGCAACCCGCCCGCCTCGTAGATGCCATGCGCCACCCGTTCGGCCAGATCGCGCAGATGGGCGTTGCAGGGGGTGAGCTGGCTCCAGGTGTTGCAGATGCCGATGACGGGGCGACCATCGAACAGATCGGCGGGCAGGCCCTGATTCTTCATCCAGGACCGGTGGTAGATCGCGTCCTTGGACGTGCCGCCGAACCATTCCTGCGAACGCAGTTTGCGGGGCCAGGGGGCGGGGGTAAAGGTCATCTTGGCCTCACAGTTGGTGAATGGCGGGTGTGGCATCGGTTGCCACGGCCAGCGGGTTGATCAGGGGCAGGCCGAAGGTGGCACTCTCGATCTCGAACAGGTCGCCGGGTTCGGTGCGGATGTTGTCGGCAAAGCTGAGCGTGGCAGTGCCGAACATGTGCACATGCAGGTCGCCGGGCTGGCGGAACAGGTCATACTTGAAGTGGTGATGTTCCAGGTTGGCGAGGGTATGGGACATGTTCGCCTCGCCCGACAGGAACGGCTTCTCCCAGATCACTGCCTGCCCTCGCCGGATGCGGCTGGTGCCCTGCACATCGGAAGGCAAGGGGCCGACGAGGAGTTCCGGGCCGAAGGCGGCCGGGCGCAGCTTGGAATGGGCGAGATAAAGATAATTGATCCGTTCGGTCACATGGTCGGAAAACTCGTTGGCGAGCGAGAAGCCGATGCGATGCGGTGTGCCGTCGGGGCCGATGAGGTAGAAGGCGGCGATCTCGGGTTCCTCGCCGCCGTCCAGCGCAAAGGCGGGCATGGTCAGCGGCTGGCCGGGGCCAACGGCATAGTGGCCGTTGCCCTTGTAGAACCATTCGGGCTGCACGCCGGTTTCACCGGGGGCAGGCTTGCCGTGCTCCAGCCCCATGCGGAACATCTTCATGCTGTCGGTCATCGGCGTGTCGGTTCCCGCGTGCATCGCATCGCGCGTGGCGGCGCTGCCCAGATGGGTCAGGCCGGTGCCGGTGACGTGGCAATGCGCGGGGTCGGGGTGGCGCAGCGGGCAGTCCAACCGGCCTGCGGCCAGCAGGGCGGACAGGTCAACCGCCTCGCCGCGCCCGAGGCCCGCCACGACCCCTGCCAGCCCCTCGCCCGTGGCGATGGCCGCCTGCGCCAGATGCAGGATGCTGGTCGCCCCCGGCAGAAGATGCGCGTCGGTTCCGTCACGGCAGACCACGCCGCCGCCGATCAACTGGCTGAGATGCATGATCGCCCCTTCAGTTTCGCGATTTGTTGTAGACGTCGAAGATCACGGCGGCGAGCAGCACCAGCCCCTTGATGACCTGCTGGTAGTCGATGCCGATCCCCAGGATCGACATGCCGTTGTTCATCACCCCCATGATGAAGGCACCTACCACCGCCCCCACGATGGTGCCCACCCCGCCCGACATCGAGGCCCCGCCGATGAAGACGGCGGCGATCACGTCAAGCTCGAACCCGACGCCGGCCTTGGGTGTGGCGGTGTTCAGCCGCGCGGTGAAGATCAGCCCCGCGAGGGCGGCAAGGAACCCCATGTTGGCAAAGGCAAGAAAGGTCAGCCGGTCGGTATTGATGCCAGACAGCTTTGCCGCCTTTTCATTGCCGCCGATGGCGTAGATGCGCCGCCCGATGGTCGTGGAATTGGTCAGGAACATGTAGGCGACGATCAGGATGCCCATCGTGACCAGCACGTTCGGGATGCCCCGGAACGTCGCCAGCAGCCAGGCGATGTACAGGATCGCCGCCGCGACCACGAGGTTGCGGCCCAGAAAGAACGACAGCGGCTCGTCGGCCATGCCATAAGCGGCGGCGCGCGCCCGTGCGGT
>JAAFHX010000074.1 GCA_013297695.1 Rhodobacterales bacterium | reverse complement strand
CCAGCGCGGCGCGGTACAGATCGCCCCGCCCGTGGGTCAGGTTCAGCCCGAAGATTGCGCCTTTCGCCTGCGGGTCATGGATCGGCGTCCGCTCGCCCGAGAAATGCGGCAGCACGATCAGCCCACGCGCGCCGGCGGGCGAGGCTTCGGCCTCGGCGGCGAGGGTCGCGAAATCCGCGTCGCGGGCCAGTTCGTCGCGGAACCAGTGGGTCAGCGTGCCGCTGGTCGCCAGCCCCGCCATCGCGGCCCTTGTACCGGGAAACAGCCACGGCGCGTGCCAGAGACGCGGGTCGGTCAGCGCGCGATCCGACAGGAGAATCACGAAAACGGTCGAGCCGTACATCAGCATCATGTCGCCCGGGCTGCGGATGCCGACGCTGACCGCCTCGGCTGCCGCATCAATGGTGCCGCAGGTGACGGGGGTGCCGACGGCAAGCCCGGTTTCCGCCGCCGCCTGCGCCGTGACCTGCCCCGCAATCCCGCCCGACCACATCAGGCGCGGCAACTGATCGGGGCGGCAGATGCCCGCCAGATCATCCGCCCAGTCCTGCCGCGCCATGTCATAAAGCGGCGTGAAATTCGCCGCCGTGTAATGGTCGATCACGGTTTCCCCGGTCAGCCGGAAGGTCAGGTAGCTGGTCGAGGTCAGCACCCTTGCGGTCTGCGCCCAGACCTCGGGGCGGTGCCGCTGCAGCCAGAGAATCTTTGGCCCGACTGATTGCGAGGTCAGCGCATTGCCGCCGCGCGCAAGGATCGCCCCTGCCCCGAGCCGCGCGTTCAAATCCGCGATTTCCGCCGAGGCCCGTGTATCTACACCGTAGAGGATGGCATTCATCAGCGGCCGGCCTTCGGCATCGACCGGCAGCATGCAGGGGCCGATGGCCGATGCCGCCACCCCGGCCACCACGTCAGGCGCGACCTGCGCTTCGGCCAGCAAGGCACGGGTCAGGAACACGAAATCGTCCCACCAGTCTGTATCTGCCCGATGTTCGGCCCAGCCCGGTTGCGGCACGATCATCCGGTGCGGGCGGCTTGCCTGGGCAAGGATGCGCCCGTCATCGACCAGCACGCCCTTGCTTTCGAAGGTGCCGATGTCGATCCCGAGCGTGACAGCCATGCTCAGTCCCCGCGGGTCAGCGAGAATCCGGGGCCGATCCGTGCAATCCCTGCCTGCAGCAGCCGCGACAGGGCCTCAAGGTCGGCCACGTCGCAGCATTCCACCGCCGAATGCGAATGGCGCATGGGGAACCCCAGATCGAGGCTGGCGACTCCTTCGCCCACAAGCTGCACATAGGACAGGTCGGTCAGCACGCCGACTTGGGCCGAGCGTTGCAGGGCCATCCCCTCGGCCGCCGCCGTATCCTCGAACAGGCGCACGAGCGCGGGATGCGGGATCACCCCGTTCAGCGTGCCGCGCCCGTGAAAGGAATAAAGGCTGATGCCCGGCCCCTGCCCCAGCATCATCTCGCCCCGCTGCGCCATGTCCGGCGTGTCGGTGGCCAGCATCAGGTCAACCTGAAGGGCGATGTCGGGCTGCAGGGCCTGCGCCACCACCACCGCGCCGCGCAGGTTGAATTCCTCTTGCACCGAGAAGACCAGATGCACGGTCGGCCCGTCCATCCGCAGCGCCAGGGCGCGCGCCACCTCCAGCAGCACGGCGCAGCCCGCGCGGTCATCGACCGCCGTCCCCGCAATTCGGTCGCCGTCCAGCGCCACCACCTGCGGGCGATAGACGACCGGCGTGCCGATCCTGACCCCTGCCGCCTCGACCGCCGCCTTGGACCCGTGGCCGGTGTCGATGGTGATCTCGGGCGCGGTCAGCACGCGGTATTTCTCATCCGGTCCCGTGGCGTGATGGGCCTTGTTCATGATGATGCCGGGCAGGTCGCGCCCTTCGCCCAGGCACAGCGTCACCACCTGTGCCGCCATCGCGCGTTCGGAAACGCCGCCCATCCGTTCCACCCGGATCAGCCCGTCAGCCTCGATCCGCCGCACGAAAAAGCCAAGCTGGTCCATGTGGGTGAACAGCATCACCGACGGCGCATCCGGATCGCCGGGAAAGCTGGCGATCAGGTTGCCCAGACGGTCGGTGCGGCTTTCGATGCCCTCGGCGGCAAGACGCGTGCGGATCGCGCGGGCCACCCGTTCCTCGTGCCCCGACAGGCCGGGGATCAGCATCAGGTCGATCAGGTCGGCGCGCAGACGGTCCTTCATCGCAGCGCCCGCACCCGATCCATGAAATCGGCGGCGCGGTCGGGGTCCACCGCGTTCCAGGTGTGGCCGTCCACCTTCAGCGCCGACCCGACGATGCAGCCGTCGGCCACGCGCAGCACGTCGGCAATGGTGGCATGTTTGACCCCGGTATTGGCCAGTACCGGCGTATCCGGCAACACGCGCTTGACCGCCTCAAGGTCCGACAGCGCCGCCGCCTCGCCGGTGATCTGGCCCGAAACCAGCACCGCATCGGGCACCGAGGAGAACACCGCTGACCGGGCCCGGTCGGGCAGCGACCGGCGGTCAAGGCTGTCGGCGAATTCGGCGCTGACGTTGTACAGCATCGCCAGATCGCCCCGCCCGACCCGGGTGCGATAGCGCAGCGCGGCCCCGGCATCGGGCGTCCAGGGGCCCATGTCGCTGGCATAGGTACCGGTGAAGATCTCGCGCACGAAGGCCGCACCTGTGGCGGCGGCAAGGGCGATGCTGCTGATCGGGTCCCACAGCACATTCACGCCGAAGGGCACGGTGATCTCGCCCCGCAGGCGGCCGATCACATAGGCCATGGTCGCGGTCGAGGCGGGATCGACCTTGAACTCATAGGGCCGGTCATTCTCGTTGCCGAACATCACCGCATCGAACCCCGCCGCCTGCAGGGCCTGCAGATCGGTCCGGGCGGCGCTGACCAGCCCCTCCAGCCCCGCTTCGGCATCGTGCAAGGGCGTGCCTGGCAGCGCGCCAAGATGCACCATCGCGATCACCGGCTTGCCGGGGCCGAAGACCCGCGTGAAATTCCCCAAACCCTGCCCCCCTTGCTGCGCGCAATCCTAGCGAGGAAGGGGGTGCAGACCAAGAGGGAACATACTAGCATGTCAGTGATGGGCGGAGGATCGCATGACACTAAAGACAAGAACCTGGGACAGGCTGGGGAACGGCGGGCTGGCATTCACCGAACTGGGCTTTGGCACAGCCCCTGTCGGCAACCTGTACCGGGCAATTTCCGACGATGCGGCTCAGGCGATCCTGACGGCGGCCTGGGATGCGGGTGTGCGGTATTTCGACACCGCGCCGCTGTACGGCCTCGGGCTGTCGGAAACGCGGCTGAACCGGTTCCTGCGCAGCCGCCCGCGCGATGCGTACGTCGTTTCCACCAAGGTCGGCAGGCTTCTGCGGCCCTGCAGACCGGGCGAACAGCGCGACACCATCGGCAAGTTCTTTGACGTGCCGGCGCGGAAAGAGGTGTTCGACTACAGCCACGACGGCGTGCTTCGGTCGTTCGAGGTCAGCCTGGAGCGGCTGGGGCTGGACCGGGTGGATATCCTTTATGCCCATGACCTTGACATCTTTACGCACAAGAGCGCGGAGGCGATGCGGACGCGGATAAGGGAGTTCATGGCAGGCGGTTACAAGGCGCTGCTGCGGCTGCGCGACGAGGGGGTGATCCGCGCCTTCGGAGCGGGTGTGAACGAATGGGAACCCTGCCAGATGCTGGCCGAACAGGGCGATTTCGACCTGTTCCTGCTGGCCGGTCCCTATACGCTGCTGGACCAGTCCTCGCTCGACAGTTTTCTGCCGCTGGCAGCCTCGCGCGGGATCGGGGTGGTGATCGGCGCGCCCTACAACTCGGGCGTGCTGGCCACCGGCGCGCGTCCCGGAGCCTTTTACAAATACGAACCCGCGCCGCAATGGGTGCTGGACCGGGTGACGCAGATGCAGGCGGTCTGCGACCGGCATGGGGTGCGGCTGGTGGATGCCGCCTTTCAGTTCCCGCTGCGCCATCCGGCGGTGGTGTCCGTCATTCCGGGCGGACAGGCGTTGGCCGAAGTGGACAGCAACGCACAGGCGGCCCGCACGCAGATTACGACCGCGTTTTGGGCAGACCTGAAGGCCAACGGGCTGCTGCGTTCCGACGCCCAAGTATAGGAAAGTGAAACTGTTCCTTCTGATGTTTGACACACACATGTCTCTGCATCAAGATTGGGGTTGAATGGAAAACTTGCAATAGCGACCAACGTATATTGCTAGCGAAAGGCACTGACTTAGGCGGATGGAGGGGTGAAAGTGAGAGTACTTTGTTTCTTGGTCGGCTTCATTTTATCAAGCGTTTCAGTACACGCGCAAACAGGAAACGGAATAGTTGTGCGGTGCGGGGCAAGCAAAGGGCACGCATTTCTGTTCAAGGACCCTGGCTCTTCCCCGGCAGGCTCTCAGTGGATCGAGGATGGATTTTCCAACGGCAAGATCATTCTAGTAAAATTGGGGGAAGAGTGGGATATCCAGTTCGATGACGCTCTTGGTGGCGGCTATGGCTATAGACAGGACGGCGCAACGGTATTGCCATTGATGCAGACTGGAAATTTCATCACAGTAGGTGCATTCAACAAACTTTATGTTGATGTCTACACATTTGACTTGGAGAACAGAGAGGTTGCTTGGAGCAGTAGCAAAGTTAGCGAGAACGCTGTACCTATACCGAAAGTGGCTGTATTCCACGCACTTTGCGATTAACTCCCGTCGAACAGTTCCGGCCTTGCGGCAACAAGCGGTTCCAGAAAGGCGATCAGTTGCCGCAGGTGGTGCCGGGTGGCCGCGCGCGCCGCTTCGGGGTCGCGGGCCTCCAGCGCGGCGACGATGGCCTGATGCTCGGCCAGGGTCGCCTGCACCCGGCCCGGTTCCGGCAGGATCAGTTGCCGCGCCCGGTTCACATGAACCCAGGCCGTTTCCGAAAGCCCGGCAAGCCGGCGCAGGCCGGTAAAGGTCAGGATCAGCTCGTGCATCTGCGAATCCGTCTGGTAAAATCCGGGGAAATCTTGGTCGGCCACCAGCACCTCCTGCAGGCGCAGGTTGCGGCGCAGCAGCACAAGCTGGTCTTCGGTGATCTGCCCGGCAACCCGTTCCACCGCCGCAAGTTCCAGCGCCTCGCGCAGGAAGGCCCCTTCGCGGATTTCCTCCATCGAAAACCGCGCAACGAAGGTGCCCGACTGCGGCACCACCTGCACCAGCCCTTCGGCCGCCAGCCGCGCCACCGCCTCGGCCACCGGGCTGCGCGAGACGCCCAGAATGTCGCAGATTTCGGGCTTGCGCAGCGCCTCGCCGGGGCGGAAGGCCAGGGTCAGGATGGCCTCTTTCAGCGACAGATAGACCCGATACGCCAGCGATCCCGGAAACTGGTCAAGCGCGCGCAGCCTTGGCCCGGCGGGGGCCGAACCGGGCTTTGCCTCTTGCGGCGGAAGATCGTTACCGGGTAGCATACTAACATGTTAGCTGGGGCTCGGCATCTGTCAAGCCGACGCCCCTGCCCCGCCCCTGACGCGAGTGCCCCGATGACCCGAGATGTTCCAGCGGTGATCCGCCTTAACCCTGCCGACAATGTGGTGGTCGCCCTTCGCGACCTTGCCGCAGGGGCCGTCGTGCCCGAAGTGCCCGTGCCGCTGGCCGGTCCCGTCGCACGCGGTCACAAGATCGCTGCCCGCGCGATAGGCCAGGGCGAAAATGTCCTGCGCTATGGCCAGATCATCGGTGTGGCGACCTGCGCCATCGCCTCGGGCGCGCATGTGCATTCCCACAACCTCGGCATGGGGGCGCATGACCAGGACTATGCCTTTTCCACCGACCTGCGGCCCCTGCCTGCCGTCGATGCCCCGCGTCATTTCATGGGCTACCATCGCGCCGACGGCGGCGTGGGCACGCGCAACTATCTGGGCATCCTCACCTCGGTGAACTGTTCGGGGTCTGTCGCCCGCTTCATCTCCGAAAGCGTGGAGCGTGAGGGCTGGCTGGCCGAGTTTCCGAATGTCGATGGCGTGGTGCCCATCGTCCACGGCACAGGCTGCGGCATGTCTGGCAAGGACGAGGGGTATGACACCCTCTTTCGCACGCTGGCGGGCTATGCCCGCAACCCCAACTTCGGCGGCATCCTTCTGGTCGGTCTTGGCTGCGAAGTCCTGCAGATACCCGACCTGATCGGCAAGGCGCGGCTGCGCGCGGACGGCAATTTCCGCTATATGACGATCCAGCAGACCGGGGGCACGCGCCGCACCATCGAACGCGGCAGCGCGATGCTGCGCGAGATGGCGGCGGCGGCCAATGCCGTGACCCGCCAGCCTGCGGGGCTGGAGCACCTGATGATCGGCATGCAGTGCGGCGGGTCCGACGGCTATTCCGGCATCACCGCCAACCCGGCCCTCGGGGCTGCCAGCGACCTTCTGGTGGCGCATGGCGGCACCACCATCCTGTCGGAAACGCCCGAGATCTACGGGGCGGAACACCTGCTGACCCGCCGCGCCGTGACGCCCGAGGTGGGCGCAAAGATCGTCGAGCGCATCCGCTGGTGGGAAGATTACACCGCGCGGCAGGGCGGCGAGATGGACAACAACCCCTCGCCCGGCAACAAGAAGGGCGGGCTGACGACGATCCTTGAAAAGTCTCTGGGTGCCGTCGCCAAGGGTGGTACCGCACCGCTGACCCAGGTCTACAAGTTCGGCGAACCCGTGACCGAACGCGGCTTCGTCTACATGGACAGCCCCGGCTACGACCCCACATCCGTCACCGGCCAGATCGCATCAGGGTCGAACCTGATCGCCTTTACCACCGGGCGCGGGTCGGTTTCGGGCTACAAGCCCACGCCCTGCATCAAGCTGGCCACCAACACCGAGATGTTTGACCGCATGTCCGAAGACATGGACATCAACTGCGGCGACATCATCACCGAAGGTGTCAGCATCGAGGAAAAGGGGCGGCAGATATTCGAGCTGTTCCTGCGCGTGGCCTCCGGCGAAAAGACGAAATCCGAAGAGCTTGGCTTTGGCGGGGCGGAATTCGTGCCCTGGGCCATGGGCGCGGTGATGTAGGGAGACAGACGTGAGACTACAGGGAAAGACGGCCTTCTGCACCGCATCGGGGGCGGGCATCGGCCTTGCCACCGCGCGGGCCTTCGCGGCCGAGGGCGCGCGGGTGATCGCCACCGACCTGTCTGCCGAGGCGCTGAAGGTGCTGGCAGCAGAAGGGATCGAGACCTACCCACTGGACGTGACCGATGGCGCGGCGGTGACGGCGCTTGCAGCCCGGGTCGGTGCCCCGCATATCCTGTTCAACTGTGCAGGCTATGTCCATGCGGGAACCATTCTGGACTGTGACGAGGACGCCTTTGATTTCTCGGTCAATCTGAACGTCAAGGCGAACTGGCGCGTGACGCGGGCCTTCCTGCCCGCGATGCTGGCGAACGGCGGCGGATCGATCGTGAACATCGCCTCGGTCGCAGGCTCCATCATCGCGGCACCGAACCGTTTCATCTATGGCGCGACCAAGGCCGCCGTGATCGGAATGACCAAGGCGGTGGCCGCCGACTACATCGGCCAGGGTATTCGCTGCAATGCGATCTGCCCGGCCACGGTCGAAAGCCCTTCGCTGCAATCGCGGATGGACGCCACCGGCGATGCCGAAGCCGCGCGCCGCGCCTTTGTCGCGCGTCAGCCCATGGGCCGCATCGGGCGGCCCGAAGAGATTGCGGCCCTTGCGGTCTATCTTGCCAGCGACGAAAGTGCCTTCGTCACGGGACAGGCCATCGCCATCGACGGCGGCTGGACGAACATCTGAGGAAACCACATGAAGCTTCTGCGCTATGGCCCTGTTGGGGCCGAGAAACCCGGAATTCTGGACGCACGCGGCCACCTGCGCGACCTGTCGGCCCATGTGCCCGATATCGCGGGCGACGTGCTGACGCCGTCGGGGTTGGCCCGCCTGCGCGCGATCAACCCCGAAAGCCTGCCGGTGGTCACCGGTTCCCCGCGTCTCGGGGCCTGCGTCGGCCAGATCGGCAAGTTCATCTGCGTCGGCCTCAACTATGCCGACCACGCGGCGGAATCCGGCCTTGCCGTCCCGCCCGAGCCGGTGCTGTTCATGAAGGCGACCTCGGCCGTCTGCGGCCCGAATGACGACGTCATCATCCCGCGCGGATCGGTCAAGACCGATTGGGAGGTGGAGCTTGGCGTGGTGATCGGAAAGGGCGGCGTGTACATCGACGAAGCCGACGCGATGGACCACGTCGCGGGCTATTGCGTGGTCAACGACGTGTCCGAACGCGCCTTCCAGATCGAACGGTCGGGCCAGTGGGTCAAGGGAAAGTCGGCGGACACCTTCGGGCCAACAGGGCCGTGGCTGGTGACCGCCGACGAGGTCCCCGACCCGCAGAACCTGTCGATGTGGCTGGAGGTGGACGGGCACCGCTATCAGAACGGGTCCACCAGGACGATGGTCTATGGCGTGCGCCATCTGGTCAGCTACATCAGCCAGTTCATGTCGCTGCAGCCGGGTGACGTGATCTCGACCGGAACGCCGCCCGGTGTGGGTCTGGGCCAGAAGCCCGAGCCGGTCTATCTGCGCCCGGGCCAGGTGATGACCCTGGGGATCGAGGGGCTGGGCGACCAGCGGCAGGTCACGAGGGCGTGGTCGGCCTGAGCCGAAGCCAACATTCAGAAGCCGCGCCCGTACCGGGCGCGGCCCATGCTTTGGAAGTCGGGCTTCGACCTGACGCGGTCAATGAATGCGATTGGCGCACCCGAAGGGATTCGAACCCCTGGCCTCTGCCTTCGGAGGGCAGCGCTCTATCCAGCTGAGCTACGGGTGCCTTGCGCGACGGGATAGGGCAAAGCCGCCTGCACCGCAACCTGAAACTGTCATCCGAACAGATCGTGGCACAGTTCCAGCGCGTCAACCAGGGCGTCAACCTCGGCGGTCGTGTTGTAAAGGCCGAAAGAGGCGCGGCAGGTGGCGCCTGTGCCCAGGAAGTCCATCAGCGGCATCGCGCAATGGGTGCCCGCGCGCACCGCGACCCCCTTCTTGTCAAGCACGGTCGAGATGTCATGCGCATGCGCGGCACCTTGCAGCGTGAACGAAAAGATCGCCCCCTTGTCACGCGGTTTCCCTTGCAGGGTCAGCCAGTTGAGGCCCGACAGCCGCGCCTGCGCATAGTCGCGCAAGCCCGCCTCATGCGCCGCGATGGCGTCCATCCCCAGTCCGGTCATGTAGTTCAGCGCCACGCCCAGACCGATCTGCTGGACGATGCCGGGGGTGCCCGCCTCGAACTTCATCGGCGGGTCGTTCCAGGTGACGAAATCGCGGGCGACCTCGCGGATCATGTCGCCGCCACCCAGGAAGGGGCGCATCTCGGCCATCATCTCGGCGCGGATGAAGATCGCGCCGGAACCGCTTGGTCCGTAGAGCTTGTGCCCGGTGATCGCGTAGAAGTCGCAGCCCATGGCGGCCACATCGACCTTCATGTGGACCGCCGCCTGCGACCCGTCCACCAGCACCGGCACGCCGCGGTCCCGAGCGCCCGCGCAGATCGCGGCCACATCGACAATGGTGCCCAGCACGTTGGACATCTGCGTGACGGCCACCAGCCGCGTGCGCGGACCGATGGCATCCAGCACCGCCTGCGGGTCAAGATTGCCGTCGGCGTCAGGTTCGACCCATTTCAGGACCACGCCCTGCCGTTCCCGCAGGAAATGCCACGGCACGATATTGGCGTGATGCTCCAGCACCGACAGCACGATCTCGTCGCCCGCCTGCATCCGCGGGGCGGCCCAGGCATAGGAAACAAGGTTGATCGCCTCGGTCGTGCCAGAGGTAAAGACGATCTCGCGCTCGGTCGCGCCAAGGAACCGCGCGATGGTGCCGCGCACAGCCTCGTACTTGTCGGTCGCAAGGTTCGAAAGGTAATGCAGGCCCCGGTGAACATTGGCATATTCCATCGAATAGGCCTGCGTGACCGCGTCGATCACCACCTGGGGCTTCTGTGCCGATGCACCATTGTCCAGATAGACCAGCGGCTTGCCGTTCACCTGCCGCGACAGGATCGGGAAATCGCGGCGCACCGCCTGCACGTCATACATCGTCATATCCCGGGCTGAGGGCTGCCGATGAAGATCGACAGCAGGATTGCCGACACCAGCACAAGGGCGAAAGCCCCGGCCACCAGCCCGACAAAGACAGTGACCAGCGACCGGAACCCGTGCAATTCGGCCACGAAATTCGTGAGCAGCCACAGGAGCAGGATCAGCCCTGCAATCCCGATCAGATCGGCCAGGGGGGGCAGGATCGCCCCGGCCACCACCTGCACAAGCTGCAGGCACAGCAGGATGAACTGCAGCCAGGCCATCAGGATCAGCGCATCGGGAAAGGTGCCATGCCCGCCGCGCAGCCGGCCCCCTGCGCTGACAAGCCCCGCAATCACCGTCCAGATCATCGCCTGCAACAGCGCCGTTCGCAACGGGCTGGCGATCAGTGCCAGCATGGCCTCGCGCTGTTCGGCGGGCATCAGTGCGATGCTGACATGTGTGCCGATGGCACTGCCCACCGCCACCAGCACAAGCGCCAGCCAGCGCGTATTCAGCGGAAGGTCGAGGCCGACGATCCGTCGCGCGCCGTCACGCGGGGATTTCAGCGTCAGGCGCACCAGCGCCCCAAGGGTCGAAAGCGCAGGGTCCATCAGCGACGCTCCGCTTCGATCAGGGCATTGATCCAGATCGCCAGAAAGGCTGCAAAGACGATCACTCCCGAAATCGTGACGCCCGCACCTTCGCCGATGAACCCGTTCAGCAGCCCCTGCATCAGCATCAGCGGACTGATCGCCAGCAGCGACCAGAACAGCGCGACGCGCGCCGACAGAAAGCTGCCCTGCCCTCCAAAGGCGCGCGCAACAAGGTGGCTGACTGCGGCCACCGCATAGGCGATCAGGGGCACCATGAACATCATCGCCACCAGCGACGCCCCCATCCGCGCCTGCAGCGGCACCAAAGGGTCGAAATGCGCGGCACGCGCCAACGCAGGCCATTGCGCCACGAACATCAGCAGGCACGCCCCCATCAGCACGGCCAGCGCCCGAGCCTCTTGCCCGCCGCCCTCCAGATAGCGCCGCACCACCGCGCGCGGGCGCCGATAGCTTTCCACGATGTCAGAGGTGATCGCCATGCGCTGCCCGGTCAGCCTTCGTGCCGTGACAGCCAGTTTTCCAGCCGCTGGCGGATATCCTCGGCAATCGCCTCATCCGCGATTTCCTGAATGGCCTCGGCCAGAAAGGCCAGCACCAGCAGCGATTGTGCCGCCTTTTCCGGCACACCCCGCGCACGCAGATAGAACAGCGCCGTCTCGTCGATGGCCCCGCTGGTGGACCCGTGCGAGCATTTCACGTCATCGGCATAGATTTCCAGTTCCGGCTTGGCCAAGAACTGGCTGTCTTCATCCAGCATCAGCGACTGGCTGATCTGGTAGCCGTCGGTCTTCTGCGCGGTCTGGCGCACGAGGATCTTGCCCTGAAACACGCCGACCGCACCGTTCTTGAGCACCTTCTTGAACACCTGACGGCTTTCGCAGCCGCGCCCCTCATGCGTGATGAACACGGTGTCGTCGTGGTGGAACTGCCCGTCGCCCACCGCCGCACCGGCAACATGGGCCGACGCCTCGTTGCCCAGAAGCTCGATCACCACCTCGTTGCGGGTCAGCACGCCATTTGCGGTCAGGGTAAAGGACTTGAACCGCGCCCCCTCGGCCAGCCGGGCAAAGACATGCGTCGCGGCGCGGCGTTCGTGGTCGCGGCCCTGTGCGCGGATGTGGTGGAAACGGGCGCCTTCGGCCAGATCAACCTCCATCACCTTGTTGAACCGGGCGGCGGCGGGGCCGTTTTCCAGCACGGTCAGCTCGGCCCCTGCCTCCAGCCGGATGCAATGGTGCAAGGCCACGTCCGAGGTTTCGGAAGCATGGGTATAGATCAGCGAGATCGGGCGTTCGGCGCGGCCCGTCACGCGGATCAGCACGCCTTCGGTGGCAAAGGCCGTGTTCAGCGCGGCCAGAGGGCGGGCCACAGGGTTCTGTCCCCGCGCTTCGAGCACCCCGTAAAGCTCGCGCGCCCAATGGATGTCGGTCAGGGCGGCGGTGGACAGCCGGTCGATCTCGACCCCCGCCAGCGCGGGGTCGTCCGAGGCTGCCGCATCGAAGACCCCATCCACGAAGACCAGCTTCAGCCGGTCGATCCCGTCGAACACCGGCGGTTCGTCGCCCGCGTCGAACGTGGCGGCGGCCGGTGCCGCGGCGGCGATCAGGTCGGCGGGGTCGGTGTAGCGCCAGTATTCATCGCGCCGTGCGGGCAGGCCCATCATCCCCAAACGCGACAGCGCATCCTCGCGCGCGGCCCCAAGCCAGCCGCCCGGCACAAAGGACAGCCCCGCGATGCGTGCCGACAGCACGTCGGCCCGTGCCTTGGGCAGCATCACACCGCCTCCGCCAGAATGTCGGCATAGCCGTTGCGCTCGACCTCCAGCGCAAGGTCCGGGCCGCCCGTCTTCACGATGCGCCCGTCGGCCATGATATGCACGACGTCGGGGCGGATGTGGTCCAGCAGGCGCTGGTAATGGGTGATGACGAGGAAAGCCCGGCCCGCGTCGCGCAGCGCGTTGACGCCATCGGACACCAGCTTCATCGCATCGACGTCAAGGCCGCTGTCGGTCTCGTCCAGGATGCACATCTTGGGTTCCAGCATCGCCATCTGCAGGATTTCGTTGCGCTTTTTCTCGCCGCCCGAAAAGCCCACATTGACCGGGCGCTTCAGCATCTCGGCGTCGATCTTCAGCGCCCTGGCCTTTTCGCGAACCACTTTCAGAAACTCGCCCGCGCTCATCTCGTCCTGCCCGCGCGCCTTGCGCTGCGCGTTCACAGCCGTGCGCAGGAAGGTCATGTTGCCCACGCCGGGGATTTCGACCGGATACTGGAAGGCCAGGAACAGCCCGGCCGAGGCGCGGTCTTCGGGTTCCATCTCCAGCAGGTCTGCCCCGTCCAGCATCGCGCTGCCATCGGTCACGGCATAGCCGTCGCGACCGGCCAGCACATAGGACAGCGTCGATTTGCCCGACCCGTTCGGCCCCATGATCGCATGCACCGATCCGGCCCCAACCGTCAGCGACAGCCCTTTCAGGATTGGCTTGTCCTCGGCTTCAAGCTTGACGTGCAGGTTGTTGATTTCCAGCATCTTTTCCTCAGAGTTCAAAAGGGGCGATGGCCGGGCGTTCAGCCCACCGAGCCTTCCAGGCTGATCGCCACAAGGCTTTGCGCTTCCATCGCGAATTCCATCGGCAGGGTCTGCAGCACGTCCTTGACGAAGCCGTTCACCACCAGCGCCACCGCAGCCTCTTCGTCCATCCCGCGCGACCGGCAATAGAACAACTGGTCATCATCGACCTTGCTCGTCGTTGCCTCGTGTTCCACGCGGGACGAGGCGTTGCGCACCTCGATGTACGGCACCGTATGCGCGCCGCAGCGGTCGCCGATCAGCAGGCTGTCGCATTGGGTGTAGTTGCGGCTGTCGGTCGCCTTGGGGTGCATGCTGACCAGCCCGCGATAGGTGTTCTGCGCGCGTCCCGCCGAAATGCCCTTGGACACAATCCGGCTTTTCGTGCGTTTGCCCAGATGCACCATCTTGGTGCCGGTATCGGCCTGCTGGGCGTTGTTCGCGATGGCGATGGAATAGAACTCGCCCTGGCTGTCATCACCGCGCAGGATGCAGGACGGGTATTTCCAGGTGATCGCCGACCCGGTTTCCACCTGGGTCCACATCACCTTGGCCCGGTCGCCCCGGCAATCGGCGCGCTTGGTGACGAAGTTGTAGATGCCGCCCCGGCCTTCCTCGTCGCCCGGATACCAGTTCTGCACGGTCGAATACTTCACCTCGGCATCGTCCAAGATCACGATTTCCACCACGGCCGCATGCAACTGGTGCGTGTCGCGCTTGGGTGCGGTGCAGCCTTCCAGATAGCTGACATAGGACGCGCGGTCGGCCACGATCAGGGTGCGTTCGAACTGCCCGGTATTCTCGGCATTGATCCGGAAATAGGTCGAAAGTTCCATCGGGCAGCGCACGCCGGGGGGGATGTAGACGAAACTGCCATCCGAAAAGACCGCCGAATTCAGCGTCGCAAAAAAGTTGTCGGTCGGCGGCACGACCGAACCCAGATACTTCTGCACCAGGTCCGGATGCTCGCGCACGGCTTCCGAGATGGAACAGAAGATGACCCCCGCCTTCGCCAGTTCCGCCTTGAAGGTGGTGCCCAGGGACACCGAGTCGAACACCGCGTCGACAGCAACCTTGCGCGGCTCTGCCGCCCCTTCGACACCCGCCAGCAGCATCTGCTCTTTCAGCGGAATCCCCAGTTTTTCGTAGGTTGCCAGAAGCTTGGGGTCCACCTCGTCCAGCGACTTGGGTTTGACAGCCATGCTGCGCGGCTTGGCGTAATAATACTGGTCCTGATAGTCGATATCCGGATAATGGACCATCGCCCAACGCGGCTCGGTCATCTTCAGCCAGCGGCGATAGGCGGCCAGACGCCAGTCCAGCAGCCATTCGGGTTCGTTGTTCTTGCCGGAAATCAGGCGGACGATGTCTTCGCTCAGCCCCTTGGGGGCATAGTCCATCTCGATCTCGGTTTCCCAGCCGTGCTTGTAGCTGCCCGACATGGCCTGCACGGTATCGATGGTCTCGCGGTCCACCCCATCACGGACATCGGCGCGAAGTTCGGTTTCAAGCGCGGTCATCGTTCTGCGTTCCCGTTCCCTTGCAGACCCTGTGTCTGCGCCGTCATTTCCCCTGCGCGCCGCCAGTGCCGGCGCCCGCAGGTGCCCCAGGCATCGACCAGGCGCAGGACCTCTTCCTGCGTCGTGGACGGCCCGAGCGACAGGCGGATCGCAGATGCCGCCTCGACCTCGTCGAACCCCATCGCGCGCAGGACCCGGCTTGCCCGGACCTTGCCCGAAGAACAGGCTGACCCCGCCGATATGGCGAACCCGGCCAGGTCCATCTGCATCACCTGAGTCTCGCCTTTCCAGCCGGGCGAAAGGATGCAAAGCGTGTTCGGCAACCGTTCCGACGCCTTCCCGACAGAAATAGTCCGGAAGCCGGCAGCCGACAATCCTTGATCTAGAATATTTCTAAGTTCTGCAACCCTGTCCCAGACGCCGTCGGCAAGATCGCGCATCGCGGCTTCGGCGGCGGCGGCAAAGCCTGCGATTGCGGCCAGGTTCTCGGTTCCCGCCCGGCGGCCCGATTCCTGCCCGCCGCCCTTCAATTGGGCTGGCACGTCCAGACCGCGCCGGATCACCAGCGCCCCGATGCCGCGCGGCCCCCCCAGCTTGTGCGCGGAAACGATACCCATGTCGCAGCCCATCCAGTCGAAGGCCAGTGGAAGCTTGCCGAAGGCTTGCGTCAGGTCGCTGACCGCCAGGCCCTCGGGCAGGGTCTGGATCACGCCGGTTTCGGAATTGGCCAGTTGCAGCGCCGTTTGCGCAGGGTCGGTCACCGTCACCCGCCCGTTGCCATCGACGGCAAGATCGGGGCGGCACCAGGCGCTGACGGCCTCATGCTCCACCCCGGCGCAGACCAGATCGCGCCCGGCGCAGGCCAGCGCCGCCGCCTCGGTGGCACCCGAGGTAAAGACGATGTCAGAGGCGGATGCTCCAAGCGCCTCGGCCAGTTGCGCGCGCGCACGCTCCATCAGCGCCTTGGCCGCCCGGCCTTCGGCATGGACAGAGGACGGGTTTCCGATCAGGTCCAGCGCCGCGATCATCGCCGCACGCGCTTCGGGCCGCAGCGGGGCGGTCGCGTTCCAGTCAAGATAGGCGCGCCGGGTCACGCGCCGAACCCCATGTTATCACGGTCGAATCCCAAGCGCATCATTCGTCGTCCACCACCCGGAACAGCGCGGGCACGGCCGGGCAGGGATGCATCTCGTTGCGGATCACATCCGACAGGCGGGTCTGGTGCAGGAACACATAGACCTGCGCCGAAAGCCCCTCCCACAGCCGGTTGGTCAGCGATTGCGCCCGCGTGCCGGACACGCCTCCGGTGGCCGCAGCCCCGGTGTGCAGCGCGCTGACCGTCTCGTCCACCGCCTCCAGAATTTCGCTGATCCGGATCGCGTCGGGGTGGCGCGACAGCTTGTATCCGCCGCCGGGGCCCCTCACCGCCTCCACCAGGCCCGCCCGGCGCAGCTTGACGAACAACTGTTCCAGATAGGGCAGCGAAATATCCTGCCGCTTTGACACCGCCGCCAGCGACACGAGGTCATCAGCCTCGGCCAGGGCCAGATCCGCCAGCGCCACCATGGCATAGCGGCCCTTGGTCGAGAGTTTCATGGCGCGTCTCCCCGTTCGGCAATTGACGAAAGCGCCCTTGCCGCTTAACTCAGCCAAAGCCCAAGGGGACTTCGGTCGCCGTTTGGAATGGTTCTAAGTAGCCTGAGTGAATCTGTCAAGATTTCACCGCAGGCCGGAAGGTGACAGGCGAGCCCATGCCCGAAGTGATTTTTGCCGGCCCGGAAGGCCGTCTTGAAGGCCGTTACCACCCGCAGAAGGAACGCGACGCGCCGATCGCCATCGTGCTGCACCCCCATCCGCAGTTCGGCGGCACGATGAACAACAAGGTCGTGTATAACCTGCATTACGCGTTCTACAACCTTGGCTTTACCGTGCTGCGGTTCAACTTCCGCGGCGTGGGGCGCAGCCAGGGCGAATATGACCAAGGTATCGGAGAGCTGTCCGATGCCGCCTCGGCGCTCGACTACCTTCAGGCGATGAACCAGAACGCCAAGCATTGCTGGGTCGCAGGCTTTTCCTTTGGCGCCTGGATCGGGATGCAGCTTCTGATGCGCCGGCCCGAGATCACGGGCTTTGTCTCGGTCAGCCCGCCCGCGAACATGTACGACTTCAGCTTTCTCGCGCCCTGCCCTTCCTCGGGCCTGATCATCAATGGCACTGCCGACCGCGTCGCCCCGCCCAAGGATACGACGAGCCTGGTGAACAAGCTGCACGAACAGAAGGGGATCAAGATCACCCATACCCAGATCGAAGGCGCCGACCACTTCTTCAAGGACGAGGAAGCGCACATGAAGCCGATGATCGGGACCGTGTCAGACTACGTGAAGCGGCGGCTTGGCGAGGTTTCGCGTTAGGGCAGCCTGGAAACAGGATTATCAGGTGGCCTGCCGGACAGGACGACGTCGTCGGTGATTTCGTATTCGAACCACGGGCGATGGTGTTCTATAAAGACGCGGTACGCGCTGCCCGATGGTGCCCGTATTGCCCAAAGCTCTTTGTCTGACGGTCGTGGCGGCATGCGGCTTTCATCATGATAGATCACGGTCCAGTCCTGAAGCTGTCGTTTGACCTCGATGGCGATGGCGAGGCCCTCGTTTGAGTGCCTCCGCAAGTCCGCGTCGTTCCAGCCCTGCGCTCTGGAACTGTAGAAGTCGGTTTCGTCATAGGTCGCTTGCCACTGCGAAATCCTGCACATGAGCGCGACCGTAATTGGCAACTCCGGCAGCAAACCGGCACGTCCTTCGCGGTCCCAGACGCCGTCTGCCGAATAGTCGCACATTATGCGCACCCATGGGTCGGTCCAGACCCATCCCTCAGCTCGGCAGCGCTCGACCTCTGCCGCCATGCCGTCGATATCTGTATACCACGGCATACCGGGCTTTCTTTCTGATCCTGAATCGGGTATCGCATGCCTACCCGAATCCCTGCAACAGAGGCGCGCATGTCGAAGATCAAGGTAGCGAACCCCGTCGTCGAACTCGACGGCGACGAGATGACCCGGATCATCTGGGACTTCATCAAGAAAAAGCTGATCCTGCCCTATCTGG
>JAAFHX010000073.1 GCA_013297695.1 Rhodobacterales bacterium | reverse complement strand
CACCGGCAAGACCTGGCCCAAGCCCGAGGGCCGGAACGTGCGCAAGGTTCAGGTCTATCGCTGGAACCCCGATGACGGGCAGAACCCGCGGGTGGACAGCTATTTCGTCGATCTGGACAAATGCGGGCCGATGGTTCTGGACGTGCTGATCAAGATCAAGTCGGAAATCGACCCGACGCTGACCTTCCGGCGGTCCTGCCGCGAGGGCATCTGCGGGTCCTGTGCCATGAACATCGACGGGATCAACACGCTGGCCTGCATCTACGGCACCGACGAGATCAAGGGCGACATCAGGATTTACCCCCTGCCGCACATGGCGGTCATCAAGGACCTGATCCCCGACCTCACGCATTTCTACGCGCAGCACGCCAGCATCATGCCCTGGCTGGAGACGAAGACGAACCGCCCGGCCAAGGAATGGCGGCAGTCGATCGACGACCGGGAAAAGCTCGACGGGCTTTATGAATGCGTGATGTGCGCCTGCTGCTCCACCTCCTGCCCAAGCTACTGGTGGAACGGCGACCGCTATCTTGGCCCTGCCGCCCTGCTGCACGCCTACCGCTGGATCATCGACAGCCGCGACGAGGCGACGGGCGAGCGGCTGGACAATCTGGAAGACCCGTTCAAGCTGTACCGCTGCCACACCATCATGAACTGCGCCAAGACCTGCCCCAAGGGCCTGAACCCGGCCAAGGCGATTGCCGAGATCAAGACGCTGATGGTCGAACGGGTGGTGTGACGCCAGCTTGCGATGCCCGAGGGTGCGCGGTGGGGGTTCACACCTGCGCACCCGTCGCGCGAAGCGGGGGTTTCACACCCCTGCCCCCGTTGGAGAAAGCGGGGGTTTCACACCCCGTCGCCGGTTGGTCCTCGGACCAATGGCGCACCAACCGGCGACCCCCGTGGGATATTTGTGAACAGAAGACAAGGCGGTTCGGCGAAGGCGTCCTTGTCGGTCGGATGCAGTCTTGATCGGGCTGCGGCAATCGTCAGAATTGGCTTGGGTGACGAATGGAGGCGCGACAGGATGCGACAGTGCGCAGGTGTCCTGATGGCAATGCTGATGGCTGCCGCCTGCGCGCCGACGAACCTGCCGATGGACCTGGCCGAGGCGCAGTGCATGCAATACGCGTCGGGTGGCGGGGGCGGCGTGACGGTGGGGATGAGTGTCGGTACCGGAAGCTGGAACAGTGGTGGTTGGGGAGGCGGCAGCGGCGTCGGGGTCGGGATGACGGCAGTGACCACGCTGCCACCGTCGCAGGGCATGGCGCAGGTCTATGCCAACTGTGTCCAGCGCCGCACCGGCCTGCCGCCGGTCACGCCCTTCGACCAGCGCCCCGAGATCACGGGCTGATCTTGCCGCGTTTGCTCATCCGCAGCGGGGCATAGAATTGTGCCGGATGGATCAGGAGAAAGCGTGATGACAGGGCGGCTGGCGGGCAAGACAGCGATCATTTCCGGCGGGGCCGGGGGCTGCGGTGCCGCCGCGGCGCGGCTGTTCGCGACCGAAGGTGCTGCGGTCGGCATTCTGGACCGGGATGCCGACCGGGGTACGGCGCTGGTGGAGGACCTGCGGGCACAGGGCCATCGCGCGGCCTTTGCCGCCGCCGACGTGTCGGATGCCGCGCAGGTGACCGCAGCCGTTGCCGCGCTGGCCGGGGCACATGGCCCGGCCAACGTGCTGTTCAACCATGCGGGCACCATCGTCATCAAACCCTTCCTCGAGACGACCGAGGCCGACTGGGATTTCCTGTTCGATGTGAACGTGAAGTCGATGTATCTGGTCACCCGCGCCGTGCTGCCCGGCATGCTGGCGCAGGGCAAGGGCAGTATCGTCTGCACCTCGTCGATCTCGGCGGTCTATGCGACGCCGATGGAGGTTCTGTACGATGCCACCAAGGGTGCCTGCCACATGTTCGCCCGCGCCATCGCGGTGGAATTCCGCGACCGGGGCATCCGCTGCAACGCAGTCTGCCCCGGCTTCATCGAAACCCCGCATGGTCTGCGCGAGGTGCGTGAGTTGACCGCGCTTGGCGTCGATGTGTCAGAGGCCGCGATCCGTGCGGCGCAGGGCCGGTTCGGCCAGCCTGAAGATATCGCACGCGCGGCGCTGTACCTCGCCTCGGACGATGCCGAATTCGTGAACGGCACGCAGTTGTTCGTGGACAACGGGTTCTCGGCGGTCTGATGCCGGTCCTGCTGCTGATCCTTGCCGTCGGCGTTTTCGGCTACCTGTACTGGCAACGGCGGACCACGACGCTGACGCGCGCGTGCCGCTGGCGGCTGGACCGCAGCATCGGGCCGGGGCATTGGACCTGCGTCGCCTGCGGGGCTGTCTGCGACCTGGCCGGGGGAAAGGCCCCGCGCGACTGCCTGCGCCCGCCGGTTCAGCAGTAGCGTTCTACCGTCATCGCCTGTTCAAGGTTGTAACGGTCGCCATGGGCAAAGCCCGCGGGCAGCAGGCGGGCGATCTCGGCCCGGTCTTGGGGGGTAAAGGCGATCTCGCTTGCGCCCACCCAAGCGGCCAGGTGATCCGCCGTGCGGGTGCCGGGAATCGGTATCAGGTGCGGCCCCTGATCCAGCAGCCAGGCGAGGGCGACCGCTGATACTTTCCAGCCCCGGTCGGCGCAGAAGGCGCGGAACGGGGCCAGCGCCGCCATGTTCAGCGACCAGTCCGGTTCCTGGAACCGTGGGATGCGCCTGCGGAAGTCGTCCTGCCCCAGGTCGGCCAGCCCGACGGGCGGGTCACCGAACACGCCCCGCGCCAGCGGCGAGAAGGGCACGAAGGACGTGCCGAGGGCCGCGCAAGCCTGGATCAGCCCCAGTTCCGGCTGCCGCGACCACAGCGAGTATTCGCTTTGCACCGCCATGCAGGGATGCACCGCATGGGCGCGGCGCAGGGTACCGGGCGAAACTTCGGACAGGCCATAGCCGCCGATCTTGCCCTCGGCGATCAGATCGGCCAGCGTGCCCACCACCTCTTCCACCGGGCGTTCCTGCTCGCGCCGGTGGATATAGAACAGCTCCACCCGCTCCACCCCCAGGCGCTTCAGCGATCCGTCCAGCTCGGCCCGCAGATGCGCGGGCGAATTGTCGAACCGGCGCGGCGGGCCATTCACGATGCCCGCCTTGGTGGCGATCTTCAGATCGGCCCGGCGCGACTTCAGGAAGGTGCCGATCACCGTTTCCGACCGCCCCGCGCCGTAGACATTCGAGGTATCGAGGAAATCGATCCCGTGATCGACCGCCGCATCGAGGCAGCGCAGGCTGGTCGCGTCATCCGCCGCACCGAAGAACCCGGCAAAGCTCATGCAGCCAAGCCCGATGGCCGAAACCTCTGGCCCGCCCGCCCCCAGACGCCGCCGCCTCATCCGAAGGCCGCCGTCAGCGCGATCTCGATCATGTCGCCGAAACTTCTTTCCCGGTCAGCCGCAGGCAGCGCCTCATGTGTCAGAAGATGGTCGGAAATCGTCAGCACCGCCAGCGCCCGTGCGCCGTGGCGCGCGGCCAGTGTGTAAAGCTCGGCCGTCTCCATCTCGACGCACAGCACGCCATGGCGCTGCAACTGGTCGTTCAGGTCGGGGCGTTCGTCATAGAAGGTGTCCGACGAATAGATGCCGCCCGCATGGGTCGCGATGCCCTTTGCCTGCGCCGCGTCCCAGGCGGCGCGCAGCAGCCCGAAATCGGCGCAAGGCGCGAAGTTCACTTCGCGGAAAATGCCGCTGGAGGGGGTTGAAAGCGAAGATGCCGTTGTCGCCAGCACCACATCGCGGACCTTCACCCGGTGCTGCATCCCCCCGGCCGAGCCGACACGGATCAGCGTTGTCGCGCCATAGTCGCGGATCAGCTCGTTGGCATAGATCGACAGCGACGGCATCCCCATGCCCGACCCGTGGATCGTCACCGGATGCCCGCGCCATGTGCCGGTATAGCCCAGCATCCCGCGCACCTCGTTCACCAGGCGCGGGCTGTCGAGGAAGGTCGCGGCCGCCCACCGCGCCCGGTAGGGGTCTCCGGGCAGCAGAACAGTCTTTGCGATGTCGCCGGGGGCGGCACCGATATGGATGGTCATGGCAGCCCCCGTTCCGGATCAACCTTGCCGGACACCCTAGCGCGGGCATGATCCGGACACCAGCCGCTGCCGTCCGCCGGGCTGCGATGCCCGGCAGCGGGGGGCGACCTCCGTAGGGTGCGTGCTTGCACGCACCGCCCCATCACCCGCCGCGGTGCGTGCAAGTTCGCGCCAGCGGTGCGTGCAAGCACGCACCCTACGGAGGGACCGGATCGTTGCGGCCAGTCCTATTCGGCAGCGGCGGCGCGGCCCGGATCGACCAGCGCCACGATGTCCATCATGATCCGGTTCAGCTCGAAATCCTTGGGCGTGTAGACCGCCGCGACGCCCATGGCGCGCAGCCGCACGGCATCCTCTTCGGGGATGATCCCGCCGACGATCAGAGGGACCTCCAGCCGCGCGGCGCGCATGCGGTCCAGCACGTCTGCAATCAATGGCAGATGGCTGCCGGACAGGATCGACAGGCCGACGACATGCGCCTCCTGATCCTGGGCGGCCGAGACGATCTCGGCCGGGGTCAGGCGGATGCCTTCGTAGTGGAATTCCATCCCGCAGTCGCGGGCGCGGGCGGCGATCTGTTCGGCACCGTTGGAATGGCCGTCGAGCCCCGGCTTGCCCATCAGGAACTTGATCCGGCGGCCCAGCCTGGCCGACACGGCATCGACCGCCTCGCGGATCGGCTCCAGCCCCTCGGTCCGGTTCGACGGTGCGCGGGCGACGCCTGTGGGTGCGCGGTATTCGCCGAAGGCTTCGCGCAGCACGCCCGCCCATTCGCCGGTGGTGACACCCGCCTTCGCGGCGGCGATGGAGGCCGGCATGATGTTGCTGCCCAAGGCTGCGGCCTGCCGCAGGGCGGCCAGCGCCTGCGCCACGGCCCCGCCATCGCGCGCCGCGCGCCAGGCGGTCAGCCGGGCGATCTGGTCGGCCTCGGCCTCGGGGTCGGCGGCCATCACCGACCCGTCACCGGCGGTCAGCGGCGAGGGCGTCGTTTCTGTCCAGCGGTTGACGCCGACCACGACCGTCTCGCGCGCTTCGATCCGCCCGATGCGTTCGGCATTCGCCTCGACCAGACGGCCCTTCATGTATTCGATGGCCGCCACAGCCCCGCCCATCGCGTCGATCTGCGCCAGTTCCGCGCGCGCCCCGTCCTTGAGTTCGGCCACCTTGCGGTCGATCGCCGGATTTCCGTCGAATAGGTCGTCATATTCCAGAAGGTCGGTTTCATAGGCCAGGATTTGCTGCATCCGCAGCGACCACTGCTGGTCCCAGGGGCGGGGCAGGCCGAGCGCCTCGTTCCAAGCAGGCAGTTGCACCGCCCGGGCGCGGGCGTTCTTCGACAGCGTCACCGCCAGCATCTCGATCAGGATGCGGTAGACGTTGTTTTCCGGCTGCTGTTCGGTCAGGCCAAGCGAGTTCACCTGCACCCCGTAGCGCAGGCGGCGATACTTCGCCTCGGTCACGCCATAGCGGTCGCGGCAGATATTGTCCCACAACTCGGTGAAGGCGCGCATCTTGCACAGTTCGGTGACGAACCGGATGCCGGCATTCACGAAAAAGCTGATCCTGCCCACCATGCCGGGGAAATCCGCCTCGGAAACCTTGCCCCTCAGGTCATCCAGCACCGCACAGGCGGTGGCCAGCGCGAAGGCCAGTTCCTGTTCCGGCGTCGCCCCCGCCTCCTGCAGGTGGTAGGAGCAGACGTTCATCGGGTTCCACTTTGGCAGATGCTGCTGGGTATAGGCCGCGACGTCGGTGATCATCCGCAGGCTGGGTTTCGGCGGGCAGATATAGGTGCCGCGCGACAGGTACTCCTTGATGATGTCATTCTGCACGGTGCCTTGCAGCGCCGACACGTCGGCCCCCTGTTCCTCGGCCACCGCGATGTAGAGCGCAAGCAGCCAGGGGGCGGTGGCGTTGATCGTCATCGAGGTGTTCATCCGGTCCAGCGGGATGTCGGCGAACAGGGTGCGCATGTCGCCCAGATGGGCCACCGGCACGCCGACCTTGCCGACCTCGCCGCGGGCAAGTTCGTGGTCGCTGTCATAGCCCGTCTGTGTCGGCAGGTCGAAGGCCACCGAAAGGCCGGTCTGCCCCTTGGACAGGTTGGTGCGATAAAGCGCGTTCGACGCGCGGGCGGTGGAATGGCCGGCATAGGTGCGAAACAGCCAGGGCTGATCCTTCTGCGCTGCGGTCATGGCGGGGTCTCCTGAATCGCTTCGGCAACATTCTTTCGTAGGGAAACGAGAAACCGCAATTTCCCGCAAGTGTCAATCCGCTGCGTCGCAGCAACGGTGAAACCGGCCGGGGGAAACTGCACCAGTTCGATCCGCTCAACAATCATATTCATTTATTTCAGAATGACGTCTTGATCTGGACGTGGGCAACGCCGAGGATGGGGCTGCGGTGATCCGGATAGGAGCACCCTGACCAGGGAGGAAAGCATGCGGTTTCAGACGCCCCTGAGCCTGGCGATTTCTGCAGCCATCCTGCTGGGTGCACCCGGGGCGATGGCACAGGACCGAAATGTGATGATCCACAACAACACTGGCGTCACGCTGTACCGGTTCTACAGCACCAATACAGGATCGACAAAATGGGGCCGCGACGTGATGGGCAAGTCCACCCTGCCCAGTGGCCGGTCGATGCGGCTGAACTTTGACAACAAGTACGGCTATTGCGCGTTCGACTTTCGCGCCATCTTCGAGGACGGCACCGAACTGACCCGGCAGGGCGTGAACGTCTGCGAAGTCGGCGACTACACCTACGACCCGTGATCCGGCCCGGCGGGCCGCATCGGGGGCTTGGCGGCAGATCGGCCTGCATGCCACTGTGCGCGGATGACGCAGACGATTGCCGTACCCCTGTGGCTGCTGATCCTGATCGTCGCCTTCGCGGCGGTGGCGGCCCTGACGCATGTGCTGGTTCCGTCGGTGCGCTGGTTCTTCCGCCGCCGGATGGAACGGGTCGTGGCGCGGCTGAACGCGCGGCTCGACCGGCCGATCAAGCCGTTCAAGCTGATGGCGCGGCAGGACATGATCGTGCGGCTGGTCCACGACCCTTCGGTGATGGAGGCGGTGGTGGAACAGGCGCGGGCCAGCGGCCAGCCCGAAAGCGTGGCGTTCCAGCAGGCCCGCGCCTATGCGCGCGAGATCGTGCCCAGCTTTTCCGCGACGGTGTATTTCGGCTTTGCCACCCGTGCGGCGCGCTGGCTGACGGGGCTGTTCTATGACGTACGCGTCGGCCGCGTCGACCCCGGGATAGCCGGGATCGACCCCGAGGCGACGGTCATCTTCATCATGAACCACCGCAGCAACATGGATTATGTGCTGGTGACCTGGGTCGTGGCCGACCGCTCGGCCTTGTCTTATGCGGTGGGCGAATGGGCGCGGGTCTGGCCGCTGAGCCGTCTGATCCGGGCGATGGGCGCGTATTTCATCCGGCGGCGGCAGCATACGCACCTGTATCGCCGGGTTCTGGCCCGCTATGTGCAGATGACCACGGCCGAAGGGTCTACCCAGGCGATCTTTCCCGAAGGCGGGCTGTCGCTGGACGGGCGGGTGGGGCCGGCCAAGCTGGGGCTTCTGGGCTATATCGTGGCGGGGTTCGAACCGGCCCGGCGCGACGTGGTGTTTCTGCCGGTGGGCCTGTGCTATGACCGGGTGATCGAGGATCGTCTGCTGGTCGAGGCGTCCGAGACCGGCGTGCGACGGTTTCGCGCCGATCCGCTGTCGATCATCGGCTTTGCCGCGCGGATGGTCTGGCGCAAGCTGCGCGGGCGTTTTCCGGGGTTCGGCACGGCGGGCGTGGTCTTTGGCCCGCCGCTATCGCTGCGCCAGTTCCTGTCCGATCTTCTTCCGCCCACTGCCGAGCCGGTCGAGGCGCTGGCGGCACGGCTGATGGCCGAGGTGACGGCCTGCGTGCCGGTGCTGGCGGTGCCGCTGGTGGCGGCGGTGCTGGTTGCGGGACCGGTTTCCGATCCGGATGCGGAGGCCCGGATTGCCGGGCTGGTCGCGGGGCTGTCGGCCCGGCAGGCCGCGCTGCAATTGCCCGACGGCGGGCCGCCTGCCATTCTCGCCGAAGGCCTGGCCCCTTTGCTGGCCCGCGGGATCGTCGCACGGAAGGATGGCCTTCTGGCACCCGTCGCGGGGCGCGAGGCCATGCTGGCCTTTCACGCGGCGCCGGTTCTTCAGCTTCTGGAAACGCTTTTGCCCTCTGCTGCGCAAGGTGCGCCGCAGACGGTCCGCGCGTCGGCCGCGACAGGGGGGCCGGGCCGGGGCGGCGCTGCGGACCCGGGCGAAAGGACTGTGACATGAAGGTTCGAACCGGGCTTCTGGCCGCGTTGACAGGGGCCCTTGCCCTGGGCGGTGCAGGACAGGGTGCCGCGTTCGATCGCCGGATGAAGATCGTGAATCAGACGGGACTTGTCATCGTGCAGGTCCACGGATCGACGATCTGGGCAGATGACTGGCAGGCAGACATCCTGGGGCCCGATATCCTTCCTTCGGGTGCGGCGGTCATCGTCAGCTTTGACGATGATACGGGCCGCTGCAGATATGACCTGCGCGCCGTGTTCGAGGGGGGCAGCGAAATGACCAGGGCCGATGTGAACATCTGCGAGGTTGCGACCTTTACCTTCCGCTGATCCGCGCCTGCCCCTCGCCCGGGGGCCGCGCTGCAGCGCGGCAGACATAAAATTACAATTCAATGCCTCGTTTTGGTTGCATTATTGCGCGCAGGCTCGTATTCCTTGCATCCAGCCCGCGCCGATTCTGCGGCGCGGCACAGGCGTGATTACGGAGGCTCGCATGGCTTTGGACATTCAGAAGGACATCGTCGCCTATGAGGCACCGGTGAAGGACCTGTACGACATCGGCGAGATGCCGCCTCTGGGCCATGTTCCGGCAAAGATGCACGCCTGGGCGATCCGCCGCGACCGCCACGGCCAGCCCGATACGGCCATGCAGCCCGAAATTCTCGATACCTGGACGATCGACAGCCACGAGGTGCTGGTGCTGGTGATGGCGGCCGGCGTCAACTACAACGGCGTCTGGGCGGCGCTTGGCCAGCCGGTCAGCGTGCTCGATTTCCACAAGACCCCGTTCCACATCGCCGGTTCCGATGCGGCGGGGATCGTCTGGGCGGTGGGCGACAAGGTCAAGCGCTGGAAGGTCGGCGACGAGGTCGTGGTGCACTGCAACCAGGACGATGGCGATGACGAGGAATGCAACGGCGGAGACCCGATGTATTCGCCGACGCAGCGCATCTGGGGATACGAGACGCCGGACGGGTCGTTCAGCCAGTTCACCCGCGTGCAGGCCCAGCAACTGATGCCGCGCCCCAAGCACCTGACCTGGGAGGAAAGCGCCTGCTACACGCTGACCCTGGCCACGGCCTACCGGATGCTGTTCGGGCATGAACCGCATGACCTGAAGCCGGGCCAGAACGTGCTGGTCTGGGGGGCGAGCGGGGGCCTCGGGTCCTATGCGATCCAGCTTATCAACACCGCAGGGGCCAATGCCATCGGCGTCATCAGCGATGAGGACAAGCGCGACTTCGTCATGGGCCTGGGTGCCAAGGGCGTCATCAACCGCAAGGATTTCAAGTGCTGGGGGCAGATGCCCACGGTCAACACGCCCGAATACAACGATTGGCTGAAAGAGGCGCGCCGCTTTGGCAAGGCGATCTGGGAGATCACCGGCAAGGGTGTGAACGTGGACATGGTGTTCGAACACCCCGGCGAAAGCACCTTCCCGGTCTCGGCCCTTGTCTGCAAGAAGGGCGGCATGGTCGTGATCTGCGCAGGCACCACCGGGTTCAACTGCACCTTCGACGTGCGCTACATGTGGATGAACCAGAAGCGTCTGCAGGGCAGCCATTTCGCCCATCTGAAGCAGGCCGCGGCGGCCAACAAGCTGATGGTGGAACGCAGGCTTGATCCCTGCCTGTCCGAAGTGTTTCCGTGGAGCGAACTGCCCGTCCCGCATGTGAAGATGCTGCAGAACACGCACAAGCCGGGCAACATGGCGGTGCTGGTGCAGGCCCCGCGCACAGGACTGCGCACGTTCGAAGATACGCTGGAAGCCTCGCACCGGTGATGTGGGCGGTCGGCCCCGGGTACGGGGCGGTCGCGCACTACCGGCCTTTCGCTGCCGTCGCCGACAGAATCGGCAACGGCGGCGGGGCGCAGCGGTCAAATTATTCTGCGATTGGAAACAGTTTGTCGCCACTGCAACCACTGCCGCCACATTTTGTCGCCGGTTATGGTTAATGACCGGGTGATTTCAGCGGTGCCGGCAGGTGAACCATGCGCCATGACTGGGTTTTCGATGTTCTGGCCGACCTGCGCAGCTATGCGCAACGCAATGGTCTGCCCCGCCTGGCCGAACAGGCCGAAATGACCCTGCGCATGGCCCGCGAAGAGGTCGAGGCACAGTCCTGCACGGTGCCCGAGACCGAGACGGCCGACGGCGGCACGCAGCCCTGAGGCCGCGCGGCTCTGGTGCCGGGGCCTGCGGTCGCCTATGGTCCGCGCGATGCAAACGCCCGCCCTGACCTTTTCCGACGATCAGGCCGAAGCCTGGGACCGTGTGGCGGACCAGTTGCGCGGCATGGGCGTCGATATCGTGAATGCGGCCCTCAGCCCGGCGGCCGAGGGCAAGGCGCAGGTGTTGGCGGTGGTCGGAAAGGCAGGGTCGGGCAAGACGATGCTGCTGGCCGCGCTGTATCGTGCGATGCTGGCCGCCGGGGTCGAGATCGTGTCGGGCGATTACGAGGGGCGGCGGCGCAAGGACCGGCGCACGCTGGCAATCCTGGCCCCTACCAACAAGGCGGCCTCGGTCCTGCGAGGGCGCGGCGTGCCCGCGACCACGATCCACCGCATCCTTTATACCCCGGTCTATGACCCGCAGTACGAACGCATAGCCGAATGGCTGGCGGGGCAGGGGACGCGCCCGCAGGTCGAGGGGCTGACCGAACTGGCGCTGGACCGCGCGAAGGCCTTCTACGACCAGGTCGCCTCGATCCCCGGTGCGCTGGCGGCGGCAGGCCTGCGCGGCAGCGATTTCATCAAGGGCTGGAAACGACGCGAGGAACCGCTGGATGTGGGCTTTGTCGATGAAAGCTCGATGCTGGACGAACGCCAGTTCGATGACCTGCGCGAGATTTTCCCGACGCTGGTGCTGTTTGGCGACCCCGCGCAGCTTGCCCCCGTGGGGCAATCCGGCGAGATGGTCTTTGACAAGCTGGGCGAGACACGGCGGCTGGTCCTTTCCCGCATTCACCGGCAGGCGCAGGACAATCCGATCCTGGACCTTGCGCATGCGCTGGCCGATCCCGAAGTGGACTTCGCGATGTTCGAGCGGCTGATCGAAAAGGCCGCCGCCCGCGATGACCGTGTGGTGCTGGCGGAACGGGTGGATGCCGACCTGATGGCACGCTCGCCGGTTCTGGTCTGGCGCAATGCCACGCGGATACGCCTGATCACCGCCTTCCGTGCGGCGCAGGGCGCGCCGGATACCGAGCTGTTGCCCGGAGAACCGCTGATCTGCGACGGGATCGAACTGCCGCTGAAACACCGCAAGAAGCGCATCGACCTGGAGGCGCGTGGCCTCATCAAGGGGGCGCAGGTGATCTACATGGGGCCGGGCAAGAGCCCCGGCTTTGCGCGCCTGCATGTGATCGGTGCCGAAGAACCGCAGGTTTCCGCCGCCGCGATCATCAAGATCGAAAAGCCGGACGAGGATGAACCCTTCATCCCCTCGGCCGCCACGATGGGGGCAGCCTTTCTGCACGGCGCGGCGGTGACGATCCACAAGGCGCAAGGGTCGCAGTGGGAGACGGTGCAGGTCTTTGCCCCCGACCTTTATGCCGCCTCGCAGGCCGGGCGGATGGAGGCGGGACTGCCGCTGTGGAAGCGGCTGGCCTATGTCGCCATCACGCGCGCCGAACAGCGGCTGATCTGGGTGACCCGCTATCGCCTTGCCCGCCCGCAGGCCGCCCTTCGGATTGATGACCTGCCCAGCCGTCCGGCCCCCCTGTCCCTCGCAGCGGGCAGCGACGACTGACCCCTTTCGCGCCGCGCCTGCGCCCGCTACTCTGCCCCCACGCCAACCGGAGAGCCTCATGCGCTGCGTTTTCGTCCAGTTCCGCTGCACCCCCGGCAAGACCTACGAGGTGGCCGACGCGATCTATGACCGCGAGGTGGTGTCGGAACTCTATTCCACTTCGGGCGAATACGACCTGATCGCCAAGGTCTACATCCCCGAGGACGAGGACGTGGGCCGCTATCTGTCGGACCGGCTGTTCGACATTCCCGGCATCGTGCGCACCCTGACGACGATGACCTTCAAGGCGTTCTGAGCACGCCCGGCCGGGCAGGGGGGCTGTCTGCCCCCCTCCGGCGCGTATCCGCGCCGCCCCCCCGAGGATATTTGGGAACAGAAGATGGAGCGTGCCGGTCAGGACCGGATCAGCCGGAACCCGGCCGAGGCGGCCCAGCCCGCCACCACCGCGATCAGCAGCGACAGCAGGCCATAGGCCAGCGGCTGGCGGTGCGCGAGGTTGGTCAGCCAGCGCTCCAGCCCCTCTTTCCGCACGACGATGGTCGAGGTGTTGGTATCCACGACTTTCCCGCCGCGCAGCAGAAAGATGCGCACCGAATAGCTGCCTTCGGTCAGGTTGGCAGGCAGCGCCACATCGGTGCGGAACAGCGTTTCCTCGGTCAGGCTGACGGCCCCTTCGGACAGCACATAGGCCCCCGACGCCTCGCGGATGCGGATCAGCGCCTCGGTAAAGCTGGGGGAATTCTCGGCTTCGGCCGCGATGCCGACAGCGCGGATCGCGCGCGGAATGCTGATGCGGTGGCGCAGATCCTCGGTGCTCGACAGGATCTCGGGCAGCGGGCCGGTTGTGGCCACGGCATAGAAGCTGGGTGCGGCGTCGATCCGCACCGTGTCGCGGTTGATCCAGAGCCCGAAGCGAAGGTCCTTCTTGCGCACGGTCAGGGGCAGGCTTGGCCCCTCGACCGTCACGATCACGTCCAGCGCAGGGGACGGGGGGGGCGGGCTGATGCGCTTGACCGCGCCATAGACAAGGATTTCCGACCCGTCGAACCGCGCCGTGATCGAGACCCGGCTTTGGCTCAGCCCGGACACCACGGTTTCCTGCGCCCGCGCCGCAAGCGGCCCGGCCGTCAGGCACAGCAGCAGGATCAGGGCCCGGATCATGGCTTGCGCACCGGGGCTATCGAGAAAAGCTCGGCCGGTTGCAGCAGCAGGTCCAGCGCGATCTTGCCTGCGACAAGCAGGACCAGAACCGCCAGCAGGATGCGCAACTGTTCCGCCTTCAGCCGCAACCCCACCTGTGCACCGATCTGCGCCCCCACCACGCCGCCCAGGATCAGCAGCAGCGCCAGCGCCATGTCCACCGAAAAGCTGGTGGTGGCATGGGCGACGGTGGTGAAGGCCGCGACGAAGATGATCTGGAACAGCGAGGTGCCGACCACCACCTTGGTCGGCATGCCCAGCAGGTAGATCATCGCAGGCACCATGATGAACCCGCCGCCCACCCCCATGACGGCGGCCAGAAAGCCGACCCCTACGCCGACCATGACAGGCGGGATGACCGAGATGAACAGGCCCGACGTGCGGAACTTTATCTTGAAGGGCAGTCGGTTCACCAGCATCCGGTCGCGGTTGCGCCGGGGCGGCGCAGACCCTGTCCGGTTGCGCCGCCGCAGGGCGCGGATGCTTTCCTGCAGCATCAGCGCCCCGATCACGCCCAGAAACAGCACATAGGCCAGTTGAACCAGAAGGTCGATCTGCCCCGCAGCACTCAGCCGGGCAAAGACCCAGATGCCGATCGATGATCCGACCATCCCGCTGAGCGTCAGCACCAGCCCCATGCGAAAGTCCACCGTCTTGCGCCGCAGATGCGCCAGAACGCCGGACACCGACGAGGCGACCACCTGATTTGCCCCGGTCGCGACTGCGATGGCCGGAGGAATGCCGATGAAGAACAGCAGGGGCGTTATGAGGAACCCGCCGCCCACCCCGAACATGCCCGACAGGAACCCGACGACCCCGCCCAGCCCCAGAAGAATGAAGGCGTTGACCGAAACCTCGGCGATGGGAAGATAAATCTGCATGGGGGCCACGCTGCGCCGGGGGCTGCGCCAGAGTTGACCCGCCCGCGCGGCCTTGTCAAACCGCATCCCCCGGGAATGGTCGCTTTGTCGCGCGGGCGCGGCGCGGTTGCGTCACTCAGCCGGGCAAGGGGGCCGCAACGTCGCGCAGCATGCGGCGCAGGACACGCTCCAGCTTGGCCGCGCCCATCGGGGCCATCGCCATGGTATGTTCGTGACTGATCTTTTCGTCGGAAAGCCCGGCGGCCATGTTGGTGATGATCGAGATCGCAGCGACCTTCAGCCCGAGGAACCGTGCCAGGATCACCTCGGGCACCGTGGACATGCCCACGGCATCGGCCCCGAGGCGGCTGATCGCACGAATCTCGGCCGGGGTTTCAAAGGACGGCCCGGAGTACCAGGCATAGACCCCTTCCGGCAGGGGAATGCCTTCGGCCTCGGCCGCCGCGCGCAGGCGGGCGCGCAGGCCGGGGTCATGCGCGGCGGTCATCGGGACAAAGCGGCGATCCGTCGGCTCGCCGATCAGCGGGTTCAGGCCGGAAAAGTTGATGTGATCGTCCAGCAGCATCAGATCGCCGGGGCACAGGTCGGCGCGCAGCGATCCGGCAGCATTGGTCGCGATCAGCCCCCCGGCCCCAAGCGCCTTCAGCACTTCCAGCGGAAGCCGCATCGCGCCCGCATTGCCGGTTTCATAGTAATGCGCCCGGCCCCCGAAGGCCGCGACGCGCACGCCTTCCAGATCGCCGATCATCAGCCGGGGGGCATGGCCCGTCACCCCGGCATGGGGAAATCCCGGCAGGTCGGCATAATCGATGGCGGTCCCCTGCACCTGATCGGCCAGGGCCCCCAGCCCCGACCCGAGGATCAGACCGAACTGCACCGGGGCAGACCCCGCGCGGGTGCGGATCAGATCGGCAAGCTCAGCGCTCCTTGACATAGGGCTCTCCTCCGGCGCGGGGGGGAATCGCCTTGCCGACCAGCCCGGCAAGCACGACCACGGTCAGCACATAGGGCAGTGCGTCCAGCGCGGGCACCGGCACGGAAATTCCGATGCTGTTCTGGATCAGGTCCGGCCGCAGCGCCAGCGCCTGCAGGAACCCGAACAGCAGGCAGGCCCAGAGGCAGTACCACGGCCGCCACTTGGCAAAGATCAGCGCGGCCAGCGCGATATAGCCGCGCCCGGCGGTCATTTCGCGCCCGAACCCGGCCTGCAGTCCGGTGGCCAGATAGGCCCCCGCCAGCCCGCACAGCACGCCCGTTATCATGACGGCGGCATAGCGCAGCCGCACCACCGATACCCCCGCCGTATCCACCGAGGCGGGGTTTTCGCCCACCGCCCGCAGCCGCAGGCCGAACCGCGTGCGGTACAGCACCCACCAGGACCAGGGCACCAGCAGGATCGCCACATAGACCAGAAAGGTGTGACCCGAGATCACCTCGGCGTAGAACGGCCCCAGGATCGGCACGCCCGACACCTCCTGCGCAAAGGGCAGGTCGATAGGATTGAACCGCGCGGCCCCCTCCAGCGGCGGGGTACGCCCGCCCTGCCCGAACAGGTCCTGCGCGATCAGCACGGTGATGCCCGAAGCCACGAAGTTCAGCGCCACGCCCGAGATCAACTGGTTCCCCCGGAAGGTGATCGAGGCCAGGCCATGCAGCAGCGCGAACAGCATCGACCCCAGGATCGCGGCCGCAAGGCCCGCCCAGACCGACCCGGTCAGATAGGCGACCGCCCCCGAGGACATGGCTGCCATCAGCATCTTGCCTTCCAGACCGATGTCGAAGATGCCCGCGCGTTCGGAAAACAGCCCCGCCAGACAGGCCAGCAGCAGCGGCGTCGCCAGCCGCAGCGTCGAGTCGAGCAGTTGCAGGAACATCGGGTAATCCATCATGCCGCCTTCGCCGCACGCGGGCGGAACACGACGCCCAGCATCATCCGCACCATCTGGTCCAGTGCCCCGGTGAACAGGATCACCAGCCCCTGCACCACGATGCGCAACTCGATCGGGATCGACGTCCACAGGCCCAGTTCGGCCCCGCCCTGATAGAGAAAGCCGAACAGCAGCGCCGCCAGGATCACGCCAAGCGGATGGTTCCGCCCCATCAGCGCCACGGCGATGCCGATGAATCCCGCCCCTTCGGACGAGTTCTGCACCAGCCGCCCGGCCTCGCCCATCACGTTGTTGACCGACATCAGGCCCGCCAGCGCGCCCGAGATCAGCATGGCGATGACCGTGATGCGCACCGGGTTGATGCCAGCATAGCGCGCCGCCGCCTCGGACTTGCCGAAAGCCCGGATTTCATAGCCAAGCCGGGTGCGCCACAAGAGCACCCAGACCAGCGCCGCCGCCGCCAGCGCCAGGAACAGGCTGACGTTGGCAGGCACCTTCTTGACGAAGATCAGGTCCAGCCCGGGAATCTGGTTCAGCGTGGGCAGGGCGGTGCCGGGCGGGAAATTCGCCGTGGCCGGGTCCATCTGGCCGTCGGGGCGCAGCACATCAACCAGCATGTAGACGATCAGCGCCGCCGCGATGTAGTTGAACATGATCGTGGTGATGACGATGTGGCTGCCGCGCTTGGCCTGCAGCCAGGCCGGGATGAAGGCCCAGGCCGCACCAAAGGCCGCCGCCCCCAGGCTGGCCGCGACCAGCGCCACCGTCCAGTGCGGCCAGGGCAGCGCGAGGCACACGAGCGCCACGCCCAGGCCCCCCATCTGCGCCTGCCCCTCGCCGCCGATGTTGAACAGGCCCGCATGGAAGGCCACGGTCACCGCCAGTCCGGTAAAGATGAAGCTCGTCGCATAGTACAGCGTGTAGCCCCAGGCATAGGGCGACCCCACCGCGCCATCGACCATCACCGAGATCGCCTCGCGCGGGCTTTGCCCGATGGCCAGCAGCACCAGCGCAGACACGATGGCGGCCAGAGACAGGCTTATGAGCGGCACCAGGACCACATCGGCCCATGTCGGAAGCTTGGTCATTGATCACCCCTGCGGCCCTGCCGCTGACGAAATTTCTGCGAAATTTCCGAGTTTTCGCAGAAAATCCGCTGCATCACGCCGCTGCCCCGGCCCCGGTCGCCATTCCTGCCATCATCATGCCCAGTTCGCGGTCATTCGTGCGGCCCGGCTCGCGCACTCCCATGATCTGCCCGTCGAACATCACGGCGATCCGGTCCGACAAGGACAGGATTTCGTCCAGTTCCACACTGACCAGCAAGATCGCCTTGCCCGCATCGCGCAGGGCCACGATCTGCTTGTGGATGAATTCGATCGCGCCGATATCGACGCCACGGGTCGGCTGGCCCACGAGAAGAAGTTCCGGCCCGCTTTCGATCTCGCGCGCGACGACGATCTTCTGCTGGTTCCCGCCCGAGAAATTCTTGGCCGCCAGCGAAGGGATCGGCGGGCGGACGTCGAACCTTTCCATCTTGGCCGCCGTGTCGGCCCGCAGCGCGTCATTGTCCATCAGCCACCGGTTGCGCTGGTATTTCGGGTTGTCGTGATAGCCGAAGGCCACGTTTTCCCAGGCCGAGAAATCCATGATGAGGCCCAGCACCTGCCGGTCCTCGGGCACATGGGCGATCCCGGCCGCTCGGCGGGCCTGCCCGTCGGCACCTGGTCCCCACAGCGGAAGATTTTCCCCGTTCAACGTCACCGTGCCGGTTGCCTTCTGGATGCCGCCAAGTGCCGCCAGCAGTTCCGACTGCCCGTTGCCCGCCACCCCGGCGATGCCCAGAACCTCGCCCGCCCTGATCTCGAAACTGAC
>JAAFHX010000072.1 GCA_013297695.1 Rhodobacterales bacterium | reverse complement strand
GCATCCTCGGCCCGGCCCTGCACCTTGTAGCCGCCGATCGTGTTCACCAGTTGCGGCGTCAGGCCCACATGCGCCATCACCGGCACGCCGCGCGCGGTCAGAAAGGCGATGGTCTCGGCCATCACCTCCCCGCCTTCCAGCTTGACCGCCCCCGCGCCGGTTTCCCTGATGAGCCGCTGCGCCGTGCGGAACGCCTGTTCCGGGCTTTCCTCGAAACTGCCGAAAGGCATGTCGATCACGATCAGCGCGCGCTGCGACCCGCGCGCCACCGCCTGCCCGTGCAGGATCATCATCTCGGGCGTCACGCCCACGGTCGAGGGCAGGCCGTGGATCACCATGCCCAGACTGTCGCCCACCAGGATCACATCGCAATGCGGATCGACGATGCGCGCCAGCGGCGTCGTATAGGCGGTCAGCACCACCACCGGTTCGCCCCCCTTGCGGGCCAGAATATCGGGGGCAGTCACACGGCGAGAGGACGGGGCAGAGGCGCTCATGTCGCTGTCTCGATCATCGTTGGACCCTGCACCATGTCATAGCCGCCCCTGCGGCGGATGACCACCTTTCTTGTTCGGGCCATGGTCCTTTCCCGCCTCACCGGTCTCCGGGAACGCCATAGCCGGGTGCCGCCGACGGGTTTTCGGCCCGCTGGACATAGTCCGCCATCTGGGGGCGATATACCTCCCAGGCGCGGCGCAGGTCGGTGACGGGCGTGTCGGACCAGTCCGACCGCAGGTCGGCCACGGGCCAGGCCAACCGGTCGGCCAGCTTCAGCCCCGCCGAATGCACCGGCCCGGCCTCGCCCCCCGCCGCCAGCCCGGCCTCGAGCGCGGCCATCAGCCGGTCCCCCAGATCGCCCCGCGCCGCCTCGAAGGCCGCCACCATCGCCTGCGGCACGCCGGGATCGGCCAGAAGGTTGCCCCCCGCCGCGCAATCGCGGCCCCGCGCCTCGGCGGCCAGGCCCAGAACATGCGCCCCCGAATGGATCGCGACCTGTCCGGCGGCATCCACCACCAGCAACTGCCGCCAGCCGATATGGGCGCGGCCCGCTGTCACCGCCTCCAGCGCCTGCGGTGCCGAAAGGCCCTCGGTCAGCCGGTCCAGCAGTTCCGGACCAAGCGCCGGGTCGGTCACGTTCTGGCTGGCCACGGCCCCCACCCCGGCGCGCACATGGGCACAGCGCGCCGCCACGGCGGGAGAGGACGAGGCGATCACCATGCCGAACTGCCCCGTGGCGGCACAGCGGGCGACAAGCGAGAATGTCATGGCCCGCCCCCGCTCAGTCCGGAATCACGGCGGTGGCGTCGATTTCCACCAGCCAGTCCGGCCGCGCCAGCGCCGTCACCACCACCCCGGTCGAAACCGGATGCACGCCCCGGATATACTCGCCCATCGTGCGATAGACCGCCTCGCGGTGGCGCACATCGGTCAGATAGATCACCAGCTTGCAGACATGCTCCATCTTGCCGCCGCATTCCTCGACCAGTTGCCGGATGTTCTGCATCACCTTGTGGGTCTGTTCCACCGGGTCATGGCTGTCGATGTTCTGCGCGGTGTCCAGGTCTTGCGGGCACTGGCCGCGCAGGAAGATCATCGTGCCCCGCGCGACGACGGCCTGACAGAGGTCGTTGTCGAGCTTCTGTTCGGGATAGGTGTCGCGGGTGTTGAACTTGCGGTGGCGGGTATGGGCCATGGTGTCCTCGTGGGTGTCAAAGGGCGGGCCGGTAGGCCAGATAGGCGCGGGTCTTGGCGATCTGGTCGGCGATGAACCGCGCGTCGTGCCAGACGCCCCAGATGAAGGCCGACCCGCGCCGCGACTGCCAGGGCAGGCCCAGGAAATACAGGCCCGGCTCGGCCGACACGCCGCGCTGGTGGCGCGGGCGGCCTTCGGCGTCGAAGGTATCGACTTTCAGCCAGCCGTAGTCGGGGGCATAGCCGGTGGCCCAGAGGATCGTGCCGATCCCCGCCCCGGCCAGCGACAGGCTGCGGACCGGACGGGTCACGCAATCGGGGTCGGGCGGGATCACATGGGCCTCCGGGTCGGGCGGCAGGTCAAGGCCATAGCGGTCCACCCAGGCATCGGCCTCGCGCAGCACGCCCAGGTAATCGGCATCGCCGCGCGCGAGGTTTGCGGCCAGGTCGTCGGCAAAGGTCAGGCTGCCCCCGTCGAAGCCTTCGGCGCGGCCCAGCAGCACCACCCCGCCAGCCGCCATGCGGCGGAAATCGACCGTATGGCCGCCCCGGGCCCCGCTGACGGCGATGGTCACATGCTCCACCCCCGGCGTCGCCTCGACATCCCATTTGCCCAGCACACCCAGCCACCAGACGAAATCGCGCCCGCGATAGCGCCGCGGCGGGCGGCCATGCGGGCCGACCGACAGCCAGACCTGCCGCCCCGCCGCCAGCAGTTCCTCGGCGATCTGCGCGCCGGACGACCCCGCGCCCACCACCAGCACCCCACCGGGCGGAAGCTGGCCCGGGTTGCGGTAGGCGCTGGAATGCAGTTGCACCACGCCCGCCCCCGGCGGCACAAGACCGGGCAGAACCGGGCGCTGGAACGGGCCGGTCGCCACCACCACCGAGGCGGCCTCGATCACGCCCTGCGCGGTTTCGGCGCGAAAGCCCGGGCGGCCCGGCAGGCGGTCAAGCCGCGTCACCTCGACCCCGCAGCGGATCGGCGCGCCGATCCGTTCGGCAAAGGCCGCGAAGTAGTCGGCGACTGCCTCCTTGGGCGCGAAGGCATCCGGCGACAGTCCGTCGAATTCCATTCCCGGAAAGCGGTCGTGCCAGGCCGGGCCGTTCGCCACCAGTGAATCCCACCGTTCCGACCGCCAGCGCTCGGCAATGCGCGCGCGTTCCAGCACCAGATGCGGAATGCCCGCGCGGCCCAGATGCTCGCTCATCGCGATGCCCGCCTGCCCGGCACCGACCACCAGCACCTCGACCTGTTCCACCGTCATTCCCCGATCTCCTGCCAATCACGGGCATGGGTGCCGGGTCCTGCCGCAAGACTCACACCGGCTTTCATCTTGGTGTAAGTATCCCACGGGGGTTCGGGGGTGTGAAACCCCCGGTCTTGCCGCGGGTCCGGGGGTTTGCGACCCCCTGTCCTGCTTCCACCCGGCACCTTCACCCGCAAACGGATACCGCCATGCCCCATCTTCTCCGCCTGACCCGCGATGGCACGACCCCCGAGGTTTCGCGCCCCGCACCGGAAAGGCTCGTCTCCGGCGATCCGGTCCACACCACCTGGAACATCGAGGACCGTGACGGCCTTTTCTGCGGGCTCTGGCAGTCCACGCCCGGTGCCTGGCGGGTCAGCTATTCCGAATGGGAATATGTGCGCATCCTGGAAGGCGTGTCGGTGCTGCACGAGGACGGCCAGCCCCCTGTAACCCTGCGCGCGGGCGACAGTGCGGTGATCCGTCCCGGCTTCACCGGAACATGGGAGGTTCTGGAGACAACCCTGAAAGACTATGTGATCCGCACCTGACAGGGCCGCCGCCTAGCCCTGAGAGCTGTCGGCTCCGGTGGCGGCGGTCACATCGCCGCCCTCGGGCGCGGGGATCGGCTCGGGCGGCGGCAGCTTGGCCGCGCGTTCGGCGACATGGGCCTTGGCCTCTTCCTCGGTCATCCCGTCCGGCACGCGCACGATGCGGCCATATTCGTCGTCGATCCAGATGCCTTCCATTTCGCGTGACTGCTCCAGCGTGCGAACCCGCACGGGTGTACCCAGTTCGACCCGGTCATAAAGATCGATGATGTCCTGATTGAACAGCCGGATGCATCCGGCCGATCCCTGCCGCCCGATGGACGGCGGGTCGATCGTGCCGTGGATGCGGAACATCGTATCCTGCCCGCCGCGATACAGATACAGCGCCCGCGCCCCAAGCGGGTTTTCCAGCCCCCCCGGCAGGCCCGCCGCGTAGTCGGCATAAAGATCGGGCCGGGTCCGGACCATGTTTCGGGTCGGCTGCCAGGACGGCCACTGTTCCTTGCGCTTGATCGTGGCATCGCCGCGAAAGGCGGTGCCTTCGCGCCCGACCGCGATAGCGTAGCGCATCGCACGGTTGCCCTCCATCACATAGTAGAGCCGGCGCGAATAGACATCGACCACGATGGTGCCGGGGTCTTCGGGTCCGAAGTAATCGACCTCGGTCCGGATGTTGGTCGAGACCAGATACTGCGGCGCGATGGGCTCGATGAAGAACTCGCCATCCTGGATGCCGGGATACAGCGGGTTTTCGGGCATCGTGGCAGTGCGCGATCCGCCGCCACAGGCCGCCAGAAGGGTCAGGACCAGCAGCAGCGACAGGTTGCGGAACAGCATGCGCACGGTGGAAATCCGCCTTCTTCCAGAACAGGATCAGGCGACTGATCGACCATGGCGGGGCGGATGGTCAAGCCCCGACGGGCCCGGCGCATGCAAAAGCCCCCGGAAGTGACCTTCCGGGGGCCGAAAACCGCCACAGGGCGGGATCACTTGACCGGGCCGATGGACCAGAACAGCGTTTCGCCCGAGTTGTCGGCCACGCCGTCATTGTCGGTGACGACAAATCCGGTGCCCGCCGCGTCGATGGCGAATCCCTCGATCTTTTCCGCCGCATACCCGTTCAGCACCGCCAGATCGGGCAGCAGGTCGCGGAAGGTCTCTTTCGTGACCACCGGCAGGGCACCGCCCAGGTCAGCGGGCACCATCTGGCTGGCGGCCACACGGGTGATCTTCTTCACGGCCGCGTTTTCGCCCACCTGGTTGTCACGCTCGATCAGATAGACCCAGTCGCCATGCGCGACGATTTCCGACAGGCCGATCCAGGTGCCGTCGGCAGCCTTGTCCAGCGGGTAGTGCACCGCACCCCAGGTCTCTTCCCTGGTGTTGTAGGCCAGCAGCTTGACCATGCCGTCCGGATCATCCTTCCATTCGCGCTGCACGGCCATCCACAGCCAGTCGCCCGACACGGTGATGCCTTCGAAGCCATAGCGGACCTCGTTGCGCAGCAGGTCCTCGGGCAGCGCGATTTCCTTGTCGATCGCCCCTTCGGCATCGACATGGTAGACCGCATGCGGCACCAGCCGGTCGCTGCGGCCTTCGGACGCCAGCCAGAAACCGCCCTCGCCATCGGGCGCGATGCCTTCCAGATCAAGCTTCTGCGCCGCGTCGCCACCGCGCGTCACCACCATCGCGCCGGTAATGCGGGCTGGGGTCTGCGTAGCGTCGATGGTGTAGATCGTCGGTGCTGCCGCATAGACGCTGTCGGATACGGCCCACAGCTTGCCGGGCGTTGCCGGATCGGCCGCCAGACCGGACAGCGCGCCCCAGCCGATCAGCCCGTCGCTGCCTGCGGAGGTGATCATCGGATAGGCTGCCGGCGCGTCCTGCAACTGATAGATCATCACATGGGCACGGGCGAGCCCGTCCTCGACCAGGTCAAGCTCGTTCGCGGTGGCCAGCAGCCCGCGCGCGGGGATCGCCACCAGACCTTCGGGGCTGATCCCCGAGGGCAGGATCTGCTTCAGCACCGGGGCCGCCGGGTCGGTCAGGTCATAGACCCCCACGACCGACCCGCGTTCCGACGCGACAAAGGCCATGGGCGTGCCGTTGAACGCGGCGATTTCCACCGATTCCAGTTCGGTGCCCTTGGACCCCGACCGGCCTTCGGGGTAATGCCCGATGGCGGCAATCGCGCGCTCCAGGCTGGCAGCGGATTCGAACACCACGGTGCCGTCCTTGCGGAAGATGGTCCAGGACCGCGAGCCGCCCTTGTAGTCGCCTTCGTTCGCCACGGCGAAATGGTCATTGTCGAGCCATTTCACCCCATCAGGCTCGCGCAGCACGTCCTTCTTGGTCTTGTCAAAGGTCAGCCGCCCGTCGCGCTTTGTATCCACGCCTTCCAGCGTGATTGCCCCGGCCGGGAAATGGCTGGCCACCGCGCCATCGGCCCCGATGACAACGATGTGGTTGTTTTCCTGCAGCGTCACGGCGATCTCGCCCGCCGCGTTGATGTCCACGAATTCGGGTTCCGGGTCTTCGGGGGCCACAAGGGCCAGGCCCGACACGTCGATCTTCACCAACCCGGCACAATCCACCGCGCCGTCCTTGACCGGCAGCTTGACCACAAAGCCCGCAGGCATCTGCGGCAGCGCGCCGTCGTTCACATCCTCATCACGCTCGTTCTCGACCGCGACTGCGATGAACGATCCGTCGGGGGCCACGGCGACCGAATCCGGCTGCCCGCCCAGATCGCATTCCGCCACGACAGCCTTCGTGGCCGGATCGACCGTGACCAGCTTGCCCGAGGGGTTGGCAAAGCTTTCGCTGGTGTTGACGCCTGCAACGATGCTCGTGCCCAGGAAATGCGCCGTCGTCGGCTCGCCGCCCACGGCAATGTTGCCAAGGGCCTTGGGTGCTGCAGGGTCGGTGATGTCGACCAGCCCGATCACGCCAAGCGGGCTGTCGGTATAGACCAGCATCATCCCGTCGGGCGAGGCGCTGATGATCTCGGCGCTGGTTTCCCGCGCGCGGTCTTCGCCGTCGGCCATGTTCATCGGTGTGGCAAAGGTTGCGATGCGGTTGAAGTTCATCTCGGCCAGCGCAGGCAGCGCCGCCGCCAGTGCCAGCACCGAAGTCATCCCGGCGAGTTTCCAGTTCATGCGGCCATTCCCCTTGCGCAGACTTTTCCGGGCGCAGGGATGGCCGCATTCCATGACAGCGGGATGACAGCCCTGCGACAGTTCTGTCGCAGGGCGGCAGGCCTCAGCCGACGACGTTGAAGCCGGGACCGTAGGGATATCCGGTGATGTTCTCGTTTCCGTCGTCGGTCACAACGAAGATGTCGTGTTCGCGGTAGCCCCCTGCGCCGGGCTGGCCTTCGGGGATCGTCAGCATCGGTTCCATGCTGATCACCATGCCCGGTTCCAGCACCGTGTCGATATCCTCGCGCAGCTCCAGCGCCGCCTCGCGGCCATAGTAGTGCGACAGGATGCCGAAGGAATGGCCATATCCGAAGGTGCGGTACTGCAGCATCTGCCGGTCGGCGAGGAACGCGTTGATCTTCGCGGTGATCTCGGCGCAGGAATTGCCGGGCTTCAGAAGCGTCATGCCGTATTCGTGGGCGGCAACGTTCGCCTCCCAGACCTTCAGGCTGGCCGGGTCCACCTCGCCCACGAACATCGTGCGTTCCAGCGCGGTGTAATAGCCCGAGATCATCGGAAAGCAGTTCAGCGACAGGATGTCGCCGCGCCGCAGCACACGGCCTGTCACCGGGTTGTGCGCCCCGTCGGTGTTCAGCCCCGACTGGAACCAGACCCAGGTGTCGCGGTATTCGGCATCGGGGAAGCGTTTGGCGATTTCCGCCTCCATCGCGTCGCGGCCCGCCATCGCCACGTCGATCTCGCGCACGCCTTCCCGCACGGCTTCCTTGATCGCATAGCCGCCGACATCGGCCACCTGCGCGCCCTGACGGATCAGCGCCACCTCGGCCGGGCTTTTCACCATGCGCTGCTGCATCGTCGCGGGGGCCACATCGACGCCGCGCCTGGGCTGCAGGAAGGCGTTCAGCTTTTCCGACTGCAGCAGGGTCAGGTGGTCGGCCTCGCAGCCCACGGACTTGCCGGTGCCGGTGATGCCGGCCACCACGCGCCAGAAATTGTCGCGCTTCCAGTCGGTATAGGTGATGTTGTCGCCATGGCAGCGCCGCCACGGCTGGCCCGCGTCGATCCCGGCGCTGACGGTGATGCACTGGTCTGCGGTGACCACACAGGCATAGGGCCGCCCGAACGCGCAGTACAGGAAACCCGAATAATAGGCGACATTGTGCATCGAGGTCAGCACCACGGCATCCAGCGAATGCATCTCCATGATCGCGCGCAGGCCGGCCAGGCGATCTTCGTACTCCTCGGCGGCAAAGGGCAGGACGGCCTTGGTGCCGTTGTGAAAGCGGTAGTGTTCGGGGCGTTCCATTGTCGTGTCAGACCTCAGGTCATTGGGTCTGTTGCAGGACCCCGAAAGGTCCCGGCGTACAGGACGACGGGCAGGCACCCAAACGGGCGACCGCCAAGCTGCGGGCCGGTGCCGACCCTGTGGCGACGCCATCGCCACGGCCTGCGCATCAAGATGCCAGCCTGCGCCCGGCCCGGCAAGCACCCGCGCGACAGCGCAACCCCCGCAACCGACCAAATCTGACGCAACTGTCAGCTTCGGAGCCCTTGCACCCGCGCCCGGCGATCCCACGTCTGATGCGCAACCGGAAGAATGGAGAGACCGATGCGCTGCCCAGTGGATAACGAAACCCTCGTCATGGCCGACCGGAGCGGGGTCGAGATCGACTATTGCCCCAAGTGCCGCGGTGTCTGGCTGGACCGGGGCGAACTGGACAAGATCATCGAACGCGCGGCAGGCGGCATCGCGCCGCAGGCGCAGCCCGCTCCGCCGCCCCCGCCGCAGTACCAGCAACCGCCGCAGTACCAGCCGCCGCAAGGTCGTCCCTATGGCAAGCGCGACGATGACGACGACGACTATCGCGGCGGCTACAAGAAAAAGCGCCGCGAAGGTTTTCTGGGCGAGCTGTTCGATTTCTGAACGCACCCGCGCGGCCTTTCGCGGCCGCGAACCGTCTTGCGTCAGGGCCGCAGGATCAACCTGCGGCCCTTTGCATTCCGCCTTCGGGATCACGGCGCATCGGCGGCCGCCGGACACGGGAGCGCGCCTGGCCCCATGCGGGCCGAATCCCGGGGCCGGGCGTCGGCCGATGCCCCGAGGGCCGTCAGTCGGCAAGGCGACGATGCCAACGCAGCATGCCGGACGGCGCAACAGCCGGCTCCGGCGGCCCCGTCCCTGCTTGCCCGCCGCGCTGATCCTTCGAACGGGTCAATTAACATTCATTCGGCCCAGGATTAATGGTTAATTTCGTTTTATCTGGTTAATGCAGAATTAGAAATTGATTTCAATCGCGATCTGGCAGAATTGTTGTCTGGCGATGACGGCCATCGCAAATCGAATGAAGCTTCAATGCCTGATGCTTCCGACTGGTATCCAGCGTCCGATTGAAGCCGACGGCGCAATTGAAACAGGAGCACGAAATGAAAAAATCCATTCTCGCCGCTGCGGCCCTTGTCATCTCGGGACTCGTGGGTTCGGCGCATGCGGCAACGATCACCGGCACGTTCAACGTCCAGGCGGTGAACATCACGAACAGGACTTCGGCCCAGTCGCAGGCCACGCTGGCGAACTTCAATACGGCGCTGTTGACCGGCGTTTCCGATATCTTCACCTATGTCGGCACCTTGAAGTTCAGCACCAAGGTCGGCAACAGCACCACCGTGGCGAGCTGGCTGGCAACCGGTGTGGCGAACAGCCCGGGCGGCAGCGTGTCGGGCCTCGACCCGATCCTGGCAGGCAAACAACTCAGCAAGGGCAACATCAACAACGGCACCGCAACGACGACGTTCTTCATGTTCACTGCCAAGTCCTATGTCGGCGCGGCCGATTTCAAGGTGGAGCACGATGACGGGATCGCGCTGTACGATGACAATACGCGGATCGGCGGGTTCCTCGGGCCGAACAGCGTTCGCACTACCAATGTTCCCGGTTTCAACGGCGGCAAGTTCTCGCTGCTGTATGTCGCGACGAACTCGGACCCGTCGATCCTGAAGGTGGACATGACCCCGGCCCCGGTTCCGCTGCCGGCCGCCTTCCCGCTGCTTGCCGCCGGTCTGGGCGGTCTGGCCCTGGTGCGCCGTCGCCGCAAGGCCGTCTGACCTTCTCCCCCCGGAGGACGGGCGCCCGCCCTTCGGCGCCTGGTGCGGGCGGGGTCGCAAGACCCCGCCCGCTTTGTGGACGACGTCAAGGCAGACATGTTTGCAGCGTTGAAGTGATTCGGAATCCGGAAGACGCGCAGACGCCGCACCTTGTCAGCGCGAAACAACCGCGGCGGACCTGACCTCATCCGGCTGCAATTCAGATTTGCAATTTTACACATTCAATAGTTTAATTATCAAACCATCCGCAACCTTGAATTGTAAATCATGGTTAAATTTCGGTTTTCGTTTTTCTTGCCAAACCCTTCTGATACCAAGACCAGCCAGCGATGGTGGCCATCGTGGTTAGCGTCAGGTGTCGGGGAATAGTCTGCCCGATGTCCTGATTTGGAGCCGTACCTCCGGTTGAACACCAACCGAGTGCCTGAGTAGGAGAGACGAATGAAGAAGTCCTTTTTCGCCGCAGCAGCGGTAGCGATTCTCGGAATGCTGGGATCGGCCCAGGCCGCAACGCTCGGCGGGTCGTTCAACGTCACGGCGGTGAACGTTCTGAACCGGAATTCCGCCCAGTCGCAAGCAACGAACAGCAATTTCCAGGCCGCACTTGCGCAGGCGATGCTGGGCACGTCGGGGTATGCCTACGACGTGTTCAACTACACCGGGGACCTCGATTTCAAGACCACGAACGGACCTTCGGGAAACGCGAGCACCAAGATCTCGCAGTGGCTTGCCACGGGTGTCAGCGGGGCCGTTTCCGGGCTGAATGCCACGTTCGGCGCTCTCCAGCAAAGCAAGGGCAGCATCAGCGCGAATTCGGCCACGACGACGTTCTACCTGTTCGAACGGCTGGCCTATCTGGGTGCCGGCAATTTCAGCGTGACGCATGACGACGGTATCGCCGTCTATGATGACAATGCCTATCTGGGTGGCCTTGTCGGGCCGACGACCGTGAAGACAACCGCCGTGAACAACTTCACCGGCGGCAAGTTCTCGATCCTCTACGTTGCGACGAACAGCGATCCGTCGGTCCTGAAGGTGGACGCCGACCTTGCCCCGGTTCCGCTGCCCGCAGCCTTCCCGCTGCTGGCCTTGGGTCTGGGCGGGCTGGGCCTGATGCGGGCACGCCGCAAGGCTGCCTGACCGCTGCACCCGTCACCGAGGTGCCAGGGCGGGGCCGCAGGGCCCCGCCTTTTTGCTGCGTGGGGGCGGCGGTTCTTGCCGGTCTGGCGGGACGGAACCTGCCGAAGGGCGTGTCTTCGAAGGCAACGGTGCAACTTTGGCGGGAAAGCTGCGCATTTCACTGGAACGAATCGGAAAACTCGAAAATGTCAGGGGTCGGAACCTGTCCGCCTTCAGAACGGAAAGCCTGTGCCATGACGCAAACGCCGCTTCTCTCTCGCCGTCACCTCCTTCTGGCCGGTCTGACCGTACCGGTCGTGCTGGCCGGTCCCGCCCGTGCGGTGGACAAGCCCGAAGGCTGGGTCCTGCCAGAAGAGTATCTGCCGGTGATCGTGCGCCTTTCGAACGATTTTGCCCCGGGTGAAATCCATGTCGATCCGGCGAATTTCTCGCTGTACCTGACGCTGCCCGACAACAAGGCGATCCGATACAAGGTCGGGATCGGGCGCGGGGACCTGTACATCGGGGGCGAGTTCTTCATCGGGGCCAAGAAGGAATGGCCAAGCTGGACGCCGACGAAAGAGATGATCGCGCGCAGCCCCGACCATTACGCGAAATGGGCCGACGGCATGCCGGGGGGCGAGGGCAATCCGTTGGGCGCGCGGGCGATGTATCTGTTCACCCCGGAACAGGGCGACACCTTCCTGCGCATCCACGGCACGGTCGAGCCATGGACCATCGGATCAGCCGTCTCGAACGGCTGTGTCCGGCTGGTGAACGAGCATGTCATCAACCTGTACGATCAGGTGCCCATCGGCACCCGCGCCGTCCTTTATCCCAAGCTGCCGGCCGCCGCCTGACCGTTACAAGGCCGCAACCTCGGCCACGACCCGGTCCACCTCGTCTTCGGTGTTGAAGGCGTGGACCGAGGCGCGCACCAGTGCCGTGATGCCGCGCGCCTGAAAGTCCAGCAGCGCATGGGACGAAACCGAGACGTTGATGCCGCGCGCCGACAGCGCGGCGCGGATCGCGCCTGCCTCCATCGGATGTTTGGCAAAGGTCACGATGCCGCATTTGCGCTGGCCCAGGTCGTGCAGCGACACGCCCGGCACCGCTGCCAGCCCGTCGCGCAGCCGCGCTGCCAGCGCCGTCACGCGCGCCTCGATCAGCGGCATTCCGATCTCAAGCGCATAGCCCACGGCTTCGCCAAGCGCCGCCCGCCCGGCGACAAAGCTTTCGAAATTCTCGAACCGCCGCGCGTCCGGGGCCAGCACATAGCTGTCGCGCCCGGTCCAGGTGGCGGCGTGCAGGTCGATCAGCGGCGGGTGGATGCTGGAAAGGATACGGCGAGAGACATACAGGAACCCCGTGCCGCGCGGCCCGCGCAGGAACTTGCGCCCGGTGCCGGACAGGATGTCACACCCGATCTCGGCCACGTTCACATCCATCTGGCCGACGGACTGGCAGGCATCCAGCACATAGATCACCCCATGTGCCCGTGCGATCCGCCCCACCTCGGCCGCCGGGTTCACCAGCCCGCCCTGCGTCGGCACATGGGTCAGCGCGATGACCCGGGTGCGCGGGGTGATCGCCCGTTCCATCGCCGCCGTGTCGATCTGCCCGCTGTCATCGGACGGAACGGGCACAAGAACGATGCCTTTCGTCTTTGCCAGTTGAAGAAAGCCAAGGTAGTTCGACGAATACTCGCTGATGTGAACGATCACCTCATCGCCCGGCACCAGCGGCAGGCCGTAAACCGCCATGTCCCAGGCGCGCGTCGCGTTCTCGACCCAGGCGATCTCGGACGGGTCCACCCGCAGCAGCGCCGCGAAATTGGCCTGAAAGGCCGCCAGCGGCCCGGCCAGCGCCGCCTCGGCCTCGTATCCGCCCATATCACGCTCGGCCTCCAGCGCGCGGACCAGCATGGCATAGACCGGCGCGGGCATCAGCGACGATCCGGCGTTGTTGAAATGCACGATGCGTTCGCAGGCGGGGGTATCGCGGCGCAGGCGCGCGATCAGATCGGGGGTCATGGGTGGTCTTTCAGATCACTTCATCTTCGTCGGGGATGTCCAGCGTCCGGTCTTCGCCCTCAACCCCCTCGGGCAGGTCTGCCAAGTGAAACAGCGCATCGCCCTCGTTGACCAGCGGCAGATGGGCGCGCCCGACGATGATTCCGGCCTTGGGTGTTATCAGGTCCACCTCGTTCTCGCCGAACGGGTCGGAAATGCTGGCCAGCGCCTGCCCGGCCACGACCCGCTCGCCCAGATCGGCGCGCAGTTGCAGCAAACCGGCTGCGGGGGCGCGCAGCCAGTCGCTGCTGCCGCAATGCAACGTCGCTGCACGGGCGCGCGGCGCGGCCCCGGCGGGCACCATCCCCAGATGCGCCATCACACGCAGGATGCCCGCCAGCCCGCTGCGCACCGACACCTCATCAACCCGCAGCCCCTCACCCGCCTCATACAGGATCACGGTCTTGCCAAGCGCCTTGGCCGTTGCCCGCAAGGACCCGTCGCGCATCCGGCTGGTCAGCGTGACCGGGGCGGCAAAGGCATATGCTAGGTCCAGCGCCGCAGGCTGGCCGGGCGAGACGCGGACCTGCGGCAGGTTCGCCCGGTGGATCGCCGCCGAATGCAGGTCGATCCCATAATCGCAGCGCCCGAGAATCTCGGTCCGGAAGGCATAGGCCAGCCGCGCCGCCATCGACCCCGAGGCCGACCCCGGAAAGCTGCGGTTCAGGTCGCGACGGTCGGGCAGATACCGCGAATGGCCCAGAAAGCCAAAGCTGTTGACGATCGGCACCGCCAGCAGCGTGCCCGAAATCGCCGCAAGCTGCGGCAGGCGCAGCAGTCGGCGGACGATTTCCACCCCCACCACCTCGTCGCCATGCACGGCGGCCGAAACGAACAGGACCGGCCCCGGCCGCTGCCCGTGGACCACATGCACAGACAATGCGACCGGCGTATGGTCCGGCATATGTGTCATCGGCAGATCGACCGTGGCCCGCCGCCCGGCGGCAATCATCCGCCCCGCAATCTGAAAGCCTTCCCGCCGCGCCATGCCATATCCCTCGGGTCAGCCGAACCCTTGACGATTCCCGCAGCGCTGTCCACGGCAGACCTGGGCCGACCGGCAAAAGTCGACCCGGAGAGTGCGCGGCCGCAACCCGGCCCTAGACCTGCGGCACCTTGGCAAAGCGCAGGTAGGGCAGCCTGATGTCCAGCTCGCCGAAGCGTTCCTTCGCCTGGTCATTGTTCAGCGCCAGTGCCACGATCATGTCCTGCCCGGGCACCCAGTTCGCAGGCGCCGCAAGCGGCACGCCGTCGGTCGCGCGAACGGCATCCAGCGCCCGCAGGATTTCGGCAAAGTTGCGGCCGACCGACATCGGATAGGTCATGGTCAGACGCACCTTCTTGTCCGGCCCGATGATATAGACGGTGCGCACCGTGGCGGTATGCGCGGGGGTGCGTCCGTCGGGCAGCACCGTCTCGGCGGGCAGCATGTCATAGGCCTTGGCCACCGTCAGGCTGCTGTCGTCGATGATCGGGAAATCCGCCGGCGCGCCGCCGAACGCCTCGATGTCGCGCTTCCACTTTTCGTGGTCGCTGACCCCGTCCACCGAAACACCCAGCACCCTGGTGTTGCGCTTGGCCCATTCCGGCGCAAGCTGCGCCACGGCGGCGAATTCGGTGGTGCAGACCGGCGTGAAATCCTTTGGATGCGAGAAGATGATCGCATAACCGTCGCCGATCCAGTCATGCAGGTGAATCGTCCCCCCTGTCGATTCGGCGGTGAAATCCGGGGCAATGTCGTTGATCCGCAGTCCCATGTCGGGGCTCCTTCTGGCGTGACGTCCTGCGCCCTATCTAGCCATCGGGCGCGCCGTCGTCATCCCCACTCGGGCTGGCGTGGCGCAGAACGGACGTTTCTTCCCCCGGTTCCGGTGCCGCTGTCGGTCTTGTTCCGCCAACCTGTCCGCGGGTGGACCAAACCTGTCGCCCTGGGCCGGAGCACAGGAACTTTGCTTGCGGCCCGTCCGCCGCAATGCGAAAACACGCACAGCCCCGGAGGATGCCATGATCGAGAAACGTGACTTCTACATCAACGGCCGTTGGGTCGCCCCCGCCGTCCCGCGCGACTGCCCGGTGATCGACCCATCGACCGAAGAGGTCTGCGCCGTGATCTCGCTTGGCGACCGGGCCGATACCGATGCCGCCGTCGCTGCCGCGAAAGCCGCCTTTCCGGGCTGGGCCGCGACACCCCCGGCAGACCGCCGCGCCGCCGTCGTGCGCATCCTGGAACAGTACGAGTTGCGCAAGGAAGAGCTTGCCCGCGCCATCAGCCTGGAAATGGGCTCGCCGCTGGACCATGCCCGCACGGAACAGGCCCCCTGCCTGCCCTGGCACCTGAAGAATTTCCTGACCGCCTTCGACCATATCGAATGGGTCCGCCCGCTTGGCCCCCATGCCCCGAACGACCGCATCGCGATGGAACCCATCGGCGTCGTGGGCCTGATCACGCCGTGGAACTGGCCGATGAACCAGATCGCGCTGAAGGCGATCCCGGCGATCCTTGCGGGCTGCACCTGCGTGCTGAAACCTTCCGAGGAAAGCCCGCTCAACGCAATCATCTTCGCCGAGTTCTGCCATGATGCAGGCCTGCCGCCGGGCGTGTTCAATCTGGTGAACGGCGACGGGGCCGGGGTCGGCAGCCAGCTTTCGACCCATCCGGATGTCGAGATGATCTCGTTCACCGGCTCCACCCGCGCAGGCCGCGCCATCAGCAAGGCCGCCGCCGACACGCTGAAGCGGGTTACGCTGGAATTGGGCGGCAAGGGCGCGAACGTGATCTTTGCGGATGCCGACGACCGGGCCGTGGAACGCGGCGTGCGGCACATGATGGACAATACCGGCCAGTCCTGCAACGCGCCCTCGCGCATGCTGGTCGAACGCCCGATCTACGACCGCGCGGTAGAGATCGCCGCGCAGGTCGCTTCTGCGATCAAGGTCGGTTCGGCCCATGACGAGGGCAAGCACATCGGCCCGGTGGTGAACAAGCGGCAGTGGGACCAGATTCAGGGCTATATCCGATGCGGCATCGACGAGGGTGCGCGGCTGGTTGCGGGCGGCCCCGGCCTGCCCGAAGGATTCAACCGGGGCTACTTCGTCAAGCCAACGATCTTTGCCGATGTGGTCCCCGGCATGACGATCGAAAAGGAAGAAATCTTCGGCCCGGTTCTCTGCATGATCCCCTTCGAGGGCGAGGATGAGGCGGTGCGCATCGCCAACGACACGCCCTATGGCCTGACCAACTATGTGCAAAGCCAGGACGGGGCCAGGCGCAACCGCATGGCGCTGCGGCTGAAATCCGGGATGGTCCAGATGAACGGCAAGAGCCGCGCCGCCGGGTCTCCGTTCGGCGGGGTCAAGGCATCCGGCCGCGCGCGCGAGGGCGGAGTGTTCGGGCTGGAGGAATTCCTGGAAGCCAAGGCGATCTCAGGCTGGGATTCATCAGTGGACATCGCTGCCGAATGAGGCTGGCAGTTGTGGCGGCGGTGCATAGCAATGCCCTGCGCGCCGCTCCGGTTGACCTTTTTGATGTGTTCGCCCGGTGTCACGATCAATCCCTGTGACCGGCGGACAGTCTCGGGATAGCGCTCCCGGGCGGTGTCGGCTGTCGCACCCCTGTGGATGATCGCTGCGTGCGGCACCGGATCAGACCCGGACCGCCGCACGCCGCCCGGATAGTCTCGACCGAACGGCCGGTCGGCTACCGCAAATCGGCCAAAGATGCGTCCCGCGCCGGTGCTGCGGCGCGGAACAGGGCTGATGGGGCATCAGCGCTGGCAACGGGCTGGTTTCCCGCACCCCCGGGCCACGCGCGGCTTACCGCCGGTCAAGCCAGTGGACCGGCGGCGGGGTCGAAGGCATCAGCCCGATGTCGCGACGCAGGTAGTCGCTGAGCGGAACCGGACCCAGCCGAGCGAACCCTCGACGCGGTGCGAGCAGTGCGGCAAAAGCCGCCAGAAAGACCCGCCAGGCACCGTGCCGGGCCACCAGATCGTTGACGGAAAGACGCGCCGGGACAAAGTCCCGGATGAGTGAATCGTTGTTCATGTTCGTTGCAACCGATCGCCTTGCGCGAACCGGTTCCTCTGCTGAATGTCAGGCAAGCGCCGACTCCATCAGGGCGCTGGCAGTCTTCATGCGGGGTAATTCAGGATCGTGCGCACAGCGCCACGATGCCCGGAGCGGTTCAGCCGTGCAGCCGACACCGATGATCGGGTGAAATTCCCTTTCGAAGGGAGATGTGATGAAACAGGGTCATGCTGTCCTCCCTTTCTGGAAAATCCGGGTAAGGAGCGAATAGCACGAATCCGTGAACCGGCAAAGCGGAATCCGTGGTGCGACCCGGGACCGTCGGCGCGCCGCCTTTTCCGAAACCGACCTTTCGGGCCATCCGGATGTCGCCGGTGCATTCCGCGTCCGGTCGCAACCGGCCCTACCATGCCCCAAACCGCCGGAGCCACAGATGACCGCCCATCCCCGCCTGATGTCGCCGCTGACCCTGCGCGGCCAGACCCTTCGCAACCGTATCGTCTTTGGTGCCCATACGGCCAACATGTCGGACCGGGGTCTGCCCGGCCCCCGCTTTGGCGGTTATCTGCTGGAACGGGCGCTTGGCGGTGCGGCGATGATCGTCGCCGAACCGATGCCGGTGCATCGCACGGGCGTTCTGACGCGCGGCAACTTCCTGCACGCGACGGATGAGGTCGTTCCGCATTTCCGGGCGATCACCGATCCGGTGAAGCAGGCCGGCGCAGTTGTCCTGCAGCAGTTGTACCACATTGGCGCGCATGGTGATTCGGACCTGTCCTTCGCGCCGCACTGGTCACCTTCGGGCGGGCCTTCCTATCATGACAGCGACGGCAGCCACGCCATGACCGGGGCCGAGGTGGACGAACTGCTGGAGGCCCATGTCGCCGCCGCGCTGCGCTGCAAGGCGGGTGGTTTTCAGGGGGTCGAGGTCTGGGCGGCCTATCATTCCCTGCTTGACCAGTTCTGGACCCCGTGGAGCAACACGCGCACCGACCGGTGGGGCGGCAGCCTTGAGAACCGCACCCGCTTTTCCCGCAGCCTGATCGAGCGCATCCGCATGGCCTGCGGCGAGGATTTCATCATCGGACTGGCGATCAGCTATTCGCCCGCCTTCAGCGTCACCCTTTCGGCAGAGGACCTGACCGAAATCGTGGCGCTGCATGACGCGACGGGGCATGTCGACTATGTGACCTGCGGTTATGGCAGCTATCTGGA
>JAAFHX010000071.1 GCA_013297695.1 Rhodobacterales bacterium | reverse complement strand
CACGAGATCGCCGCGATGACGCTGCAGGCCTGGGCGGATGGCGAGGGTGCGGCCCCGGAAGCGGACCCCGAGGCGGGAGAAACCCATCTGGCCGAAGCAGGCCTGGGCGACGCCTTCCTCGACGGCTACCTCACCGCCCTCTGCATCGCGCCGGTCGCCCCCGCACCGGAAGTCTGGCTGGGCACACTCCTTGGCGGCATCGAGTTCCCCGGCGAAGGGGCGATCAACCGGGTGATGGCTGCGCTGTCGGCCCGCGTCGACCGGATCGAGGAGGCTTCCCCCGACCCGGTCACCATCGCCGCCCACCTCTCGCCCCTTGGTCCGCAAGGGCTGCAGGACTGGTGCGCAGGCTTCCACGCCCAGGTCACCGCCGCCGCCCGTGCCTTTCCCGCCCGCAGCCTGGGTGTCGATGACAAACGCCTTCTGCGCACCGTCTCGCAGGTTGCCGAAGGTCGGCAGGACCCCAGCCTCGCCGCTGTCCTTACCGCCTGGATCGCCCGACGCCACGCCCGACGGACCTAGATCGCGGGACGTCAGCATTGCCCGGAAACTGCCCTGCCACCGTGCCGCCCGCGGCCGGAGATGGTCGCCCTGTCCGGATGGATCGGGGTCGGGTTGGTCAGGCCGAACCCGGCGATCCGCGCCGCCTGATCGGCGGAACGGGGGTTTGGGGTGCCGATGTCGGGCATCAGGCGGCCGGTCGGCATCATCCCGATTTGCCCGGAACGGCGGTTTTCCGAAGCAAGCCTGTTAAGCGCATCTTAGGACGTTGCCCCCACGATCCCAGCCAGTCGGGGGTGTTGGACCCCTGAGCCGGGGGCAGAGGGCCCCCGCAGGTCGCGGGGTTCCGAAAGATGATCGTTCTTGCTCACCCCGGCAGGCAGCAGCCTTTCCTGTCTGCGGCGGCCATGCGCAAGGCGGTCAGGCACGCGTTCGCTTTCCTCGCACTTCTGCTTTTGCTTCCCGGCCTGACCCTGCCTGCAACGGCAGCGATCAAGGCCCCGGGGGTCAGCATCATCCGCAACGATCCCGGCGGCAGCGTTGCAAGCCGTCTTCGACAGATCGAGAAACTCCGCTCGGACGGAACGCGCGTGGAAATCCGGGGGACCTGCGCATCGGCCTGCACGCTTTTTCTGGGCCTGCCGAACACCTGTGTCGCGCGATCATCGCGGCTGAGCTTTCACGGGCCGCAGTCGCAATACTATGGCGTGGCGCTTCCCCCGCAGGAGTTCGAGTACTGGTCACAGGTCATGGCCGACCACTATCCGGGGCCGATCAGGCTGTGGTTCCTTGCCAAGGCACGCAACACGACGATGGAGGTTCTGACAATCACCGGGGCAGAAGCCATCCGGATGGGCGCGCGCCCCTGCAACTGACGTCGGGCAGGGTTGACTGACTCAGAACACGGTCCGGAACTTGATGCTTGGAATGACGATCACATCCTCGCCCGGGTTGAAGGACGGATTGTAGACAACCTGCAGGCCCGGCGTGATCGTAAGCCCGGGTGTGACCTGCATTCGCCAGTAGGTATCAAAGCCGAACTGATCTCGTTGCCCGGAACCCGGGAAGATGTCTTCGATCGGCTGGGCCCACATCAGTCCGAACGAGGCTTCGCCCTGGATGTCGAAAGGGTTGAGGTAGGCAATCCCGGCCGTGGCGACCTGCTGCTGGAAGGTTGCGGAAATGCCGCCGCCTTCAGCCGTGTTGTAGGTATACCCGCCCAGAGCAACGACGCGACCGAACTGCTTTTCGCCATAGACCCGGAAACCGCCGCCCGGGGCATTGGGCGACGTTGTCGGGTTCCGGGTGCTGCGGTCGTCGGCGTAGAAGAGGTCAAGGTGCAGGTGATCGAATGTGCCGTCGGGGCGACGCCAGCGCTTGCCGATCTCGACACCATAGAAGAACTGCCCTTCGCGGACGGTGCTCCAGTTCAGCCCTTGTGAAGCCGGATCGCCGTTCATGTCGTTGATCGTGCCGACGACATAAAGATCGGGGTCGCGGGCGGATGGGGTCCAGCGGAACGACGCGCCAAAGCCGAAGGTCGGAAGCGGAATGACTTCATGGAAGGCGAAAGGCGATGCGGTGAACGAGGTTCGTGCATCCTTGAAGCGCGAATAGTTGTAAACCGATGTGGCGATCATGTTGCCGACCCGGAAATTGAAGTTCGGGCCAAGCTGCTGTTCCCAGAACAGGTCTTCGACCTTCAGGCCATCGTCCCAGTTGGTGAATTCGAAGTTCGACCAGGCCGAGCCGAGGTTCACCGCGCCGAAGGAGGCAGGCACCGCGTTGTTTCCGATGGGGCCGCGCCAGCCGAGGCGCAGGACCAACCTGCCCTCGCGGTCGGTGCCGCGGTTCAGCGCGGACCAGATCGCCTCGATGCCCAACCACCCGCCGTTGGCACTGTCGTAGACGGAACCGGGACGGGTGTTGTTCGCCTGCTGGTAAAGCTGCTGATAGTTGAACGAGAACCGGACGCCGGTCCGGTCTGCAAAGGCGTCCCGCCAGGCCTGGAAACTCTCGCGACCGGGGAAGTTGAGCGCGGGAAAGACCGGGTGCGGCGCGGCGGGCGGGGGCGGTGCGACGTCATAGGCCTTTTCCAGATCGGCTTCCGGCGTGTCGGTCATCACGATCTCGTCTTCGGGGTTTGTTTCCGGCAGGGGCCCCACCTGCGCCCAGGCAGAACCGATCCCCGACAGGAACAGTGCGCCTGCCATCAACAGCGCGGCGGCCGGGCGAGACGCGGGGGCAGGCAAAGCAACCCGTGCCGGTCGGCCTCGATTGACTGGACAGGTCGTCATCCCTTTGCCCATTCCGTCCGGCCCACCACGCCGGTCGCGATCATCTCGGCGATCTGGGTCTCGCTGTAGCCCAGTTCGGCCAGGATTTCGGGGCCGGTGGACCCAAGGCGCGGCGTGGCCGCCGGGCGGTCGAGGGGCACGCCGTCAAAGGTGAACCAGGTCGGGGCCCAGCATTCGTTCACCCAGCCGTCGCTTTCGCGCCGCTCGAACGTGGCGGTCAGGGTCGGGGTGTCCCGGTGGCGGTCGGCGATCTGGCGGCAGGTCTGGACGGGCACTGCCGGAAGCCCCCGGCCCGCCACCAGCGCCAGCGCCGCAGCCATATCAAGCCCGTCGAGTTCGGCCGATAGGTCGGCAGGGCCGTCCACGTAGATCCAGCCGTCGCTCAGCCGGTAGACGCGCTGCCCTGCGGTCAGGCCCGTGGCATGGGGGCCGACGGCGCTTTCCGGGGGTTCGGCGTTCTGCAACAGCACCTGCGTCAGGGTCGCCGCAGCGGCCAGCGAGGTTTCGGCCCAGTCGCCGCGCCCGTCGTCGCGCGCCTGCCGGGCGTAGAGCGCCGTCACGCCGGCCCATGCGCCGAGGTAGCCGCACAGATAGTCCACCGCCGAGGCGATTCCGTGAAAGGTCGGTGCCCCGGGCGGGCCGAACCGCCACATGATGCCGGTTGTTCCCTGGATCGACGGGTCATAGCCCATGTCATTCTGCCGCGGGCTGAGCCGTTCGCCCCGGAAGGCGCTGACCAGAAGGCCGATGGCCCGCGGATTGAGCACCCGGAGCGACGCCGGATCAAGCCTCAGACGGGCCATCTGCGCGTCAAGGGCGTTGTTCAGCACGATATCGCTGCGCGCGGCAAGGTCGCGCAGAATCTTCATCCCCTCGGTCGTCCGGGTGTTCAGGATGATGCTGCGCTTTCCGCCCCCCAGCTCTCCGGCCCAGGACACCACGATGGACACCGAATGGTTCGGCTCCATCGGCAGGCTTTGCACGACGCTCATCCCCAGTTCCGAACACATGCGCCCCGAGGCGGGTCCGGCGATCACGTTTGCCAGATCGAGCATCGAAAAGCCCGTCAGGGGCCGCACCGAGGGCGCGACGCCGGATGGCCGGGGGACGGGCGCTGTCCTGGGCGGCAGGCTGTCTGCCGTCGTTGCGGCAGCAAGCGGCGGATAGGGCTGCGCGCTGGCGAGCCAGGCCATCCGCCCGAACATGGGCCGGTCCGCGCCCAGCACATCGGTCACCAGCCGCGCCTCGCGCGCCTGGCGGTCGCGCTGCCATTCAGCCAGCGAGTTGACCCGGCTGACGGGCACCTCGCGCGCCACCAGATAGGCCTCGAGCTCGTCTGCCGTGCGCGAGGCGAAGATGGGCTCGATCCAGTCGGCGAGTTTGGAGGTCAGGTCAAAGCGCAGGGCGAGCGAATCCGCCAGGTTGTTGCGCCGGTCGTCGTAGTTGTCGGCATCGAAAGAAGAGACATCGACCATCCCTTCGGCCAGCGCCCGGTCATACAGATCGAAGGCCTCAAGGAACCGCCGAGTCAGCCGCCGGTTCGCGCCCGCCAGCGGCAGAACAAAGGCCCCGTCCGCCGTCTTGAAAGGGGTCGCCAGCGGACCGAATCGCTGCTCCAGCCAAAGCTGCCACGACGGGTCGGTGCTGGCCTTGCCGGTGATCTCGACAAACTGTTCCTGGGTCATTCCCGGCGGCAAACCGCCCACCTGGATCGGGCGCAGATGCGGCGGAAGCCCCGCGTCGGTGATGGTCAGCGCGCCGATGGCCGACAGACCCCCGGCAAGGCGCGAGGCGTGGACCTCGCGGCCAAGCCCCGTCCGGGTGCGGTCCACCAGGGCCGCAGAGACCGCGATGGCGCCGTTCACCGCCGCATAGACCGACGCAAGCGGCAGCGGCGTGTAGATCACCGGTCGGCCGAGCATCGGCCCGGTCAGCGACATGTCGGTGTAGAAGCCCACGATCGCGCTCAGCAGACCCTCGTCGCAATCGGGCGGCAAGAAGCCGTAAGTCTCGTCGCCGGGAAGCGCCGCCACGACCCGCATGACGATCTGATGTGGCAGGCGCGCGACGGCCGCGTCGCCATCGACGATCAGGATATCCGCCGACGATGTATCGGCCAGCGCAGCGGCCGGGACCACGACCTTGCCCCGGTCGAAATAGGCGTCATCCAGCACCGGCGAGGGTGCGCTGCGGTCCACGAACACCTCGGCCCCCTGGTCGGCAAAAAGCTGCCCGGCCAGGCGTCCGGTCAGCAGCGCGCTTTTCTCGATCACGCGCACACCGCCATAGGGCGCGTCCCCGGTGCCCGCGCCCCAGGCGGCCTGCTCGGCCGCCTGCGCCCCGGCGGGCGTGCCTGCCGTGGTCGTCAGCGCCATCGCGGCCCCAATGCCACCACCGAGTGACAGAAGTGCGCCCCGTCGTGTCAGTCCACGTTTCTGGTCCGTGTTTCCGGTCTTCGACATGTCAGTCTCCTCTGTCCCGGGCGTCGCTGTCCCGTGGCCCGCCCCGTTGAACGATTCCAATCCGCGCCTCACCCATCCACCCATGCGGGAAGGTCGCCACCGCGCACCGCAATCAGCGGGTCGCGCCAGCGCGCCGGGGTGCGCGACAGAACGACCATCGGTGCCAGACGCTCCAGCGCGCCGTAGGGCGTCTGGCCGCGCAGGACCACCGGTGCGACGAGGCGGCTTTCGGGGCCCCGGGTGGCGAAGTCTTCCGGGGTGGTCTGGCCGAGGCTCTGGAACCACGTCGAACAGCGGGCCAGCGACACGCGCACGTGGTAGCTGCCGCCTTCGGTCGCGCGGCGGCGCAGGGCCGCGATGATGCCGGCAGCCCCCATGTATCCGGCGATGTAGTCGTTCAGCACGAATGTCGGCGGAAAGCGAGGCCTTGTGCCGCCGCCTTCGATCAGGGTCGATCCGGTGACGGTGAGCCCCTCCATGTCGAACCCGGCCCACATGTTCCAGGGGCCGTCCCAGCCATAGGGGCGGATCGACAGATAGATGATGCCGGGGCGCATGCGCGCGACCTCTTCCGCGCCGAAGCCCAGTTCCTCCATCTTGCGGCCGCGGAAGCCCTCGACAAAGACATCCGCGCGCGGGATCAGCCCCTGCTGGACCCGGTTCTGCTCCGGATCGCGCAGGTCGAGCCAGGCCGACCGCATCCCGACGTTGACGTCGGTCACCATGACCTCGTGTTCAAATCCCTGGTTGCGGGCGATGTGCAGCACCTCGGCCCCGTATCCCGCAAGCGTGCGCGACGCGGTGGTGCTGGCGATGACGTGGCTGTTGGACAGAACCCTGATGCCCGACAGCGGTGCCTCGGGCGAAGGGGTCCAGGCCACAGGCGCGCTGTCGCCAATCCGGATGATCTCGACCACCGGAACAGCGGCAATCGCCTTGCCCTGCGGATGGTCGTCCCATTCGGCGCGGGTCCGATGGACGCCCATGATCATCCCTGCCTCGCCCACCATCGCCTCGAGTTCGCCTGAGTCGAACGTGGCGATGGCGCGCCGGATCGCGGCGGGGTCGGGCGCGGCCCCGATGATGCTGAGAAAGCCGGTAAAGTGGCTGGGATAGATACCCGTGGGCGTGACCTGCCGGCCATCCTTCGTGTCGAACACGCCAAACCCGAGCGGATTGCCCAGAATGAAGGGGGCCTGCGGCGGCTGTCCGTTCAGCGTGGGCCACCAGGTCCACTCTGCGGGAAGCCAGTCGGGCGGCAGCATGCCGGCCCGGATGTTGAAATCGGCCAGATAGCGCGCCCAGGGGGCGGTTGCGTAGACGGCCTGCCGCAGGTCGATGCTGGCCTCCTGCCCCTCCCCGGTGCGGTCGCGCCAGACAGCCGCCGCGCCCACACCGGCAGCCATGGCCGGAATCGCCATGCAGGCACCGATCCGGAACGGGCTGTTCAGGATCGGATCGCGCCCGGTGAAGGTGACGGTGCCGCCCCCGTCCTGCGCGGTGCCGCCCAGATCGGCCATGAACCCGGCAAAGGCGGCGTCGATGTCGAAGGTGCCTTCAGCCAAGGCCGGGCGTCCGGCCAGCGCCAGCAGGGCTGCCGTCGCCGCCCCGGTCCTGAGGACCTCGCGGCGCGTCGGGCCGCATGGCTTCACTTCGTCGGACATGATCCCCTCCGGATACGCGGTTTCTTCTGTGGATAACTCTGCCCCGGTGACGGGGCAGAGCCTGTCCAGCCGGGGCGGAGCCACGGCGTGCCGGGACAGCCCGGCCCTATTTCGGCAGCCAGACCGGCAGCGAGGACCCCATCGGCACCAGGATCGGGTCGGACCAGTATTCGGGGGTTTCCGACATTTCGACCTGCGAGCCGAGGCGGGTCAGCTCGCCAAAGGGCGTCATCGCGGTGACAAGGTTCGGTTGCTGGATCTGGTGGTCGGGACCAAGCTCGGCGATCCGGTCCAGATCGGCCTTGTCGTTCAGCCCAAGGCTCATTTCGAACATTGTGGTCTGGGTCAGCGTGCAGGTGATCAGGTAGCTGCCGCCCTCGACGGCACGCCGCATCAGGGCTGCCTGAACCCCGGCCGAGGCCATCATTCCACAGAGGAAATCGACCACCACATTGACGCCGCGCGGTGTCAGCGGAAGCTCCGTGCTCCCCTCCTCGGTGAAGGTCCCGATCAGCGCCCCGGCGTTGAAGTCGAACCCGACCCAGTCGGCCCAGGGTCCCAGCACGGTGTTCAGCTTGATCCGGACATAGATGATCCCCGGACGGATTCGCGCGAGCTCCTCGTATCCATAGCCCTGCTTCGCCGCCATGTGAGGACGGAGGTTCTCGACAAACACATCCGCGTCCCTGACGAGGTCATGGACCTTCCGGCGTTCCTTGACCGCATCGACGATCGCTTGCCGCATCCCGGCATCGGACTGCACATAGATGTTGCGGTCCTCGTACCAGCCGGGCTGGTTGATGTTCAGACAGTCCGCGCCCTGCAACGCAAGCTGGCGCAGGACGGTCGGCCCGGCCACGACATGGCCCATCGCCAGGGCGCGCACGCCGGACAGCGGGCGGGGCGCGGGCGGCAGCGGTTCGGGCGCGCTGTCGCCGATCTTCTCGATCTGGATCATCGGCGTGTCGGCGTGGTAGGCGTACTGCTCGCTCGCCCGGTATTCTGCCTGGGTGCGCACCATGCTGATCGGCAACTGGATTTCCTGGCCTGCGGCTTCAAGGTCCGCTGCGTCCCACCTGCGCGTCGCCTGCGCCAGGCTTTCCGGTTCCATTCCGCAGCGCAGGAGTTTCGAGACCTTGACCTTCTGCGAGGGATAGGGTGCCGCGATCAGAACGAAACGGCCGTCCCGGCATGGCACGATCCCGCCGCCCCAGGGGCTGGTCACCAGCATGATGGAATGGCCGTTCAGCCTGGTGGAATTGTACAGCACGTCCTGCCACGGGCTCTGGTAGCTGAAGGCCTTGCGCAGATCGATGTGAATGTCCTGTTCCCTGCCGCCCCGCTGGCGGTGCAGGATGGCCGAGGCGACAGAACCGACGGCAGCGGCGGCGGCCGAGGCGGCCCCGGTCTTGAGCACGGTCGGGCGGAGCGGATCGAGACCGGCGAAGGTGACCTTGCCGCCGGTATCGGCGCGCTTCAGCCCCAGTTCCTCTTGCAACAGGTTGTCGATCACCGCCAGCAGGTCGTCGTGGCTGTTCACGGGTTGATGGGTGCGCATGGCGGTTCGTCCGTTCCTTGGGTGTTTCTGTATGCCGGGTTCAGCTTGCAGGCGTGGCAACTCGGCGCGCCGTTGCGCCGCACCGCCTGATTGCCCGTCTGCCCCACGTCGCAAATGAACAGCCGCGATGACAGGTGCGCACAGGTGCGCACCTGAGCCCACATGCGGCCAGAAAGGCCCTTGAAGGGGGCGGGCGCGGCCTAGTATCGTCGGGGAACCGTTGCCGGGGGACGAAACCGATGGCCGACACCAGCAGACCACGCGATGATGAGGCGCTGCTGGCCGTTGACCGGGTCGTGGCGGCGTCCGAGCTGCGCACGAACCCGCGTCAGGCAAAGCTTCTGCGTTACCTGGTGACCGAAGCGGTCGAGGGGCGGGCAGACCGGCTGAAGGGGACCTCCATCGCGATGGATGTCTTTGGTCGCGGTGCCGATTTCGATCCCCGCATGGACGCTGTGGTGCGCAGCGAGGCCCGTCGTCTGCGCCACGCGCTGGCCAGCTATTACGTCGGGCCCGGCGCAAGCGACCCCATTGTTGTCTCGATCCCCAAGGGAGGCTATGCGCCGACCCTGCAGCGCCGGACGGCCCCGGACCAGCCCGGCCCGGCCGCCGACGCACCGCCCCCCGCCGACACCCCCACTGCGGTGCCTGATCCGCCGCGCACCGGACGGCAGCACCGGTCCGGCTGGCGTCTTGGCGCAATGGCCGTTCTGGCCACCTGCGTCGTTGTCGGCCTTGGCCTTGCAGGACGTGCGACGTTCGAGGGGGCCGCGCCGCTGCGGTCCGATCCGCAGGCCTCTCTTGCGTCTTCCCCGTCGGTGCTTGTTCTTCCCCTGGTGGCCACCGGCTCGCTTGTCGGCGTTGACACGCTGGCGTCCGGCATCACCGCCCAGCTTATCGCAGACCTGATGCGTTTTCCCGGCTTTCGGCTTTACGACTATGATGACAGCCTCAGCGCGGGCGCGGGCGCGGGCGGGGGGCCGCAAACGGCCACGGGCAAGCCGACGGCCGATTTCCTGGTTCGCGGGGTTCTGAGCGGCGATGCTGAAACGCTGTCCCTCGCGATGCGGCTCATCGACACGTCGAACGATCAGGTCGTGTGGAGCGAAGGCTTCTCGCGCCCGCTGTCGCCGCAGGCCATCACCGAGATGCAGGCCGACATTTCCGGCGAAATTGCCGCCAAGCTTGGCGATCCCTTCGGCGTCATCCATACCCGGTTCACCCCGACCGCCGGGGCGCAGAACGCCGGAATGGCGTCCTTTTCCTGCGTGATGGATGCCTATACCTACCGCTACACCAACCGCAGCGACCTTTACGCCCCCGCCCGGGCCTGCCTTGAGGCGACCGTGCTGCGCGACCCGTCCTATGCCGAGGCCTGGGCAATGCTGGCCAACCTCCGGCTTGACGGGGGTCGCTTTGGCTATGACGGCGGTTCGCCCGAGGACAAGACCCGCGCCTTTGCGGGTGCCCGTGCTGCTGCCGGTCAGGCCCTTTCCCTGGAGCCAGAGAACGTTACCGCCACAAGCGCGCTTGCCATGATCGAGCACTATGCCGGCAACTTCGACGAAAGCCTTGCCTATTCGCGGCGCGCGGTCGAACTCAATCCGAATGATCCCAGCACGCTTGGCTACCACGGCTGGCGGCTTGTCGCGCGCGGACACCTGAAAGAGGGGATCCCCTTTGTGGAGAAGGCCATAGACCGGTCGGTCAAGCCGCAGCCGATGCTGTTTCACACGCTCGCGGTCGAACGGCTCATGGCGGGCGACATGCAGGGAATGCTGTCGGCCGCACAGCGGGCGTCGGCCGACCAGTCTGCGGTCAGCGACGCGTTCCTTGCAATCGCCTACGGCGGTCTCGGGCTGCAGGCCGATGCAAGCGCGGCGCTGGCGCGCATGGCGCAGAAATGGCCGCTGCTTGCGAAAGACCCGGCCGCCGCCTTCGGCTGGCATAACCTGCACCCGGACCTGATTGCTGCCATCGTCGCCGGGCTTGAAAAGGCCGGCTGGACCCCACCGGTCGCGACCGCCACGGTCAGCGCGGCGTCTGACAAGGACGTCAAGAACTAGGTCAGATCAGAAGCGCAGCTTGCCTTGGTCCTTCGCAATTCACGAGATGCCCTTTGTGTCATCTTTCCCCTGCCGACCCAGTCCGCTGCCCCATCCGGCCCCTCCCCCTGCAGCCGCTCGCAATCTCGGGGCGTGAACCGTCGCACCGCCCGGAACAGCGGGTCGCCCTTGTCATGGTCGCGCGGATCGATGGCGTTCCCATGGCGCGACACCGCCCTGGCTGATGAGATCGCGCGGCGGCTGCAGTCCGTGCCGAAGATCGGGCCGACCCCGCCCGGCGTTCCGGTGGCCACGCCTCCCGACGTGTCGGCCTTCCGCTCGGCCGTTGCCAGTGTCGGCTGAACCCGATGGCGCGGTCCGCTGGCAACCTTGCCGGTCCGGCCCGACGCCAAAGCCGCAGTCAAGCGGGGGGCAAGGGGCGTTTGTCTTCCCGTCGGCCGTTCGTGAAGGCCGGCGTGCGGCAGGCGACGCGCGTCGTCGCCGCGCCTCATCCGCCACGGCCAGGGTTTCATCCATTCCCTGGTCTTCTCTGCCGATCCCTGTCGGCGATCATGCCCCCCGGACCCTTACCCAGCTTGCGAGGTCCGCCATCTCGTCCAGCCTGTGCGTTCCCGCGGGTGCGGGCAAAGTCGAATGGGGTACGAACAAGGTGACCATGCCGGCCGCCAGACCGGCCGCTGCACCGCTCGGGCTGTCCTCGACCACGATGCAATCGGCGGGTGCCATTTCCAGCAGCCAGGCGGCGCGCAGATAGCCCTCCGGGTCCGGCTTGCCGCGACGGACATCATTGCGCGCCACCGTGATGCTGCCCGGACGGGTGAGGCCGACAAGGCCGAGTTGCCTGTCCATGATCGTCCGGTCGCTGTTCGAGACGATGGCCTGTGGAACACCAGCCCCCCTGCACCGGGCGGCACGGTGGCGGCCTTCTGCGACAGGGCTTCATAGCTGCGGCTGTCGCGGTCCAGCGTTCGCGCCGCCCAGCGGACGGCATCGCCCCCGGCATCCACGACCGCAAAGGCACCCCAGCCGCCCGTCGCGATCGCGACATTCATCACCTCGGGATGTCGGACAGGGTGCGGGCCCAGGCGGGTCAGAAGGAACGAGGTTCCCGTGATGTCCGAAACCTGCCCCGCTTTGGTGACACCCGATCCCAGGATCGCGGCCGGAAAATCGCCCGCGCCGCCGAAGACCGGCAGCCCTGCGGGAAGGCCTGTCGCTGCGGCAGCCCCGCGCGTCACCTTCCCCAGCCGCCCGGTTCCCTCGATCAGGGGCGGCAGGATGTGTGCGGGCACCGAAAGTCGGGCAGCGGCATCGGGTGACCAAGCCTTGCGGTCGGCATCGGCCAGAAAGCTGATTCCTGCCTCGGTCCAGTCCATCGCGGCTTCGCCCGTCAACCGGAAGTTCAGGAAGTCTTTCGGCATCATCAGCCAGCGCGCTCGCGCGAGCGTTTGGGGCTCTTCGTGTGCAGACCACAGCAGCTTGATCCCGGGCCATGCGCTGGTGGCGGGGCTGGCTTGGACCGCGTGCCTTCCATCGGCCATGGACTGGTTGTACCGGTCCGCGAGGAGCGCGGCCCGCTTGTCGTTCCAGAGCGGCACCCGGTCACGCACAAGATGCCCCGAGGCATCGACAAGAACTGGCGCGTGCATCTGTCCGCAGCAGATGACCGCTGCGATCCGGTTCGTGACGCCTTCGTCCGCCGTGACCGAGCGGATCGCCCGCGTGGCGCCGAACCACCAGTCGTCGGGACGTTGCTCTACCCATCCGTGCCTTGGATGGAAGGTTTCGTGGGCGACCGCGACAAGACCTTGCATGGTGCCGGTGACGTCGATCAGCCCGGCACGAACCGACCCTGTACCAACATCAAGGGTCAGGATCAGCGGCCCCTGCGGCATGTATCCTCCTGCGATCAATCGCCAGAATGCCGCCTGGTCACGGCGTTCCAGCCTTGGTCAAAAGAAATCATTTCGACGACACTTGCGCAAGAAGGAAATTCCTTTTATGAAGATTGCAAGGAATCAAATTCGATTGGAGTGGCCATGTCCCGCCCTGCCGAAGACGTTCAGGATCGCATCCGTGCCGTGCGGCTCTTGCCGGTCGTCGTCGTTGATGAGGCGGCGCAGGCGGTACCGCTGGCAAGGGCACTTGTTGCCGGCGGGCTTCCCGTTGCGGAAGTGACGTTCCGCACGGCTGTGGCTGCCGAAGCTATCCGAAGGATTTCGGCCGAGGTGCCCGGCATTCTTCTGGGCGCAGGAACGGTGCTTTCGGTCGATCAGGTGATGGCCGCCAAGGCTGCGGGCGCAAGCTTTCTTGTGACCCCGGGGTTCAGCCCCGCCGTGGTCGAGGCCGCGCTGGCCGAGGACCTTCCCATCGTTCCGGGTATCAACAACCCGACCGGCGTCGAACAGGCGATGAGCTACGGACTGACCGCCGTGAAGTTCTTTCCGGCAGAGCCGACGGGCGGGGTGCCGTTCCTCAAGGCGCTGACCGGCCCCTATGGCGGCATGCGCTTTGTGCCGACCGGTGGCATCGGGCCGAAGAACCTTGCCAGCTATCTTGCCCTGCCTGCTGTCCTTGCCTGTGGGGGGTCCTGGATGGTGGACCCGTCGCTGATCCGCGCGGGGCGCTTCGATGAAATCGCCCGCCTGACGGCCGAGGCCGTCGCGCTTGCCAAGTCTGCCTGAACCCTTACGCGAACATGGCCGCTCGGGCCGCTGAACGGAGAGAATTCATGACCGGCAACACTCTTTCAGAAGGCCTTTCACTTGCAGGCAAGTCCTGCATCGTGACCGGGGCGGCATCCGGCATCGGCGAGGCCGTCGCGCGCATCTACGCGAAGAACGGCGCGAAAGTGGCGATGATCGACTTCGACCGGGAACGGCTTGACCGTGTCGCGAAGGAAATCGCCGACGAGGGTGGCATCGTCCTGCCGATCTTTGCCGATGTCTGCGAGGAAGAGGCGGTCCGGGAATTCTTCAGGCAGGTCAACGACGCCTTCGGGTCGGTCGACGTGGTCGTGAATTCGGCCGGGCGCGACAGCCTTGCGCCACCGGTGACGCAGGTCACGCTGGAGGAATGGAACAAGACCATCGGCCCGAACCTGACGGCGGTGTTCCTGTGCTGCCGCGAGGCCTTCATCTATATGGAAAAGCAGGCCGGTGGCGGGCGGATCATCAACATGGGCTCTTCCTCGACCCGTGTCGCCTCGGGACCCGGCCACAGCCCGTACCGCGCCTCGAAACACGGCATGCTCGGCTTTTCGAAGAACATCCTTCTGGAAGGCATGCACAAGAAGATCGGCGTGACCGTGCTGAACCCAAGCCACGTCAAGACACCGATGACCGAGATCATCGACAAGGGTCTTTATGACGGCAACCTCGAGGCCTATACCGATGGCTGGCTGGACGAAAAAGAGATGAAGGAGGGTATCCACGCCTCCTGCATCGAGGTCGACAACGTGGCCTGGCTGGCGCTGTATGTCGCCACCCGGACGCCCGATGTCACGATCCCGACGATTGCCCTCTATCCGACCCACAAGGCCCATCGCTACGGGATGGAGGTCTAGGCCGATGAAAGCCGCCGTGTTCAAGGGGCAGGGGCTGGTCACGCTTGACGACCGTCCGCTTCCGGTTCCGGGGCCGGACGAACTGGTGATGCGGGTCCATGCCGCCTCGATCTGCGGCACAGACCTGAAGATCATCCGGGGCGGCCATTTCCGGGTGGGGCCGGATGAAACCCGCGTTCTGGGCCATGAACTGGCGGGAGAGATCGTCGAAGTGGGGGCGCAGGTTCCGCTGTGGCGGGCGGGGCAGCGCGTGGCGGTGGTGCCGAACATCGGCTGCGGCCATTGCGACATGTGCCGCAAGGGGCTGAACAACATGTGCCCGGACTATGACGCCTTCGGCATCAACATCGACGGCGGGTTCCAGCAATACATGCTGGTGACGCGCGCCGCGCTGGCGGGCGGCAACCTGGTGGAAATCCCCCAGGGCATGACCTTCGAAGAAGCCTCGCTGGTCGAGCCGCTGTCGTGCTGCTTCAACGCCTGGAAGGACCTGCACGTTACCCCCGAGGACCGGGTGCTTGTACTGGGCACCGGCCCGATTGCCGGTCTGTTCCTGCAACTCGCCCGGGCCTACGGGGCGCGGCAGGTGATCGTGGTCGGCCGACGTGCGTCGCGCCTTGCCGAGATCGCAGCCTTCGGGGCAACCGATACGGTCGACTCCGGGCTCGCCGATGTGGTGGCCGAGGTGATGCGCCTGACCCAGGGCTGCGGGGTTGACGTGGCGCTTACCTGCGCGCCTGCGCCGGAACTCCAGCAGCAGGCGATGGCCTGCCTTGCCCGGTTCGGGCGGCTCAATTTCTTCTCGGGTCTGACCAGGGGTTCGACCGTCGGGATCGACACCAACAAGGTCCACTACTGGAGTCTGAAACTGCTGGGGTCCACCGGATCGAGCCTTGACGACTATGCCCGCGCGCTGCGGCTGGTCGAAACCGGCAAGATCAGGGTGACCGGGGTTGTTTCGCACCGCTTTGGCATGGCCGATGCCGTGGCTGCCTTTGACCACGCCCTGTCGGGGCAGGGGATGAAGACGGTGATCTTCCCGCAAGTGGAGACGATGCCATGAGGGCGGCGGTTCTGCATGCCCCCGCCGACCTGCGGGTCGAAGAGGTGCCGGTGCCAGGGATCGGGCCCAACGAGGTTCTGGTCCGCGTCATGGCGGCGGGCATCTGCGGGTCGGACATCGGCCGCGTGATGGTGACCGGGACCTATCATTTCCCGACAATCCCGGGGCACGAGTTTGCCGGTCAGGTCGAGGCGGTCGGTGCGAACGTGACCCATCTGGCCCCGGGCGACCGGGTGGCTGTGGCCCCGCTGATGCCGTGCTTCGACTGCGACTGGTGCCGGGCGGGCACGTTTTCGCTGTGCGACGACTATGACTTCATGGGATCGCGCAGCAACGGTGCCTTTGCCGAACTGCTGAAGGCGCCCGCACGCAACGTGCTGAAGGTGCCCGACCATGTGCCGTTCGATGTTGCCGCGACCATCGAGCCCGCAGCGATCATCCTGCACGGCATCCACAAGCTGAACCTGTCGCTTGGCGATGCGGTGGCGGTTGTGGGCTGCGGTGCCCTTGGCTTCTTTGCCGTGCAGTTTGCCAAGCTGTCCGGGGCGCAGCCGCTGATCGCGATTGATGTCGACGAGGAAAAGCTGGCGCTGGCGCGGCAGGTCGGTGCCGACCTCTGCATCAACCCGCTGCGCGAGGATGCGGTTGCGGCGGTCAAGGCGGCAACGGGGGGGCGCGGCGTGGCGGTGGCGCTGGAATGCGCAGGCTCTGCCGCCGGGCGCAACCTGTCGGTTCTGGCCACGGCCAAGCAGGGCACCGTCATGCTTTATGGCACGGCCTATGGCGATGTGACCTTCGCCGAACAGGCCTTTGCCCGGATGGTGCGGGAAGAACTGAAGATCGTCGGCTCCTGGAATTCCTATTCGTTGCCCTTTCCGGGCAAGGAGTGGTTCGACATCATCGGCCTGCTGCGGACCGGGCGGCTGATCGTCGAGCCGCTGATCACCCATCGTGCGACGCTTGAGGAAGCGCCCGCGATCTTCAAGGCGTTGAAGGACAGGACCTTCGGCCCCTACCACAAGATATTGTTCAAGCCGAACGGCTGACGGCACTGCAGGGGAAACAGAATGTCTGCAAGCTATGTCATGGCGCTGGACGAGGGCACATCGAGTGCCCGCGCCATCCTGTTCGACCGTACCGGCAACGTCGTGGCGCTGGCGCAGCGCGAGTTCCGCCAGATCTACCCGCAGCCGGGCTGGGTGGAACATGATGCGACCGAAATCTGGACCACGCAGCTTTCGGTGGCGCGTGAGGCAATGGCGCAAGCCGGGGCGCAGGCAAGCGATATCGCGGCCATCGGCATCACCAACCAGCGCGAGACCAGCGTGATCTGGGACCGCAAGACCGGCCAGCCCCTTCATCACGCGCTTGTCTGGCAGGATCGCCGCACGGCAGGCACCTGCGATGCGCTGAAGGCCAGGGGGCTGGAGCCCTATGTCAAGACGAACACCGGGCTGGTCATCGACGCCTATTTCTCGGGGACGAAACTGGCATGGGTGCTCGACAACGTGCCGGGCGCGCGCGACCGGGCAGAGCGGGGGGAACTGGCAGCGGGGACCATCGACACCTGGCTGATCTGGAACCTGACCGGAGGCAGGGCGCATGTCACCGACGCTTCGAACGCCTCGCGCACGTTGCTGTTCAACATCCGCACCGGCGAATGGGATGACCGTCTGCTGGCCGAGCTGAACGTGCCCCGCGCAATCCTGCCCCAGGTGCGCGACAGTTCCGACGTCTACGGCCTGACCGACCCCGACCTGTTCGGCGGGCCAATCCCCGTGGCTTCGTCTGTGGGAGACCAGCAAGGCGCGTTGTTCGGGCAATCTTGTTTCGAGCCGGGGATGGTCAAGGCCACCTATGGAACCGGCGGGTCGCTGATGATGAACGCGGGGGACGCGCCCTTGCCGTCGAACACCGGCCTTCTGACCACCGTGGCCTGGCGGATCGGCGGAAAGACCGAATACGCGCTGGAAGGGTTGCTGTTCACGGTCGGGTCGGTCGTGCAATGGCTGCGCGACGAGCTGCAACTGATCCATCACGCGTCCGAGACCGAGCTTTCTGCGGCCCGTGTGCCGGACACGAACGGCGTCTACATCGTTCCGGCCTTTACCGGCCTGTCCGCGCCCTGGTGGGACCAGTACGCGCGCGGCACCATCGTCGGCATCACCCGGGGCGCGAACCGCGACCACCTGATCCGGGCCGCACTGGAAAGCATGGCCTATCAGATTCGCGACGTGATCGGCTGCATGGAAAAGGACGCAGGCATTTCGGTTGCCGACCTGAAGGTGGATGGCGGGGCGGCCATGAACAACTTCGTCCTGCAGTTTCAGGCCGACCAGCTTGGCGTCAGGGTGCTGCGACCCAAGGTCGTGGACACGACGGCACGGGGGGCCGCCTTTCTTGCCGGGCTTGCGGTCGGCTTCTGGCGCGACAAGGCCGACCTGCAGACGGCTTTCGTCCTTGACCGCGAGTTCCAGCCATCGCCCGACCGCGCCGCCGCAGACCGGCTTTATGCGGGCTGGTGCCGGGCCGTGGACCGCGCGCGCGACTGGGCCGAACACGCATGAGCGCGCCCATGACCTATTCCCCCGCCGCCCGCCGGACCATGTATTTCGTCGGGGTCACCACGGGAAAATCCTCGATCATGAAGGTCTTTCCGGCCTGGTCCGACCATCTGGGCCTGAATGCCGTCATGTCGGGCATCGACTTTGCCCCGAACAGCGACCCTGCCGCCTACCGCGCGGCGGTGGAATTCATCAAGGGCGATCCGCTGTCGCTGGGCGCTTTGGTCACCACCCACAAGATGAACCTGCTGAAGGCATCGCGCGATCTGTTCGACACGCTGGACCCCTATGCGCTGACGCTGGGGGAAATCAGTTCGATCTCGAAACGGGGCGCGCGCCTGGTCGGCCACGCCAAGGACCCGATCAGTGCCGGGGCAAGCTATGAGGCCATCGTGCCGCCGGGGCACTGGGCGCAGGGCGGGGCGCTGTGCCTTCTTGGCTCGGGGGGGTCGTC
>JAAFHX010000070.1 GCA_013297695.1 Rhodobacterales bacterium | reverse complement strand
CATCCCGTCCCGCCCGCGTGGCCCGGTGCGCGACTACAGGAGGCTCTCATGGCGCTGGACCGCAAGCCGACCCCGAACGACCTGAACGCCTTCTGGATGCCCTTCACCGCGAACCGCCAGTTCAAGAAGGCACCGCGCATGTTCGTCGGCGCAAAGGACATGCATTACACCACGTCCGACGGTCGGCAGGTGCTGGACGGAACGGCGGGCCTGTGGTGCTGCAACGCGGGCCACTGCCGCCCGAAGATCACCGAGGCCATCTCCCGCCAGGCCGGCGAGTTGGACTATGCGCCCGCCTTCCAGATGGGCCACCCGATTGCGTTCGAATTGGCAAACCGGCTGATCGACATCGCGCCCAAGGGGATCGAGCATGTGTTCTACACCAACTCCGGTTCGGAAAGCGTCGAGACGGCGCTGAAACTTGCCATCGCCTATCACCGGGCGCGGGGCGAGGGCGCGCGCACCCGGCTGATCGGTCGCGAACGCGGCTATCACGGGGTGAACTTCGGCGGTATCTCGGTCGGCGGCATCGTCAACAACCGCAAGGTCTTTGGCACGCTTCTGGGCGGGGTCGATCACATGCCCCACACCCATCTGCCGGGCGTGAATGCCTACAGCCACGGCCAGCCCGAACACGGCGCGAACCTGGCGGACGAACTGGAACGCATCGTGGCGCTGCACGGGGCCGAAACCATCGCCGCCGTCATCGTTGAGCCGGTTGCGGGGTCCACCGGGGTGCTGATCCCGCCGAAAGGCTATCTGGAAAAACTGCGCGCGATCACGGCGAAGCACGGCATCCTGCTGATCTTCGACGAGGTCATCACCGGCTTCGGCCGCCTTGGCAGCCCCTTTGCCGCCCAGCATTTCGACGTGCTGCCGGACCTGATGACCACCGCCAAGGGCCTGACCAACGGTGTCATCCCGATGGGCGCGGTGCTGACCACGGCGGCGGTGCATGATGCCTTCATGACCGGGCCTGAGCACATGATCGAGCTGTTCCACGGCTATACCTATTCCGGCAACCCCATCGCCAGCGCCGCCGCCATCGCCACGCTGGACACCTACAAGGAAGAAGGCCTGTTCGAGGCTTGCGCCGACATCGCGCCCTATTGGGAACAGGCGCTGCATTCGCTGAAGGGGCTGCCGCATGTCATCGACATCCGCAACCTCGGGCTTATCGGCGCGGTCGAGCTTGAAGGCATCGCGGGCGAGCCGACGAAGCGCGCCTTCTCGGCCTTCCTTGCGGCCTATGACAAGGGCATCCTGATCCGCACCACCGGCGACATCATCGCCATGTCGCCGCCGCTGATCGTGTCGCGCGCGCAGATCGACGAGCTGATCGGCAAGCTGGGCGATGTGCTGCGCGGGCTGGCGTGACGCGCCCGCCCTGCACGGCCACGATCCTTGTCGATGATGCCCGTGTCCGCGTGACCCGGTTCGATTTCGCAGCCGGAGACGAAACCGGCTGGCACCGGCACGGGCATGACTATGTCATCACCGCCGTGATCGACTGCCCGATGCTGCTTGAGGAACCCGGCGGCGGGACCCGGCATGTGCTGGTAAGTGCCGGGACGGCCTATCGCCGGGATCGGGGCGTGGAGCACAACGTCGTCAACGATGGCCCCGCGCCGATGAGCTTTGTCGAAGTGGAACTGAAATAGCCCCTATCCGGCCATCATGTCCCGGATCGCCCGCACGACCAGCGCGTGATCCTCGGCCTGCGGCAGGCCCGAAACGGTGACGACCGCAACCACCCCGGCACCCGCCACCCGGATCGGCACCGCCCCGCCGTTGTCGGCATAGTCGGCCGGGTCCAGCCCGTGCCGGGCAAGGGTCTCGTTCCTGGCACGGTTCCGTGCGCCGACCAGGAAGGACGGAAGCTGGAACAGCAGCGCCGTATTGCTCTTGCGTCGCACCCAGAGGTCGTTCAGCGGCGTCGATCCCGGCAGGGCCGCGTGGAACAGCGTGCGATCCGCCGTGCGGATGTTCACGACAACGGGCAACCCGCCGTCCTGCGCCAGGCGGACCAGCGCCATCCCAAGCGTCAGCGCCGTTTCTTCGGTGAACTGCGCAAGCACCAGCGCCTGCGCCTCGGCTTCCAGTGTCGGCACGTCCATTTCTTGCCTCCGCCCGTTGACTGGGCCGCGCATAGCAGAAGGGCCGGGGGCAGGAAAGTGCGGCGACTGCCTTCGGATTGGGCGGCAGGTCGAAACGGTGGCAGCGGGCCCCGAGTTTTCCGTTGACCCTGCGCCATGGGTATGGTCGCTTCGCCTTGACCGATTGGTCAGGAATGGCAGACCCGGCGCGGAACCGGGTTCGGGGAGAGACAGGGCAATGGCGGCACCGGGGCAGAACCTGCGCATCAACGGCGCGCGGCTGTGGGACAGCCTGGGCCGGATGGCGCTGGTCGGCCCCGGCGTGGCGGGCGGCTGCAACCGCCAGACCCTGACCGACGCCGATGCCGAGGGTCGTCGCCTGTTCCAGTCCTGGTGCGAAGACGCGGGCATGACCATGGGCGTCGATACCATGGGCACGATGTTCGCCACCCGTCCCGGTACCGACCCCGAGGCGCTGCCGGTCTACATGGGCTCGCACCTCGACACGCAGCCCACGGGCGGGCGCTATGACGGGGTGCTGGGGGTGCTGGGCGCGCTGGAGGTGGTGCGGTCGATGAACGACCTTGGCATCCGCACCCGCCACCCCATCGTGGTGACCAACTGGACGAACGAGGAAGGCGCGCGCTTTGCCCCCGCGATGCTGGCAAGCGGCGTGTTTGCGGGCATCCATACGCAGGACTATGCCTATGCCCGCACCGACGCCGATGGGAAACGCTTTGGTGACGAACTGACGCGCATCGGATGGGTCGGGGATGAGGTCGTGGGTGCCCGCAAGATGCATGCGATGTTCGAGTTGCACATCGAGCAGGGGCCGATTCTGGAAGCCGAGGGGAAAAAGATAGGCGTTGTTACCCATGGCCAGGGCCTGTGGTGGCTGGAAATCACCCTGACCGGCAAGGACGCCCATACCGGCAGCACGCCGATGCACATGCGGGTGAATGCGGGCCTCGGCATGGCGCGGATCACCGAACGGGTGCACCAGATCGCGATGGCCCATCAGCCGAATGCCGTGGGGGCGGTGGGGCAGGTCAAGGTCTTCCCCAACTCGCGCAACGTGATCCCCGGCCGCGTGGTCTTCACCGTCGATATCCGCAGCCCCGAGCAGGCCAAGCTGGACCTGATGCGGGGCGAGGTGGAACGCGCCGCCCGTGCGGTCGCTGCCGAACTGGGCCTTGGGTGCAGCATCGAGCCGGTCGGGCACTTCGACCCCGTGACCTTCGACCCCGCTCTGGTGAAGGTCGTGCGCGGTGCTGCTGAGAAGCTCGGCCTCAGCCACATGGACATCGTGAGCGGTGCCGGCCACGACGCCTGCTGGACCGCCCGCGTCGCCCCCACCGTGATGATCATGTGCCCCTGTGTGGGCGGCCTTTCCCACAACGAGGCCGAAGAGATCACCCCGGAGTGGGCCGCGGCGGGGACGGACGTGCTGTTCCACGCCGTGCTGGAGACGGCGGGGGTGGTTTCGTGAAGGGATTTGGCCTACATTACCCGACAAGGCTATGGAGGCAGGCATGCCCGCAGACACGCGCGACAACGTCACGATGGAGTTGCTGTTCGAGACGCTCAAGGCCATTCAGACAACGCTTGCCCGGCACGGCGAAGACCTGCGGGAAATCAAGGAGCGACTGGGCATCCTTGAAACCCAGGTCGCCGGATTGGGGTCGCAGTACGCCAGCCTGTCGAACCGGATGGACAGGATGGACCTGCGCATCGAACGGATCGAGCGGCGATTGGAGTTGCAGGAGGCCTGACTCGTGGTCGGCGGCCTCGAAAACGGCGTCGGGGGTGGTTTCGTGACGCATCTCGACCTATCTTTGCCACCAGACCGGAGGAGTTCAGAATGCCCGCCGACAAACGCGCCGAAGTCACCAACGAATTGCTCCTCGAAACGCTCAAGGCGATTCAGGGGACACTCACGCGGCTTGTTGACGACATGCACGAGGTCAAGGAACGGTTGGGCATCCTCGAAATGCAATACGCAAGCCTCTCCAACCGGATGGACCGGATGGACCTGCGCATCGAACGGATCGAGCGGCGGCTGGGACTGGTGGACGTCTGATCGTCCTAGGGCCGCTTACCAAAAACTGCCGCCGACAGCTTCCGGGGCGACGCATGCCGGTGCTTTGCGTTGTCGGCCTTGCTCAGCGCATATGGTGATGGCGTGATTGTGCGCTTGGCAGACGTGATGTTCTGGGTTGCCGTCATTAGCTGCATATTCATCGCAGGCAATGCGGTTCTCACGCAGATCACGCTCTATTCGGGTGCCGATCGATTGGAAATCGGCGTGATTCAGTTCGGGTTCGCGGCAATCGTTTACGGCTTCGGCTGGGCCATCCGATTCATACTAACAGGAAAGCGAGGACTGCTTTGACCACAGTCATCAAGAACGGCACCATCGTCACCGCCGATCTGACCTACAAGGCTGATGTTCTCATCGACCGGGGCTTCATCACCCACATCGGCGAGAACCTTGTGGGGACGGAAATCCTCGACGCCACGGGCTGCTATGTCATGCCCGGCGGGATCGACCCGCATACGCATCTGGAGATGCCCTTCATGGGCACCTATTCGGCGGATGACTTCGAATCCGGCACGCGGGCGGCGCTGTCGGGGGGCACGACGATGGTGGTGGATTTCATCCTGCCGGGGCAGGGGCAGGGGCTGATGGATGCGGCGCAGATGTGGCACAACAAGTCGGGCCGCGCGTCCTGCGACTATTCCTATCACATGGCGATCACCTGGTGGGGGCAGAAGGTCTGGGACGACATGGCGGACTCGGTCAAGGCCGGGATCACCTCATTCAAGCACTTCATGGCCTACAAGGGCGCGCTGATGGTGAACGATGACGAGATGTTCGCCAGTTTCCGCCGCTGCGGCGATCTGGGGGCGCTGGCGCTGGTGCATGCCGAGAACGGCGATGTCGTGGCGGAATTGCAGGCCAAGCTGATGGCCGAGGGCAATACCGGGCCTGAGGCGCATGCCTATTCCCGCCCCCCGGCGGTGGAGGGCGAGGCGACGAACCGCGCGATCATGATCGCCGACATGGCGGGGGTGCCGGTGTATATCGTCCATACCTCGTGCGAGGAGGCGCATGAGGCGATCCGGCGGGCGCGGCAGAACGGCCAGCGGGTCTGGGGGGAACCGCTGATCCAGCACCTGACGCTGGACGACAGCGAATACCGCAACCCCGACTGGGACCATGCCGCGCAGCGGGTGATGTCGCCGCCGTTTCGCGACCGCAAGCACCAGGACAGTCTCTGGGCTGGGCTGCAATCGGGCTCGCTCTCGGTCGTGGCGACCGACCATTGCGCCTTCACCACCATGCAGAAGCGGTTCGGGGTGGGCGATTTCACGAAAATCCCGAACGGCACCGGGGGGCTGGAGGACCGCCTGCCGATGCTCTGGACCCACGGGGTGGTGACCGGGCGGCTGACGATGAACGAGTTCGTTGCCGTGACCAGCACGAACATCGCCAAGATTCTGAACTGCTATCCGAAGAAGGGCGCCGTGCTGGTGGGCGCCGATGCCGATCTGGTGGTGCTGGACCCGAAGGCGGGCAAGACCATCACGGCGGCACGGCAGCAGTCGGCCATCGACTACAATGTGTTCGAGGGGAAAGAGGTGACGGGCCTGCCGCGCTATACCCTGACGCGCGGGCAGGTGGCGGTGACCGAAGGCCGTGTGACCACGCAGGAAGGCCACGGGCGTTTCGTCGCGCGCGAGCCTCGCCCGGCGGTGAACCGTGCCCTGTCGGCCTGGAAGGACCTGACCGCGCCGCGCCCGGTCGTCCGCACCGGCATTCCCGCGACGGGAGTGTGACCGTGCGGCGGGTCGCCCTGATCACGGCGGGGGGCAGCGGCATGGGGGCCGCCTGCGCCCGGCACTTTGCCGAGCTTGGCCATGACATCGGCATCCTGTCGTCCTCCGGCAAGGGCGAGGCGCTGGCCCGCGACCTTGGTGGCATCGGCGTGACCGGGTCGAACCAGTCCGTCCCCGATCTGCAGCGGCTGGTGGACGGTGCCATGGCGCGGTGGGGCCGGATCGACGTGCTGGTGAACAGCGCGGGCCACGGCCCCCGGGCACCGATCCTGGAGGTGACGGACGAGCAGTGGCACGCGGGCCTCGACATCTATTTCCTGAGCGTGGTCCGCCCCGTCCGGCTGGTCACGCCGGTGATGCAGGCGCAGGGCGGGGGTGCCATCGTCAACATCTCGACCGCCTGGGTGAATGAGCCGTCCGAGATGTTCCCGACCTCGGCCGTGGCGCGCGCAGGGCTTGGCACGTTCACCAAGCTCTTCGCCGACCGCTATGCGGCTGACAATATCCGGATGAACAATGTCCTGCCCGGATGGATCGACAGCCTGCCCGAGGTCGATGCCCGGCGCGCAGGTGTGCCGATGCGCCGCTATGGAACGGCGCAGGAGATCGCCCAGACGGTGGCCTTCCTTGCGTCGGACGGCGCGGGCTACATCACCGGACAGAGCCTTCGCGTGGACGGCGGCCTGATGCGGGGGGTGTGACCGTGCGGTCAGAGCGGCACGAGCGTCTCGAGCTCCGGCAGCAAGGTCACGCTTTCCTGCTCGTTCGGGTCGGTGCGGGCGATGACGGCGCGCGCGATCCCCGGCCCGGGATTGAAGGGCAGGTGCGGCATGTCGGCGGGAATGTACAGCAGTTCCCCTGCCTCGACCTCCATGCGGTTTTCAAGCCGCGCCCCCCAGTACATCACCGTCGTTCCTTCCAGCGCGTAGATCGCGGTTTCATGTGTGGCGTGCTTGTGCGCCTTCGCGCGGCCCCCCGGCGGGATGGTCAGCAGATGCATGCAGATCGCCTGCGACCCGACGGATTCGGCGCAGATTCCTTCGTTATAGCTGAAACCCTGCTTGCCGGCATAAAGGCCGGTCGGGCGCATCTTGCGGCATTCGGTCATGGTTGCCTGACCTCCCTGAACCGTCAGGAAGGCACGGCAACGCGCCGTCGGTCAAGAGGCTTGGGCGGTGTCGGTGTCGGCCTCTTCCCCGGCGGTGTCGGCAGGCGCGGGGGGCGGGGCCAGGGTGATCACGGGCACCTCGAAGAAGAAGTCCTGCAGGTCTTCCTCGGTCGGCGCAAAGGCGAGCGTCTGTTGCATGGGCATGTTCCTCCGGCCGGGCATGTGGGGGGCGGAAAATCCGTCTGCAACCGGAAGGTCGCGGGCCAACGGGATCGTGATCCGACCGCGCGCAGCCTGTGGCGGAGAACCCCGGCATGAAGGACCTGTCCCGGCCCCCGGTGATCGAGGCGCGTGGCGTGAACCTGGTGTTCCCCACCGCCGATGGCCCGGTTCAGGCGCTGAAGGATGTGAACCTGACGGTCGGCAAGGGCGACTTCGTGTCGTTCATCGGGCCGTCGGGATGCGGCAAGACCACGCTTCTGCGCGCCATCGCGGCGCTGGAGGTTCCGACCGGTGGCAGCCTTGCGGTAAACGGCATGACGCCCGACGCCGCGCGCCGGTCGCGCGCCTATGGCTATGTGTTCCAGGCCGCAGGGCTTTACCCGTGGCGCACCATTGCGGGGAACATCCGCCTGCCGCTGGAGATCATGGGGTTTTCGCGCGCCGAGCGGGACGAGCGTGTGGCCCGCGTGCTTGATCTGGTGGAACTGTCAGGCTTCGGTTCCAAATACCCCTGGCAGCTTTCGGGCGGCATGCAGCAGCGCGCCAGCATCGCCCGGGCGCTGGCCTTCGATGCCGACATCCTGCTGATGGACGAGCCCTTTGGCGCGCTGGACGAGATCGTGCGCGACCACCTGAACGGCGAGTTGCTGAAGCTTTGGGCGCGGACGGAAAAGACCATCTGCTTTGTCACCCATTCCATCCCCGAGGCGGTGTATCTTTCGACGAGGATCGTGGTGATGAGCCCGCGCCCGGGCCGGATCACCGATGTGATCGACAGCCCCCTGCCGCGCGAGCGCCCGCTGGAAATTCGCGACACGCCCGAGTTTCTGGCGATCTCGCACCGGGTGCGCGACGGGTTGCGGGCAGGGCATTCCTATGAGGTCTAGATTGGCCACCGGGCCGGGAAGGCGCGCGTACGTCCCCGGCGGCGACAGGGGGCTGTCTGCCCCCTGCGGCCTTCGGCCTACCCCCGAGGATATTTTCGAACGGAAGATGGGCAGGGGCAGGCGATGAAGTCGCTGTTGCCGATCCTGACGGTGCTGGTGGTGCTGGTGGTCGGGTGGTACGCCGCGTCGGTCTGGCTGAATGCCCCCTGGGTGCGCGATCAGGCGGCGCGGGCGGGGCAGGAGGTGAGCTTTGCGCAGGTGCTGCCGCAGACGATGAACCAGGAACGGCCGGTTCTGCCCGCGCCGCATCAGGTGGCGGCGGAACTGTGGAAGGGCCTGTTCGGGCAGGCGGTGACGTCAAAGCGCAGCCTTGTCTATCATGGCTGGATCACGCTGTCGGCCACGCTGATGGGTTTTGGGATCGGTGCCGCCCTCGGTATTCTTCTGGCCATCGGTATCGTGCACAACCGCGCGATGGATCAGAGCGTGATGCCCTGGGCCATTGCCAGCCAGACCATTCCCATTCTGGCCATCGCGCCGATGATCATCGTGGTGTTGAATTCGGTGGGGGTGACGGGGCTGGTGCCCAAGGCGATCATCAGCGCGTATCTGTCGTTCTTTCCGGTGGTGGTCGGCATGGTGAAGGGCCTGCGCAGCCCGGACGCGATGCAGATGGACCAGTTGCGCACCTGGAACGCCAGTGCGGGCCAGACATTGTGGAAGCTGCGCCTGCCCGCCTCGCTGCCTTACCTTTTTGCCAGCCTGAAGGTCGGGGTGGCGGCATCGCTTGTGGGGGCCATCGTGGGCGAGATGCCGACGGGGGCTGTCGCGGGCCTTGGCGCGCGGCTGCTGAGCGGCAGCTACTATGGGCAGACGGTGCAGATCTGGGCCGCGCTGTTTGCCGCCGCGCTACTGGCGGCGGGGCTGGTGGCGGTGATCGCCGGGATCGAGCGGGTCACGCTGCGCCGCATGGGGCTTGCACGATGACCTGGGTTGCGGGTGCGCTGACGTTCTGGGGGCTCGCCTGGGCCTTGAATATCTGGCTTTCCGCACAGGCGGTCACGCAGTCGCGCGCCGGGCGGCTGATCGTTCCGGCGATCTTCGGGGTGACGATCCTTGTGCTGTGGGAAGGGCTGGTGCGCGGGCTGGCGGTGCCTGCCGTGATCCTGCCGCCGCCCTCGGCCATCGCGGCCGCCATCGCGGCGAACCTGCCGGTCCTGTGGACGGATTTAGTGCAGACCTTCGTGAAGGGCGCGCTGACGGGTTATGTGATCGGCTGCGGGGCGGCGATCCTTGCCGCCATTGCCATCGACAGGTCGCCCTTCCTGCAGCGTGGGCTGCTGCCCATTGGCAATTTCGTGGCGGCACTGCCGATTGTCGGCATTGCGCCGATTCTGGTGATGTGGTTCGGCTTTGACTGGCAGTCGAAGGCCGCCGTCGTGGTGGTGATGGTGTTCTTTCCGGTGCTGGTGAACACCCTTGCCGGGCTGGCTGCCAGCGAGCCGATGCAGCGCGACCTGATGGCGACGTGGAGCGCCGGCTACTGGCAGACCCTGTGGAAGCTGCGTCTGCCCGCCGCGATGCCGTTCATCTTCAACGGGTTGAAGATTGCCACCACGCTGGCGCTGATCGGGGCAATCGTGGCCGAATTCTTCGGCAGCCCGACCAGGGGCATGGGCTTTCGCATCTCGACCGAGGTCGGTCGGCTGGCGCTTGACATGGTCTGGGCCGAGATCGCCGTGGCGGCGCTGGCGGGGTCGCTGTTCTACGGCGCGGTGGCGCTGGTGGAACGACAGGTCACCTTCTGGCATCCGTCACAGCGTGGTCAGACCCGGTGAAAAAGGGCCGGGACACTGCCCGGCCCAGTCAGGGGTTGCCGATCAGGAACCGGCGTCGGACCGGCGCGGGATCAGTCGCGCCAGAAAGGTTTGGAACATTCGTCATGGGCATCGGCCGCGCTGAGGCCGATATCGCGCAGCATGTGCGCATCCAGCCGCGCAAGGCTGACGCGTGCGCTGTGTCGCCGTTGCCAGGACATCACCGCGCGAACGGCAGCCGCAAGAAGCCCGGGCCGGGGCGCATTGTGCCGGATGGTTGCGACGGTCTGGGTCATGTCAGCACCTTTTGTATTGATACAATCGAGCATTTCTCCTAATAGTAGCGATACAATATGCGGAAGAAGTCGAAAAGAGGAACATTGTGACCGATACAATGTGGCAGCCCGACCTGAGCCGGTTTCCCGGCCCGAAGTATCAGGCGCTGGCCGGGGCGCTGCGGCAGGCGGTCCGCTCGGGCGCGCTGGAGACGGGGGCGCGGCTGCCTCCGGTGCGCGATCTGGCCTGGCGGCTGGGCATGACGCCCGGCACCGTGGCGCGTGCCTATCAGATTGCCATGCAGGAAGGGCTGCTGACGGGAGAGGTCGGGCGCGGCACCTTTGTCGCCCCGCGTCCGGTCCGCATTGCCGCCCCGGTGCCCGACAGTGCCATCACCGACCTGCGGTCGCCGGAACTGCCCGACGTGGGCCAGATGGCCGAGATTGCCCGTTCGCTGCAGGGCATGGCGGGGCGGATCGGGGCTGACTGGCTGACCTACCCGTCGCAGCGCGCCGAGGCTCCGCTGCGGGGCGCAGTGGTCGACTGGCTGTCGGACCGCGACCTTGGGGCGGTCGGTCCCGATGACGTGGCCCTTGCGAATGGCGGGCAGGCGGCCATCGGGCTGGTGCTGCAGGCCTGTCTGCGCGGGCCGGACCCGGTGGTGCTGCTCGAGGCGCTGGCCTATCCCGGCCTGCGCCACGCGGTGCGCCTGATGCGGGCGGAACCTGTGGGGGTCGAGATGGATCAGGAAGGCATGCGCCCCGATGCCCTGCGGGCCGCCCTGCTGCGCCACCCCGCACAGGCTGTCTGCCTGACGCCGCAGGCGCAGAACCCCACGACCGCCTGCATGCGCCTGTCGCGCCGCAGCGAGATCGCCGCCATCGCCCGTGAGGCGGGTCTGCAGGTGATCGAGGATGATTGCTATTCCGTGGCCGAAAGCGCGCAGCCCACGCTGCGGGCGCTGGCACCGGAACGCACCTGGTATGTGGGCAGCCTGTCGAAATCCGTTTCGGCCGGCCTTCGGTTCGGATATGTGGTCTGCCCCGAAGGCCAGGGCGAGGTGGGGCGGCTGGCCGCACAGCACGGATACTTCGCGCTGGCGCGGCCGGTGTCGGACCTGTGCCTTGATCTGCTGACCACGGGGGCCGCGCAGCGTATCCGCCGCGCCGTGGTGGCTGAACTTGGCGCGCGGCTACAGGTGCTGGTGGGCGGGCTTGCGCCGTGGTCGCCGGCGTGGCAACCCGGTCTGCCCTTTGTCTGGCTGACCCTGCCGCGCGGCTGGCGCGCGTCGACCTTTGCCCGCATGGCCGAAGCCGAAGGCGTGCTGATCCGGTCGGCGGACGAATATGTGCTGAACGATGACCGCGCGCCCAATGCGGTGCGCCTGTCGGTGGCAGGCGGCGTGCCGCGCCCGGCTTTCGAGGCCGCAATTGCCGTTCTGGCACGCCTTCTGGCCAGCCCGCCGCGGGACATGTCGGTCTGACGGCGCGCGGCATTGTTGCATCGCGGACTCAACAACCGGAATTGGTTGCATTTTCCGAATAGCAAAGTTGACCGGTTCAGGGGCGCGCCTCATCCTTGACCCAACGACAAGAAGAACCCGAGCAGCAGAGGCAAGATCATGGGGCATCAATCGTCCTTTCATGCGCCCGAAGGGGGCGTTTTTCTGGGGCTGCGCCAGGGGCGCACCGGCGCGTCCGAAATCGTCTATGACGACGGCGTGGCCCGTCGGCTGGTCTGGCGGGTTTCCTCGCAGGACAGCCGGGCCGAGGATATCGACGCGGCCCTGCGGGTGGCGGTGTCGAACCACCGCGTGGTGCCGACGCTTTATGCCGAACTCAAGAAACGCTCGATCGCCATCGAGGCGGTCCTTCGCTGAGCGTCAGGCCCGGATGTTCTTCGAACGCTGAAGTTGCAGGCGCGGCCAAGGTCTGCGCGGCCATCCTGCAGGCCCGTGCCGAACCCTTCGGCGAAGGTGATCCTGTCTTTTCCCCGGCACGGCAAAGGGGCTTTCCTCGGTCTTGGGCCTGTGCAACACAGTATCCGTGGGCGCAACCGACGGGGGCAAGATGAGTATTGGGGGGCTTTTCAGCCGGATCGGCCGGTCTGAGGCCGCAAGCGGACTGGCGATGATAAGCCCGCCTGCGATCTATGCGATCCTGCTGCTGGCCGCACCGCTGGTGACGATCCTGCTCTACAGCTTTCTGACCGATGGCTATCTCGAGATCATCCGCCAGTTCACGCTGTGCAACTATTTCGGCCCCTGCGGCACCTACAAGATGGTCGAAGGCGAACTGGTCCAGCAGGCGCAGTTCAAGGGGGCCTGGTCGGACCCATTGTTCCTGACGGTGATGCTGCGGTCCTTGTACGTCTCGCTTGGTGTCACGATCGCGACGGTGTTTCTGTCCTTCCCCGTGGCCTATTTCGTGTCGTTCCATGTGGAGCCGTCGAAAAAGTCGCTGTGGCTGTTCCTCATCACCATCCCGTTCTGGACCAGCTATCTGATCCGCGTGTTCCTGTGGAAGGTGATCCTGGGCTACAACGGGGTCATCAACTCGGCCCTTCTGGGGCTGGGGATCATCGACGAACCGCTGCAGGTCATCAACTACAACGTCGGTGCGGTGATCGTGACGCTGGCCCATGCCTATGCGCCGTTCGCGATCCTGCCGATCTTCGTGGCGCTTGAAAAGATCGACCGGTCGCTGCTGGAAGCCGGCCAGGATCTGGGCGAAAGCAGCTTTACCACCTTTCTGCGGGTGACGCTGCCGCTGGCGATGCCCGGTGTGGTGGCGGCGGTGCTGATCGTGTTCATCCCGACCATCGGCGATTTCGTCACGCCGCAGCTTGTGGGCGGACCCGAAGGGCGTCTGGTGGCGAACCTGATCCAACTGCAATACCTGAAGCTTGACAACTATCCGCTCGGTTCGGCCATGGCGGTCTCGGCGATGGCGGTGGTGACGGCGGTCAGCCTGTGCTTCCTGTTCCTGAACCGGAGATTCCTGCGGGGGCCGCAGTCATGAAGGGCGGGACCGGATTCCGCATCTATGCGATGGTCTATCTGGTGTTCCTCTATGCACCGATCGTTCTTCTGCCGATGTTCGCCTTCAACAACGGGATCATCATCGCCTTTCCGCTGCAGGGGTTCACGACGCAATGGTTCGCGGCGCTGCTGGACGACCCGCCGCTGCATGACGCGGTGCGCAACAGCCTCATCATCGCCGTGTCGGTGTCGATCCTGTCCACCACGCTTGGCGTCTTTGCCGCGCGCGCTTCCACGCGGTTCAACTTTCCCTTCAAGGGGCCGCTCATGGGGCTCATCATGCTGCCGCTGGTGCTGCCGGAGATCATCGTTGCAGTATCGCTGCTGGTGGTGCTGCTGGGCCTTGGCGTCAGCCTGAACATCCTGACGGTCATCCTGGGGCATGTGCTGGTCTGCACGCCGTTCTGCATCGCGATCCTGACCTCGGCGTTCCAGTCGCTCGACCGGTCGCTGGAGGAGGCGGCCTATGACCTGGGCGAGACGCCGCTGTCGACGTTCCGGCTGATCATCCTGCCGCTGGTGATGCCGGGGATCGTGTCGGCGCTGCTGATCTCGTTCACCATCTCGCTCGACGAGTTCATCATCGCCTTTTTCCTGGCGGGCACGCAGGCCACGCTGCCGGTCTACATCTTCAGCCAGTTCCGCTTTCCGCAGGCGGTGCCGGTCATCATGGCGCTTGGCACGATCCTGGTCTGTCTGTCGATCCTGCTGCTGTCGATCGCCGAGTTTTTCCGCCGCCGGGGCCTTGCCCGGTCGGGCGCCAAGGATACCGGAGGCTTCCTGTGACCGAGAAACCCACCATGCCCGGTCCGACGATGATCGAGTTCCGGGATGTGCAGAAATACTACGGCGACTATCATGCGCTGCGCGGGATCACCGCCGAAATCCGGGCAGGCGAGTTCTTTTCGCTGCTCGGCCCCTCGGGCTGCGGCAAGACCACGCTGCTGCGCACCATCGCGGGATTCGAGAGCATCTCGTCGGGCGTTGTGCTGATCGACGGCAAGGACATGGCGCAGGTCCCCGCGAACCAGCGCCCGACCAACATGGTGTTCCAGTCCTATGCCATCTTCCCGCATCTGACCGTGGCCGAAAACGTGGGCTTCGGTCTGCGCCGCGAGGCAGGCTCGCGCGAGGACAAGGCGCGGCGGGTGACCGAGGCGCTGGAGATGGTGGGGCTGAAGGGGTACGGCGCGCGCGCCGCGCATGCGCTGTCGGGCGGTCAGCGGCAGCGCGTGGCGCTGGCCCGCGCGCTGATCCTGAAGCCCAAGGTGCTTTTGCTGGATGAACCGCTTTCGGCGCTGGACAAGAAGATGCGCGAGAACATGCAGGTGGAGCTGATCAAGCTGCAGCGGCAGGTGGGCATCACCTTCATTCTGGTGACCCATGACCAGGAAGAGGCGCTGGTGATGAGCGACCGCATCGCCGTGATGTTCGAAGGCCAGATCGCGCAACTGGACGACCCCGAAACCCTGTACCGCCGACCGAAGACCCGGCAGGTCGCCGATTTCATCGGCACGATGAACTTCCTGCCCGCCGAGGTGGCGGCCCAGACCAACGAGGGCTATTCGGTGGATGTCGCGGGTCTTGGCCGCTGCGAGATCACCGAGGCCCAGGCCCCCGGTGCGCCGACTGGCGGCCCGGCCAGCGTGGGCTTCCGGCCCGAGACGCTGACGATCCTTTATGAAGGCCAGACCACGTCTGACCGGGTCTCCGAAGGCACGGTGGAAGAGGTCGTCTATTACGGCGACATGACCTATTACGATGTCAAGCTGGACGGGATCGACACCCCGGTGCGCCTGTCGATGCGCAACCTGCCCGGCCGCCCCGTGCTGGACATCCGCACCCGGACCCGCGTGTCCTGGAGCCCCGGGGCGCTGGTTCTGTTCCGCTGAGGCCACGATTTTTCTGCGAAAAATCCGGATTGGTCTGTAGGGAACTGATTTTTCGCAGAAAAATCGTAGCCTCAGGCATCAGGCGGCAGAAGGCCAAGCCCTCGCAGATAAATGCCGATTCCCGCTTCCAGCAGGTCCTCGGGCGGGAAGGGGGATCGGGTCCCCGGCGCGCCGCGGGTGAAGAGTTCGACGACGCCGTGGCTCAGCGCCCAGATATGGGCGCTGAACATCGCGGGTGGCGGGCGTTTTTCGGGGGGGATATGGGCCGACAGGGCGGTTGCGGCCTTCTCCAGCACGCCGCTGGCCTTGTTCGCCACGGCGGCAAGTTCGGGATTGCCCTGCAGCGACAGCCCGCTTTCGAACATCGCCTGATAATGGCCGGGATACTTGCGTGCAAAGGCCAGATAGGCCCGGCCCGTCGCCTCGAAGGCCGACAGGGCCGTCGGCTGGCCGTTGTCATAGGCATAGTCCATCAGGGCTGCGAAAATCTCGTAGCCCTGCCGCGCCACTTCGGCCAGCAGTTCGTCGCGCCCGGTGAAATGGCGATAGACCGCAGCCGGGGTCACGTCGGCGGCCTTGGCGGCTTCGGACAGGGTGAACCCCTGCGGCCCCTTTTCCGCGATCAGCGCCAGCGCCGCCTCGACCAGCGCCTGGCGCAGGTTGCCGTGGTGATAGCCGCGCTTGCTCATGCGGGCAGGGTTTGGGGCAGGGCGTGGGGCATGAGGTCCTTCCGGCGTGGGCGCAGTATGGCGATCACAGGCCCGCGCGCAACCGGGCGCGGTCGATGGCGGCAATGACCGCCTCGGGGTGGGTGTGATGCGGCATGTGGCCCGCGCCGTCGATCAGGGTCAGCCGGGCGTCCGGCAGGCACTGCGACAGGGGCAGGGCGTGCACTTGCGCGGGCACGATGCCGTCGGCGGTACCATGCACGATTTCGACCGGCAGCATCAGGCGCGGATAGTCCTGTGCCATCGCCACGACATGCGGCCTCAGTCCGTTCACCTGCCGCGCATTCACCTTCAGCGACCCGCGTCGCAGGGCCAGCGCCGTGGCGACATGATCGGCATATCCGGGCGGCACGGGATCGGGCGCAAAGATGGCAGACAAGGTGCGGGCGACCTGCGCCTCGGTGATCCAGGCAGAGGCCAGCGGCACAAGCGTCGCCGCCGCAAGCGGATGCGCGGTCAGCCGGTAGGTCAGGCCCAGCCCCCCCGGCCAGGGCATGGTCGCCCCCGCCACGATCACCAGCGCCGCGGCCCCCTGGTCGCGCAGCGCCCACGCCATCGCGACCGACCCGCCATAGCTTTGCCCCAGCACGATGGGCCGAGTGACACCGATCTGCCTGCAGGCACGTCCCAGGATATCGGCCTGTGCCAGCGGGCTGACCCCTGCCGCCCCCGCATTCTGCGACCAGCCAAGGCCGGGGCGGTCCAGCGCCACCACGCGGTAGCGGTCGCGCAGCAGGCCCATCAGTGCAAAGGTGAAATCGCGCGTACAGCCGTTGGCCCCGTGGATCAGCACCAGATCGGGTCCGCGCCCCGCCACCACGGCGTGGATGGTCAGACCCGCCACCCGGACAAGCCGCCCCTCGGCCGGAAAGGCAGCTTCGGCCGCCGCCTCGCGCCGCGCGGCCCGGCGCGTCGTCGCCAGCGCCGCGCCGCCGGCGCCCAGGCAGAAAACGCCCAGGCTAGCGGCCAATGCGGGCAGGATCATAGGGCGTCGTCTGGTAAATCTCGTTGATCCAGTTGCCATAAAGCAGATGCGCATGGCTGCGCCAGCGGTTCAGCGGCGGCTTTGCCGGGTCGTCATCGGGGTAGTAGTTCGCGGGAACATGGATCGGCGTTCCGGCCGCCACGTCGCGGTCGTATTCCTGTTTCAGCGTGTCGCTGTCATATTCCAGATGGTTGATCAGGTAGATCGCCCGATGATCGGGGTCGTCCACCATGCAGGGGCCGGAAATGTCAGAGGTCAGCAGGGTGGTCAGCCCGGCGCGGTCGATGTCGTCCTGCCGCATCTCGGTCCAGCGGCTGACCGGCAGCACGAAATCGTCGGCAAAACCGCGCAGCAGCGGGCAGGCAGGCGCAAGGTTGCGGTGCGGATAGCAGCCGAAGGCCTTTTGCGGCAGCGCATGCTTGGGCAAACGATGAAAATGCCAGGCCAGCGCCATCCCCCCCCAGCAGACGCCGAAGGTGGACTGCACGTTGGTCTGCGTCCAGTCCATGACCTGACAAAGCTCGTCCCAGTAGGTGACGGCCTCGAAGGGCAGGTGCTCGATCGGCGCGCCGGTGATGATCAGCCCGTCGAACTTTTCGTCGCGCACCTCCTGGAAGGGGCGGTAGAAGGTTTCCATGTGCTCGGCCGCCGTGTTCCTCGTCTGATGCTCGGACATCCGGATCAGGTGCAGGTCGATCTGCAGCGGCGTCGCGCCGATCAGCCGGGCAAACTGGGTCTCGGTCTGGATCTTCCTGGGCATCAGGTTCAGCAGCCCGATCCGCAGCGGCCGTATATCCTGCCGCGCCGCCCGTTCCGGCGACATCACCATGACGCCTTCGTTCCGCAGAACGTCAAAGGCGGGCAGGGTGGCGGGCAGGGTGATGGGCATTGCAAACTCCGGGAAGACCCCGTGACGGGCGGAGCCGTTATCTAGGCCGCTTCGCCCCGCCGCTCAAGGGCCCGGGCGATGGCCTGCGCAAAGCCGGCGGGCGTTCCGGCGGCACCAAGGTCTTCCGCCGTCACCGTCACGCCCCATCGCGCCATCGCGGCGTAGAGCGGCTGGCGATGGTCCAGCAGGCGCGCATAGGCAAAGCGCAGGAAGGCATCGGGGTCAACCTCTGCCTCGGTGCAGGCGTGTCGGGTGCAGAAGTCCTGCCAGACACCGGCCAGGAATTCCGGCTGGTAGTAGATCGGTTTCGGAGCCCGGTCAAAGCGGCGGATCAGTTCGGCGCGATGCGCGTCCGATCCCTTCAGCCAGACCAGAATCAGGTTGCCTGCCAGCGCCGTCATGACCGGGTCGGCGGGATCGTCGGGGTTC